>DASRER010000020.1 GCA_035651995.1 Terriglobales bacterium | reverse complement strand
CGACCGGAACTGGATCTTCGGGTTGTGCTTCGACAGCACCTTGGTGATCGCCGCCGTGAGCGTCGTCTTGCCGTGGTCGATGTGCCCGATCGTCCCCACGTTCACGTGCGGCTTGCTGCGATCAAATTTTTCTTTGGCCATTGCCCTTCCTCTGCTTCAGGCGTCCCTGCGGACGCGCATCTCGTGAACTAATACGTTTCAAACAACCGCGCGAACTTCTCGCGCAACTTCGGCTCAACCTGCTCCAGCCGCGTCAAATAAAACTCGCGCATCTGCGCCTGGTCGCTCACCGTCAGCGCCGCGTACAGCGCCTGCGCCGATTGCCCCGACGCCAGCGCCGGGTCGAGCGCCTCCAGCACCCGGGCGGCGAGCAACTTCTCCCACTCGCGCACGCGCAACCCGCGGCTGCGCAGCTCCCCCAGGAACTGCCCCGCGCGAGACGCGAAGACCCTCTCCACCGCGCCGCGCAACTGCTCAAATTCCTGCGGCCGCTCGATCTTGATCTGCGCCTGAACGAACCGGGTGCCGCTCATGCCACCAAATCTCTGGAGCGGGAGACGGGAATCGAACCCGCGACCAACAGCTTGGAAGGCTGTGACTCTACCACTGAGTTACTCCCGCCCTTGCCGCCCTACCGCACTCCAGCCGCTTCAATACTCTGGAGCCGATGACCAGGATTGAACTGGTGACCTCTCCCTTACCAAGGGAGTGCTCTACCAACTGAGCTACATCGGCTCGAACTCTGTTCACTCCCTGGGCTCTGGAGCCGATGACCAGGATCCAAAACCAGAACTGGTGACATCTTCATTCTTTAGTCGCCGCAACGTCCCTGCGGCGACCCTTACCAAGGGAGTGCTCTACCAGCCGAGCTACATCGGCTTGAAACTCTTCTCGCCGCTACTCCCTGGGCGCGTTCTCCGCGCTTCGCTCAGGATTCATCGTGTCGCGGCGATGCAGCATTGTTTTCACCGCGAACATTGCCAGGATGGCCAGCGCTACCAGCCGCAGCTTCGTATCCTGAATCACCAGCAGCTCGAAAACCGCCAGGGCCGCGTACACCGCCATCGCCACAAAAAAAACGATTCACATCACACCTGGTGGACAGGGGAGGATTCGAACCTCCGTAGCTCGCAAGGAGCGGCAGATTTACAGTCTGCTGCCATTAACCACTCGGCCACCTGTCCTTTTCTCTAAGGCTCCGCAACGCTTCGCTGCTGCGCCCTCGCCTGCGGCGCGCGCTATCCCAGGGCGCGTCCTCGGCTCCACCCGTTCCTTGTAGTTGGGTTTCCACAAGCGCGACGCTGCTTTCAATCACAAGACGAAAACGTGCCGGAGCATACTGGCGCACCAGGATTTCGTTGACCACATTCCGTAGGAGGCGTGGATTTGGTTGATTGAAGGACTGCGTTGCTGCCGCGGCTTTCTGTCGCACGCGCCACGCGGGCGCGCGAAACCCCGATCACCTTTTTTCTGGAGCTGGCGAAGGGATTCGAACCCCCGACCCTCTGATTACAAATCAGATGCTCTACCAGCTGAGCTACGCCAGCTAATCCCTTCCCGCTCCACGGGATAAAGGATAAAGGTTAGCACAACGGTACTTGGCTTGCAAGAGAACCACCGCTGGAAATACCTCTCCCGCCCCGGCCCCGACCGCACACCGGGTAATCCGCGGACAGGCGCCGGCAAATGCCCTCGCCCGGCTTGAAATCTTACCCAAATCGTCCGGATTTCGCCAGTTTCACCCTCGCAGATTCCGGCTTCGCCCTCCGCACCGGCCGTCATGCGACAATTCCCTCGCATGCGCCGCCGCGCTATTCCCATCCTGGTTGTCGTGGTGCTCTTGCTGGCGGCCGCCGTCTTCTTCGTGCTGCGCCGTGCCGGCCCGCCCGAGGCCGCCCGCCTGCTGCCCGACGCCGACGCCATCCTTTACGTCGACGTTGCTTCGCTGCGCCGCGGCGGCGTGTTCTCGCACATGGGCGCGGTCACGCGCGAGCCTGGGTACGAGGACTTCGTCCGCCAGACCGGCTTCCAGTTCGAGCGCGACCTCGACCAGACCGCCTTCGCGGTTCACGCCTCGCGGCCCCCGGCGCCGGGCGCGCCACCCAATCCTGACGCCGACTATCCGCGCTACTCCGAAGTATTCGAAGGCCGCTTTGATGCCGACCGCATCTTTCGCTACTTTCGTCCGCGCTCTTCCGGCAGCGAACGCTACCGCGGAATCGAAGTCCTCAGCATCCCGCACGAAGGGCGCACGGTTCGCTTCGCCATCCTCGGGCCGAACCTGGCCACCGCCTCCAACACCGTAAGCTTCGACGCCATTCACCAGATCATTGACCACTACCGCAGCGTCGCCCTGCCCTTCGCCGGTCCGCCGCTGCTGGCCGGCCACTACCGCCGCGTGCCCTTCGCGGCGCTGGCGTGGCTGATCGCGCGTGTGGCCCCCGATTCGGGCCGGTCGGCGCCAACGCCCGCCATGAGCGGCATTCGCATCTCTTCGCTGCTCGGCGATCTCGCCGCCGGTTCGGTGGTGGTCGGCTCGCTGCGCTTTACCGGCAAGGTCGAATTGAAGGTCGAGGCCCTGGCGCCCGACGAAGCGCACGCCCGCCGGATCGCCGATAACGCCGGCGCCTGGCTGAGCATGCTGCGCGCGCTCGAATCCGGCTCGGAAACCCGCGGCAGCGATCCCGACGTGAAGGCGCTGTTTGACAGCCTCAAAGTCGAGCAGCAGAAGGAAAGCGCCGTGCTGCGGGCCGAGTTCCCGCCCAAGCTGCTGGAAAAAATCGTCACCGAACCGCCCACACCAGTTGGCGGCACTGCGCCGCCACCGACGACAGCGCCGGCTCAGCCGCAGTCTCGCGGCAAGGGGAAGAAGTAAGGTTCGAAAACTCCCGCGCGGATTCTCACCGTTGGACCGATCAAGCGAGGCGCGCGTCAAAAAGCCTGTTTGCACGACGAGGTGACGATCACTTGGTCAGCAGATAGAAATCAGAAGATGTCTTAGGGGCACGAGAATCTCGTGGACTTTACCCGATTCCGCGATTTCTCAATGACCCGATTAGCGCACGACCGTGACCTGGAACGTCCCGCCAATCTCGCCGGGATCGTCGCGTCCCTTCACAAAGGTCACGAGCCGGGGATCGGCGGACGGCCTGGGCGCGTCTTCATCCTGGTCGCGCCGCCGCTCGATGCGCGAAGGCGGCGGACCGGCCGGCGCCGCGGGCTTCGCCGCTGGATCAATCGTCGTGTCGAGCAGGCGCAACTCGCGCAGTTCATAGAAGCGCCCGCCGTTGGGCGCGATGTACTCGTCATACACCACGCCGGTAAGCAGATACGTGCGGTCGCGCCACTCCAGCATCATCGGCGCCTTGCGCAGCACCGAGGCGATGACCAGCTCAGGCGCGGTCGGCGGTCCGGGCCGGTAGTCGACCTTCAGCCGCACCTTGCTGCCGTCATCGAGCACGTAGTAATCGGACTCGAGGACTCTTGCCAGTTCGTCGAAGTCGCCGGCGCGCGCCTCGCATACTTCGCCGCGGTTCACCTTCAGGATCCAGTAGGTCTGAGCGATCGGGGCGCCCTGCATGCGCAAAGACGTCTCCAGCGCCGCCGCCCAGCTCCAGTTCCCGCACGGCTGCCGCGCCACCACCACCGGCACGTCCCCCAGCGTCGCTTCTTTGCCCGCCAGCCGAACGAAGGTCGCCTGCTTCTTCTTGTCGGCGGCCCGCACAGCAAGCGCGGCGAGCAGGACCGCGACGAACCCGTAGAGACGTAGCTTGCTACGTCTGCCCTTCACGCCGGCAAGAACGTCGGGAGCTCTCACACCTTCCTCACGGCTTTAAATCCATCATCGCCTTGCCGGTTTCCATGTCCGCCGGCACAGAGATGTGATCGTGCACGATCAGCCACTTGCCGTCGTACTTGCGCACGCCGCTGGTGGCGCGCAGCCACAGGTCCATCTTCTGGCCGTTCTTCATCGTCCCGGAGATCCGTTCCAGGGCATGAACGAAGCCGACATCGCCGCTGGCCACGACGCGCATTTCGCGAAACTCCACCTCGATCGGCCCGGTGAACATGCCCAGGAACTCCTCGTAGTCCTTGCGATACGCAGCCGCCCCCTTGTACTCGAGCGGCGCCACAATGTCGTACGCCACCACGTCGTCGCCTCGGGCATACATCGCCATGATCGCTTCAATGTCGCGAGCGCGGAAGGCCGTCGCCCAGCGCTCGTACAAATCTTTGATCGCTGCCTCGGTCGTCATCTTCGCACCGAATCGCGATGCCCGCGGCGCCGGCTTCTCGGACTTCTTCTCCTGTGCCCACCCGCTGCCCGCAATTAAGAGCACCGCCGCCAGCACCGCATTCGTTCTACGCATGCGCGCCTCCTCTGTCCCGCTCGTCACGCGCAATGTTTTTGCTGTCCCCTATCCACTGTCCACTGGCCGCTATTCACTGCTTATTTCGAAAGCTGCGCCAGCGAATCGCGGAACAGCGCCTCGAAGCTCTTCGCGCCGCCGTTGCGCGCCGCCGCCGCCAGCGCCCGCTCCGCCGCCCCGCGCTGATATCCCAGGTTGACCAGGGCCGAGATCACGTCTTCTTCCGTGGGTGAAGCCGCGGCCGCGGCCGGCGCCGCTCCGAACGCCTCCAGCTTGTCGCGCAGCTCCAGCACCATGCGCTCGGCCGTCTTCCGGCCGATTCCCGGAATGCGCGTCAGCCGCGCCACGTCGCCGCCGCGGATGGCCCCAACCATCGCGTCGCTCGGCATCCCGCTCAGGATGGTGATCGCCAGTTTCGGACCGATGCCGCTCACCGCCAGCAGCCTGGTGAACAGCTGCTTCTCGCGCTCGCGCAGGAACCCGAACAGCGCAATGGCATCGTCGCGCACATGCGTGTAGACGTGCAGCGCCACCTCGCTCCCTGCGTCGGGCAGTTCGGCAAATGTCGGCACGCTGATGGTGAGGTCGTAGCCCACGCCGTCGCGCGTCTCGATCACAGCCTGGTTGGGATTCTTGGAAAGCAGCCGTCCGCGCAGGTGGGCAATCACGAGAGCAGTTTCCAGTTTCTAGTTTCCAGTTTCAAGTGGATTGTAGAGCTACAATTTCGCCATGGCATTGGCTGTTTGCATCACCTTGCTGCTTAGCACCGCGAACTATCCGCGGGCGCAGACAGCGGCCGGCATTGCCATTCGGAACGTCGCCTATACCGGGGACGTGCAGCTTCCCGCCGAGGAAACTAGCCGTCTCACCGCGCAGTTGAAGTCCGCCGACCTTTACGGGCCGGACTGGAAGACCGAACTTGAACAACGAGCGATGGCGTTCTGGCAGGACCATGGCTATTTCAAGGTCGCGGCACCCGCCACGGTGCAGCCGATCACTGACGTGGGCGGCACACACATCTTCGACGTCAGCTTCGAAGTGCGAGCCGGAAAGCAGTATCGCTTGCGCAATCTCGAATTTCGCGGAGCCCACGTCGACGTCCAGGCCCTGCGGCGCCTGATACCGATTCAAACTGGCGACATCTTTGCGCGCAGCAAGATCGTGGCCGGACTGGACAACCTGCGGCGCGCGTATGGTGAGTTGGGCTACATTAACTTCACTAGCGTGCCTGACACGCAGGTCAACGATGCAGGCGGGACCATTGACCTGCTGATTGACCTCGATGAGGGCCCTCAATACACGGTTCGCAACGTGGACCTGACGGGAATCGCGCCTGAGCTGGCTGCAACCCTCAGGAGACGCCTGCTCCTCCGCCCGGGCGACGTCTACAATCATCGACTTGCAGAATATTTCTTTCGCCAGAACGCCGATCTGCTGCCGCGCGGCTCAACTCCGGAAAAGAATCTGATCCTTACGCGCGACGACGTTGCCCACACCGTGAACCTCACGTATGACTTCGCAAACACCACTCGCTAGTCGCAAGGATATTGATTCTTCGGGAAACGGGAATCGAACAACGGGCAACTAGCCCCTTCGCTTGTTGTAGATCGCGAACTCGAAGCCGGAGTTGGGCGGGAACAGCTCGTTGACCTTGCGCAGGCGCTCGGCCAGCGCCGCCGGCGCCAGCAGCGGATAGTCACGCTCGCGCAGGTCGTAATAGTCCACGTCCAGGCACATGGAGAGCAGATAAATCGCGATCGCGTCGGAAAACGCCGCTTCCAGGTAGTCGTGCTTGGCGCGCTCCGTGTCGCCGTTGGCCGCCGTCGCCAGCTTGCGCAGCTCGTAGGCGTCCAGGCTGCTCTCGCCGCGCACTCGTTCTTCCACCTGCCGCCACGCCAGGTCGGCAAACGCGTCGCTCACGCCGGCACGCTCCACGAACGCGTGCCCCACGTTGATGTAGAACTCGAAGGCCACCGAGAAGCGGTCTTCCATCAGCCGCGTGGAGATGAACACGCACTGCGAATCGCCCATGCTGATGTTGCGGTGGCACACCGCCTGGTCGCTCAGCGCCACGTCGTAGCGGTCGGCGATCACCGTGTCGTCGCCCTGGTTCACCGTGAGCGGAACAAAGTAGTAGGCCTTGCGCTCCAGCGCCGCCGCAATCGGCCGCGGCACCGCCGCCACAATGCGGTCCAGGTCCGGCGCCGGCAGCGTGATCTGCCCGCTGGTGGCGTAGCAGATCCCGTTGGCCGCCTGAGAGACCGGCGCCTGCCGCACAATTTCACTCACCGGATGCGTGATCGCCTGGGTCGTGGCCATGTGGACTGGAGTAATTCTAGCGCAGGTCTAAAAACGGCCGATCCGGATTTCGCAGGATTGGCAGGCAGCTCGCGGGCTGAATGCTGAGTGCTGCAGGCTGGGCGCCGCCGCTACAGAAACAGCTTTTCCCGGTCCACCAGCACGTTGCCCTCGGGATCGGCACGATACGTAATCGCCAGCCGCGCGCCCACCGGCAACTGGTCGCGCACATTGCCCAGGAACGCGATCAGCCGCGGCGCCTTGGCGCCATCCGGCAGGAAGTCCACGATTGTCTTGTTCTGCTGGCCTACGCTCGACTCGTAGAAGCTCAGCTCCCGCACCATGCCCTTTTCCACCTTCAGCCCGTCGCGCGTCGTGTACGATGCGACAATCTCCGGCGCCTTCAACCCCGGAATGCGCACCAGGCCGGAGGAATGCAGGTCAAGCAGCGCGTTCAGCCCGAACACGGCCGAGATCGACAGCAGAATAATGATGGTGAACAGCCCGTCCACCGTCATGGTGAGATCGCTGAGCCGCGTGTCCCCGGAAAAGATGATGTATACGACGCCGAGAATCGGCAGGAAGGCGAGCAGCAGTGAAAGCGCAATCGTCTTCATGGTTGGTTCGTTGGCCGTGTCTCCCGAACGGGCCGCCGGTCGCGATCTCCGCGTGGCTCCGGCCTGATTGTACCCAAACCTGCGGCGCCGCCAAAACGCTGCGCCGCAGACACCCAATCAGGCGCAGAGGGTCGCCTTCCTCGTGTCCTTTGTGTCGTTTCTGGTTGCGCTCTTGATTGATCCGCGTCATTCACCTTCATCCGCCGTAAAAAGTTCACCTCAGCCGGTAGAAGCTCAGCGCCGCATCTCCCTGCTCCAGCTTGCGCGTCCGCTCCAGCGCGCCGAACTTCGCGCCTGGATCGAAGCGCTTATCGTGTTCGGCGATCACCACGCTGGCGGGCTTCAGCAGCCGCAATTGCGCCAGCAGCCCGAGCACCTGCCCGTAGCTCTCCGCGTCGCGCCACGGCGGATCGAGGAAACAATAGTCGCACCCGGCCGCCGCCAAACCCAGCCTGCGCAGCGCCGCATCGGCCTCCCGCTCGATGACCTCGTAGCCTTCCTCCACGCCCAGCGCCTTCAAGTTCTCTCGGATCACCGCCGCAGCCCCGCGCGACGACTCGACAAAGTACACACGCTGCGCGCCGCGGCTCAGTGCCTCGATCCCGATGGCGCCCGATCCGGCAAAAAGATCGAGCCACACCGTTCCTTCCAGGGCCGCAGGATTTCCGGCCGTGAGCACGTCAAACAGCGTCTCGCGCAGGCGGTCCGACGTAGGGCGCACCGCGCTGCTGTTCGGCGCGCGCAAGGCCCGGCTGCGAAATCTTCCGGCGATGATGCGCATGCGAAAGCGGAGAGTGAATAGTGGAAAGTGAGCAGTGAAGATCGCATCGTGGCTTTCACTGTCCACTCTCCACGATCCACTGCTCTTCCGCATCCAAGTGTATAGAATCAATTCAGCAGCATGCGTAGCTGGTCCATCCCGCTGTTTCGCGTTGCCGGCATCGACTATCGCCTGCACCTCACGTTCTTCTTTCTGCTGATCTTCGTCTGGTTCACCGAAGCCGTCTCCACGCGCCCCACCGGCCCGGCGCGCGGCCTTGGACTGGTCGCCATCATTCTCGGCTCGGTGCTGCTGCACGAGCTTGGACATCTGCTGACCGCGCTGCACGCCCGCCTGCCCGCGCGCGCCGTCGTGCTGCTGCCCATCGGCGGCATCCCTGCATCCGACGACCACTGGGACGAGGCTCCCACCGCCGGTCCAGCCGGCGCCCCGCGATGGCAGCGCGAGATTCGCGTGGCGCTCGCCGGCCCGCTCGTCAGCCTTCTGGTCGCGTTTGTCGCCGGCGCCGTGCTGCTCGCCGTCTCGCCCGAAATTCAGCTCTGGAGCCGGCCGTGGGTGCACTCGCGCGCTCTGTTGCGCAGCCTGGTGTGGGTCAATTTCTTCCTCGGCGCTTTCAACCTGCTGCCCGCCTATCCGCTCGATGGCGGACGCATCCTTCGCGCCCTGCTCGCCCGCCGCATGAACCACCCCGCCGCCACCCGCCGCGCCGTCATCCTCGGCCAGGCGCTCTCCATGATCCTGATCTTCGCCGGTCTGGCCAACACATGGCTCATGATGCTCGGCTTCTTTCTCTTCGTCGGCACGCAGATGGAGGAGCGCAGCGTCATGTTCCACGCCGTGCTGGAAAGCGTGCGCCTGGAAGACATCATGCTCACCGACTTCGCCACGCTCTCCCCCGCCGACACCCTCGAAGACGCTCTGCAAAAAGCCGTGCACTCTCTGCAGGATGATTTCCCCGTCGTCCGCGGCAGCGACATGGTGGGCGTCATCTCGCGGCAGAGTATCCTCGAGGCCCTGCGCGACGAGGGGAACGGGTACGTGCAGAGCGCCATGACCCGCGCCTACGAAGTAGGCGACCGGGCCGAATCGCTCGCCTCCGCCTTCCGCAAGATTACCGGCCGCGGCCTCACCCTGATCCCCGTCGTCGAAAACCAGCGCCTCGTCGGCATCGTGACCCTGCAAAATCTCATGCACTCCATGTCGTTGCTCGCTGAAACCCGCCGCCTGCGCCGCAGCATGCCGGGATAGCAGTTCCCGGGAGGAACTCAGCAAAACTCGGAAAACGGCGCGACGCGCCGGGGAGTGTTATGAAAGTTCTTCTTTTCGGCTTGGCCGGCGTGATCGCGACAGGAGTTATCGTTTTTGTCATCGGCTCACTGCTGCCGCAGGCGCACGTGGCCAGGCGCACTGCCCGCTACCGTCAATCGCCCGAAACCATCTGGCATGCGATCACCGACTACGCAAATTTCGCCGCCTGGCGCACCGATGTGCGGGCGGTCGAACCCATTACCACCGCCTCCGGCAATCCTGCCTGGCGCGAGAAAAGCCGCAGCGGCGACATTCCCATCGAGATCGTCGAAAGCCAGGCGCCCTCGCGCCTGGTCACGCGCATCGCCGATCCCAGGCTGCCTTTCGGCGGCACCTGGACCTTCGAGATCACGCGCACGCCTGACGGCGCCCAGCTCAGCATCACCGAGAACGGCGAGGTCTATAACCCGATCTTCCGCTTCGTCTCGCGCTTCATCATGGGACACAGCGCGACCATCGAAGCCTACCTGCGCGCGCTCGGAAAGAAATTCGGGGAAAACGTAACGCCACAACCCTGACGAAAAGGGCTGGTGCTCGCAACTCGATTGCGGAAGGGCACGGCTTTGGCCGTGCCGCCCACGGACACGAGAGAGATTCGGGGCGTTGGCCCCGGCGCGTACTGACACTCACACACGCGACTCGAAGCCAACTGCACCGTCCGCCACGGCGGGAAGAAATCGCGCGGCAAGGCCCGCCTCAAGCTGGTCCTTCCTGCCGCGCGCCGGAAATAAACATCCCCCACAGACACAGCGGCACAGAGGAAAAAACAGAAGGCCCACAGGCAGCCGCGCCGGTTTCTTTCGCTTGGTTGTTTTTCTCTCTGTGCCCTGTGTCTCTGTGGTGGAAGTTACAACCTTAACGCTCTTGCCACGGTAATCGCCTCAATCCTTCGCAGCCGCTCCAGCGCTTCATTCGGCACGGCGTCGTCCACCTGCACCAGCGCAATCGCCTCCGCCGGCGCGCTCGACGACGCCGCGCGCTCCCGTCGTCCCAGCGAGAAGCTGGCGATGTTGACGCCCAGTTCGCCCAGCACCGTGCCCACGCGCCCGATCACGCCGGGCACGTCGCGGTTGCGCAGGAAAATCACGTTTGCCGCCAGCGGCGCCTCGATGTCGATGTCGTCCAGCGACAGCAGCCGCGGCGAGTTGCCGTGCAGCACCGCGCCTTTGGCAAGGCGCGTCTCGCCGCCCGCCTTCAGCATGACGGAGACGACATTCCCTGCCCCGCCGCGCGGGGTGGCGCTCTTGGCCGCCTCGTGCACCAGCACGCCGCGCTCGCCGGCAATCGTCGCGGCGTTCACCAGGTTCGCTCTCTCCGAGAGCGCCGCCTGGTTGAGAACGCCCATGATGGCGGCGTTGCGCATCAGCTCGGTGCGCCACTCCGCGATCGCACCGGAAAACCGCACCGAGATCTCCTGCGGCTGTCCCTCGCCCACCTGCGCCAGCAGCGCGCCCAGCCGCTCCGCCAGCACGATATACGGCTGCATGGCCACGTACTCGTCGTGCGAAACCGAGGGCACGTTGACGGCGTTCTGGATGACGCCCCGCTTCAGGTACTCGCGCACCTGCATCGCGATCTGGCAGGCCACCGCCTCCTGCGCCTCGTGCGTCGATCCGGCAATGTGCGGCGTCGTGATCACGTTCCCGAGCCCCACCAGGGGCGAGTTCTTCGGCGGCTCCTCGTTGAACACGTCAAGCGCCGCGCCCGCCACCTGCCCCGACCTGATCGCCTCCGCCAGCGCCGCCTCATCCACCAGTTCGCCGCGCGCGCAGTTGATGAGCCGCACGCCCCGCTTCATCTGCGCCAGCGTCCCGGCGTTGATCATGCCCTGCGTCTGCTGCGTAAGCCCGACGTGCAGCGTGATGTAGTCGGCCGCGGCAAAAATTTCATCCAGCGGCGCCAGCCTGAGGCCCATCTCGCGCGCCACCGTCACCGCGATGAACGGATCGTGCGCCACCACCTCCATCTGGAAGGCGCGCGCGCGCCGCGCCACTTCGATCCCGATCCGCCCCAGCCCCACAATGCCCAGCGTCTTTCCGCGAAGCTCGGTGCCCTCGAGCGATTTCTTCTCCCACTTGCCGCCGCGCATGGAGGCATCGGCGCGCGCCAGGTGCCGCGCCAGCCCGAGCATCAGCCCGAGCGTGTGTTCCGCCACGGCGACCGCGTTCGCGCCCGGCGTGTTCATCACCGCGATGCCGCGCTTGGTGGCGGCGTCCAGGTCGATGTTGTCCACGCCCACGCCCGCGCGCCCGACCACGCGCAGCCTCGGCGCCTGCTCCAGCAGCGCCGCATTCACGTCCACCGCCGACCGGACGATGAGCGCGTCGGCGTCGCCCAGCCGCGCGCTCAGCTTGCCGTCAAGCTGCTCGGCGGTGACGATCTCCCAGTCCGGCTCCTCGCGAAAAATCGCGACCGCCGCTGGCGAAACTTTTTCTGCGATGACTACTTTCATTTGTGTGGAGTGACCGACCAACCTCCGCGGGATTAAGCCTTGGCCGAGTGCTGCATGCTGAGTGCTAAGTGCTGCTCTGAGTACGCCCGCTGCGCCGCCGCCACGCCCGCGCCAAACTCCACCTTCACACCCAATTCCGCCAGCACCTGCTCCAGCGCCCCGATGATTCCGATCGTATCCAGGTAGTCGTAGTACCCGATGTGCGCCACGCGGAACAGATGTCCTTTCATTTCGCCCTGGCCGTCGGCCAGTACCGCGCCGAAGCGCTCGCGCACGGCCTTCACGATCTTGCCCGCCTCCATGCCCGCGGGCGGTACCATCGCGGTCAGCGCCCCCGCCGGCGCCGATGCGGCGAACAGCTTCAGCCCAAGCGCCCCCGCTGCTGCGCGCGTCATCGCCGCACATGTTTCGGCGTTCTCCACCAGCAGAACGCGTCCCGCGGCCAGGTCGCCGCCTCCCGCCGACCGCAGGTAGTCCAGCGCCGCCCCCAGTGCCGCGATCAGCGCAATCGCCGGCGTAAACGCGCTCTCGCCCCTGGCCGCCACCTTGCGCTCTTTGCGCAGATCGAAGTAGTACCGCGGACGGCTGACCTGCTCCATCCGCTGCCAGGCGCGCTCGCTCACGCCGCAATACGCCAGCCCCGGCGGAAGCATCAGCGCCTTCTGCGATCCGCCAATGATCACGTCCACGCCCCACGCATCCACGTCAAGCGCTGTGGTGCCCAGGCCGGTGATCGCGTCCACCACCACCAGCGCGTTGCTGCCGCGCGCCAGCTCGGCCACGCCGCGCACATCGTGCCGAGCACCCGTGGAGCTTTCCGTCGCCTGCAGAAAGATCGCGCGCGTCTCCGGCTGCAGCGCCGCGCGTACCGCGTCGAGCGTGAACGTTGCCCCGTACGGCGCGCTGACCACGTCCACCTCGCAGCCGTAGGTGCGCCCCAGGTCGCGCCAGCGCTCGCCGAATTTCCCGGCAGTCAGCACCAGCACGCGATCGCCGGCATTGGTCAGGTTGGTGACGGCCGCCTCCATCGCGCCCGTTCCTGACGCGGCCAGCACGATCACATCGTTCCTGGTGCCCACGAACGTCTTCAGGTCGGCGAGCACGCGCGTGTAGAGCGCGCGGAAGGCGGCGGTGCGATGGTGCACATCGGCGGCCGCCATGGCCGCCTGCGCCGCCGGCAGCAGCGGCGTTGGCCCGGGCGTAAAAAGGCGGTTCTTCTTGAGCATTCTGGAAAAAGCTACCACATGCAGGGGAAACGCCCCGCTCTTGTGTCTCTCCCTGCGGAAGGGAGCGGCCCGCCGGCGGCCGCGGCCGGCCCTCTATAATCGCCCGCATGAGCCTCTCCGACAAAATACAGAAGGACATGACCGACGCGATGAAGGCGCGCGACGAGCGCCGCCTCAGCTGCCTTCGCATGGTCCGCTCCGCCATCAAGAATAAGGAGATCGACAAGCGCGCCCCGCTCGACGACAAAGAGTGCGTCGCCCTTCTCAGCACGCTCATCAAGCAGCGCAAGGACTCCATCGAGCAGTTCACCAGGGGCGGACGCAAAGACCTCGCCGACAAGGAAGCCGCCGAGGTCGGCATCATCGAGGCCTACATGCCCAAGGCCGCCGGCGAAGAAGAAATAACCAGCACCGTCCGGGCCGCCATCGAGGAAATGGCCGCCGGCGGCGCGCCGCCCGCCATGAAAGACATGGGCAGCGTCATGAAGAACGTCATGGCAAGGTTCGCCGCCTCAGGCACCCGCGTGGACGGCAAGGCCGTCAGCGACGCCGTCAAACGCGAACTCAGCAAGTAGCCGCTTCGTAGAGACGTAGCTTGCTACGTCCCTGTCGGCGCCATCCCTCACCACAGGCTGCCTACTGCGGCCGTGTACCGGCGGGCCCGCGCCCATCGGCATGTTATTCCTGAACTTCAGGCGAGCTCGGTTCCGTGTGGACGCGGGCGACCTCGCCCGCGGATTTTCGCCTACACCCTGCGAATCGCCCACCCGTGCGACTCGTGATACATGATCCTGGCCGCGCGCTCGGGCGCAAGCCACACCAACTCGTGGTCCACTTCCGTGCTCGCAGCCGCCCCCACAACTTCGGCCTCGAAGAATGAGCAGCGCTTCTCGAAGAACACCTGCTCTTTGATCGACCAGCCGAACTGAACCGCCTCTCCCACCAGCCGCCCAACGCGCACCGCAAACCCGCACTCTTCGGCGCACTCACGCGCGACCGCCTGCTCCGGCGTTTCACCCGGATCAATCCCGCCGCCGGGTAGAAAGTTGCCCTCCGGCGTGAGCACCACCGCCACATTGCCGTCGCGATCGCGCAGCAGCGCGTACCCGCTCGGACGAACGATGTACTTCACGCCCGCTAAACGACTCCCGAAGGTTGGCAGCCCGGTCACGGTTGTCAAATCGCGAATCACAAACAACCAATCACAAATGGCCCTTCCCCCGGTCCATCGCCTCGTTCGCCAGCCGGTCGGCATCGCGGTTCTGCTCGCGGCGCACATGCTCGATGCGAAACGCCTCCAGCTTCCGCACCCGCTGCCGCGCGGAATCATAGAGCTCTTTCAGGCCCGGCGACCTTACCCTGTATTGCCCATTCATCTGCCGGACCATCAGCTCCGAATCGCTGAGCACGCGCAGGGCCGGCTTGCCGGCCTTCAGCGCCCAGTCGAGGGCCGCCAGCAATCCGGAATACTCGGCAAAGTTGTTGGTCTGATGCCCCAGGTACTGGCTTAGCTCGGCCAGCCGGATGCCCGCCGCGTCTTCGATCACAACGCCGTAGCCCGCGGGGCCTGGATTTCCCCGCGCTCCGCCATCCACATGCGCCAGCACCCAGTCGGTGCGCCGCTCGTCGGGCGCCGCTTCAAACAGATCGTGTGTGCGGGAACGACCGATGCGCCGGCGGATGCGGGAAGGCATGGGAAACCCAGTTTCAAGTCTCGCGTTTCAAGTTTCAAGGGCGTGCCAAGGCGGCTTCGACATGAGCCCTTCGTGTGCCCTTCCTGTTTTTCCTGTGAACGCCCTTGATTTTTTTCGGAACTCCAAACTTGAAACTCGAGACCCGCTCTTATCTTCCGTCCTTCAATCTCGTCGCCAGCCGCTCCGGCAGGTTCGCGTCCAGGATGCGCTTCTGCGCGCCCGCCACGTTGTACGGTGCCCGGTGATACGTCACCACATACTGGTCGGTGTCAAACACGGCGAACGCCGCCCGCCAGTCGCCGTCGCGCGGCTGGCCGATAGATCCGGGATTGATCAGGTACTTGGTCTCGCGATCCAGCGGCAGCTCGACCGTCTCGGCCTTGTCTTTCGACGCATACTCCGGCCGGATGGCCCTGCCGCCCTCGGCGCCGAGCAGGAAGCCGCCCTGCAGGTGCGTGTGCCCGAAGAAGATCAGCTTCACGCTGCTGCGCATCATCACTTCCACCGCGTCGCGCACCGTGATGATGTACTCGTCTTCGTCCAGCGGCGAACCGTGCACGCAGTAGACCGAAGCCGGGCTTTCCCCGCCGCCCTTGCCGTTCTGCGCCTCCGTCAGCGGGATCGGACCCGCCGGCATGGCCTTCAGCCACTCCAGGTTCTCGGGCGAGAGCGTCTGCTGCGTCCATATCGCCGCCAGCGCCGCTACAGGATTGAAGTACTCCAGGTCGCTCAGCCCGGTGCACGCCTTGTCGTGGTTGCCGCGCACCAGCAGCGACCCCAGCGCCCGCGAGCGCTCCGTCACTTCGTTCGGGCTGGCGCCGTATCCCACGATGTCGCCCAGGTTGACCACGCGATCGTAGGCCGGGGCGGCCGCCAGGCTGGCGTCCAGGGCCTCCAGATTGGAATGCACGTCGCTGATCAGGAGAATGCGCACAGGAACGATCGAAGCGTCTTCGAAGACCGTAGAAGATAACACGCGCGACCGGGAAAAAACCGCTCAGGCGAGGGCCGCAGCGCCCTCGCGCCCGCTGCTATACTGCTCGCCCGCGCCGCCGCGGAGGCGGCTTCTGCAATGAAGGTCGTCGTTATCATTCCAGCCGCGGGACGGGGCACGCGCATGGCCGCTGCCGAAGCCCGCCCCGGCGCATCCAGCCGCGCCCCGGCGACTCCCAAGCAGTTTGCCGAGCTGAACGGAGTGCCCATCCTCGTGCACACGCTGCGCGCCTTCGCAGCCTCGCCGCAAGTCGAGGAAATCTACGTGGCGCTGCGCGGCCCTGACGCGCCCGACTTCCGCTCGCGCCTCGACCAGGAAAAGCTCGGCAAGAAGGTCCACATCGTCGAAGGCGGCGACAACCGCCAGCAATCGGTCGCTAACGCGCTCAACGCCGTCCATGCCGCGCCTGACGATGTGGTGCTCGTGCACGACGCAGTCCGCCCGTTCGTCGACGCCGAAATCATCTCCAGCGTCATCGCCGCCGCCGCCAAACACGGCGCCGCCATCGCCGGCCTGCCCGCCGTCGACACCGTAAAGCAGGTCGAGCGCACCGCCGACGGCGCCATCATCACCGCCACCGTGCCGCGCGAGCGCGTGGTGCTGGCGCAGACGCCGCAGGGTTTCCGCTTCGCGCTGCTCAAGAGCGCCTTCGACGAAGCATTGTCCGACGGCTTCACCGGCACCGACGAAGCTTCCCTGGTCGAGCGCGCCGGCGCCGAAGTCGCCGTCGTCATGGGCTCACCGCGAAACATAAAAATCACCACGCCCGCGGACCTGGACCTGGCGGAGTTTTACTTGCGGCAGACCAAGAAACCCTCTGCCGCGGATGAACGCGGATGAACGCGGATCCAAACACGCTTCCATACGCCGATCTCACTGGCAAGATCATCGAAGCCTTTTACTCGGTCTGCAACGAACTCGGATACGGGTTTCTGGAATCGGTCTATCGTCGCGCGCTTTGCATAGCGCTGACCGAAGCCGGGCTGAATGTTCAGCAGGAGGCTGCGATCGCGGTGTGGTTTCGTGGCCAGAACGTGGGTGATTTCAAGGCTGACCTCCTAGTCGAAGGTAAGGTGCTGCTCGAGCTCAAGACCGCCCATTCCATTGACCGCTCTCACGAAGCACAATTGCTCAACTATCTGCGTGCCACTCCGGTCGAAGTCGGTCTGATTTTGAACTTCGGACCGAAACCGCAGTTTCGGCGGCCCGCATTTGCGGATAAGAACAAAGAAATCCGCGTTCATCCGCGTGTATCCGCGGTAGGAAGTTCTTCTTCATGAGAATTGGTTACGGCTTCGATTCCCACGAGTTCAAGCGCGGCGTCGCGCTCAAGATCGGCGGCGTGCACATCCGGCACTCTCGCGGCCTCGCCGGACACTCCGACGGCGACGTCCTGCTCCACGCGCTCACCGACGCGCTGCTTGGCGCCGTGGCCGCCGGCGACATCGGCCGGCACTTCCCGCCCTCCGATCCGAAGTGGAAGAACGCCGATTCCGCTCTGTTCGTCGCCGAAGCGCTCAAGCACGTCCGCCGCGCCGGCTACTCTGTGGCCAACGTGGATTCGACGCTCATCCTCGCCGAACCCCGCATCGGTCCCCACGCCGGGAAAATTCAGGAGCGCGTCGCCGAGTTGCTCGGTATCGCCGCCGACGCGGTTGGTCTCAAGGCAAAAACTCCGGAAGGCCTTGGCACACCGAACACCGCCATCGCCCACGTCGTGGTGCTGCTCCAGGGCAAGCCCGAGCGTGCGCAGGGCCGTCACGCCGAGGCCGAAGCGGAGACCCCCACCGAAGTCGTGGATGAAGTCGTGCGCAAGATGCTGCGCGACGTAGAACCCGAGCCTCACACGTCGCGCCCCGGCCGCCGCAAACATTAAATCGTCGTTAGTCGCTGCCCGTTGGTCGTTAGCAAAGCCGCCCGTACAGGTGGTTTTGGCCAACGACCAACGGGCAGCGACCAACGACGGGTTTCAGTACCCCTGCCGCGCCGCCTTCTCCGACTTCAATTCCCGCACCAGCGTGCGCACCAGCATGCCATCGAGCTGCGTGCCGCTGGCTTTTTCCAGCTCGGCCAGGGCTTCGGCGTGCCCGAGCGTGGGAGCGTAGGAGCGCTCCGCGATCATGTGCGCGTAGGCCTCCGCCGCGGCCACGATGCGCGCGCCCAGCGGAATGTTCTCGCCGCGCAGCTCCGACGGATACCCGGTCCCGTCGAAGCGCTCGTGATGATGACGCACGATCTGCTGCATGCGCGCGCTGCCGGGGATCACGCTCACAATCTGCGCGCCCAGCGTCGAGTGGATCTTCACCAGGTAGTACTCCTCCGGCGTGAGTGGCGCGTTCTTGTTCAGGATGCGCTCCGGGATCAGCAGCTTGCCCACGTCGTGCACGCGCGCCGCAAACACCAGGTCCTTCATCTCCTCCTGCGTCAGGTCGAGCGCGCGGCCCAGCAGCTCGGAGTAACGCGCCACCGCCTCGCCATGGCCGGCGGCAAACATCTCGCGCGTCTCGCTCGCCCGCGCCAGCGACAGCACCGCCTCGGCCAGCACTTCGTCGGCATATTCCGGCTTGGCGTTGGCCGCCAGCTTCCGTAGCAGCTGCACCAGCTCGTCAATCTGCTCCGGTCCGGTGTGCTCGCGCTGCAGGAAGCCTTCCACGAATGCCGACACCAGTTGCCGGTGTCCGCCGCCGCTATCCACCAGTTGCTCCACGGTTGAGACGCGATTGCCGCCGCCGTGCTTGGAAACGTACATGCCCGCGTCGGCCACGCGCAGGATCTCCTCCGCCGTCGCCCCGTGCAGCGGGAAGCTGGCCACGCCGAAGCTGCCCGTGATGTGCCGTTCGTTCAGCATCGGATCGGTCGCCAGCCACAGCCGCAGGCGCTCGCTCAGCACCTGCGCCTGCTCCAGACCGGTTTCCGGCATCAGGATCACGAACTCGTCGCCGCCGTAACGCGCCACCACGTTCGACTGGCGGCAATTCTGCTCCAGCAGCCGGCCCACGCGAGCCAGCACCAGGTCCCCTTCCAGGTGGCCCTGCGAATCGTTCACTTCTTTGAACTTGTCCAGGTCGGCCAGCACCACGCTGAACGCCCGCCCGGAACGCGAGGCGCGCTTCCACTCCGATTGCAGCGACTCGAGGAAAAACCGCCGCGTCTTGATGCCCGTCAGCCCGTCGGTGATGGATTGCTGCTGCAGCTTCTGGAAGACGAAGGCGTTGTGCAGCGCCGTCGCCAGCAGGTCCGCCAGCGTGCGCAGGATCAGCACCTCCTGCTGCCCGAACGCGTCTTCGCGCCGGCTCTCCACGTTGAGCACGCCCAGCAGCGACTCGCCGTATCCGATGGGAATGCAGAGCACGCTCTTGGCGTCGTCCAGCAGCGACGCCAGCCGCTCGTCGCCCGAGTTCTGCGCCAGCGCCATCTCGTTCGTGCGCGCCACGCGCCCCAAAATGCCCGCGCCCAGCGGCACCCGCTTGCCCAGCGCCCGCGCCGTCGTGCCCGCCTCCGCCTTGATCTCGATGTCCTTGGTCGCGTAGTCCAGAATGCCGATTCCAATGTGATCGAAGCGGAAGTTCTTCTGGATCTCGCCCACGATTTCCGCCAGCATCTGTTCCGCGTCCTGGCTGGAAATGGCCGTCTTTGACACGTTGTTCAGAAACGCCAGGTAGCGCGCCCGCCGCTGCTCTTCGCTGAACAGCCGCGCGTTTTCCATCGCCACCGCCACCTGCCCGGCGGCGGTCGTCATCACCTCCAGGTCGCGCTCGCTGTACACGAATTCGCGCTCATAGTTCAGCGCGCCGATCACCCCCACAATTCCACCCCCAGCCCCGCTTAATGTCTCGCCGTGCATCACGATCGGCACCGCGCAGAAGCATTTGGCAGGCCGCCCCGTCACCGCGCAGTTCAGCCGCGCGCGCGTCTTCTCCATGTCCGACTTGATCAGCAGCGGCTGCCCCGTCCGGATCACGTATTCGGTCAGTCCGTTGGTTATCGGACGCGTGCGCTTGGGCTGGACCACGCCATCCAGCACCTCCAGTTCGAAGCGCACGATTTGTTCTTCCAGGAAAGCGACGTAGAAGTTGCTGGTGTCGAACAACTGTCCCAGTTCCCGCTGGATCGCGACCAGCACTTCATCGGGATCGAGCCGCGAACTGATCACCTGCCCGATCTGCGTCAGCAGCTCGTACTCCTTGGTGCGCCGCAGCGCGTCGTGCATCAGAGCGTAGTTCTCCAGCGTCAGCCCGATCTGCATCGCCAACCCGAGCATCAGCCGGATCTGCGACGGGCCGAACTCCAGGCTCTCCGACGAAGGGAACAGCACCGCGCCGAAGCAGCGCTCGCGGGTTTGCAGGCTCACGGCCGTCACGCCGCGCGCGCCCTCCTGCTCCATCAGCCGGCGCATGCGCTCGTAGCACGCCGTCTGTTCCTGCAGCGAGGGCGCCGGCTCTTCGAAGTCGCGGAACACCGCCAGCCCCCCGCGCCGGTACGCTGTCTCGCTCAGAAATTCCGCCGAGCCGTCGCTCTCCACTTGTTTTACAAATTCCGGCGAAAAGCCGCGCTGCACCGACGGCAGGATGCTGCGCCACTCCTCGGCAATCACCATCGCCGCCCGCTGCGTGCCCAGCAGCCGCATCAGCCGCTCCAGCAGCCGCTCCAGGTTCGGCGCCACCTCGCCTGGCGGCAGGATCTTGCTGCTATCGGCCTCCAGGCTCGAGAACGCCAGCAGGTTGTCCTGCACGCTGCGGCGCTCGTTCTCGAACAGGACGATCACCATTGCGATCGCCAGCAGCGTCTGCGGCACCGGCCCGAGCACGTGTCCCATGCCGCCCAGCCAGCGCTCCATCGTGTCGTGATACAGCACCGACGTCAGCAGCAACGCCCAGAACGCCAGCGCGATCCCCAGCAGCCGGTGCCCGATCGATCCCCGCCGTTGCCCGTGCCGGTAGAAGCGGAACGCGGCCACCGCCAGCACTGCCGCTATGCCCAGTTCGATGCGCACCCGCAGTGCGCCCTCGGCGCGAAGCTGCAGCAGCCGCGGCAAAAAGGCTTCCAGAGTGCTCCACACCGCCGCCGCCGCCACCAGCGCCGCATCCGACCAGCGAAAACGCGTATCGTGGCGCACCACGCGCGTTGACCGGAAGATGCCCCACGCCGTCAGGCCCAGCGTGAACGTCCAGCCCCAGCGCAGGTACGGGCTGGGCTCGAGCGTGAAGTACACTGCCAGGAAGATGAAGTGCAGGCAGTACGCCACCCACGCCAGCTGCCAGTGCCGAAAGTAGGCGTCTCGGCTTTGCCGGTAGAGGAAGGTAAAGACGACGAGCAGCAGGAGTGCCACCACTCCTGGGATGACCACAATTCCTGTCAACACGCCGTCCATCAAGGCTTTTCGCGGGCCTGTGGTGGGGACCGACGGGCAATTCAGCGCCGTCGCGGATGCCGCTATCGTAGGTCTGCAGACCCGCTAAATCAACTGGATTGTGGCAGGTACAAGGCGAAAGTAACTACTTCTTGTGGGGCTTGGGCTTGGCATCTTTCGGCTTCTCGCTCGGCTTTTCCGCTCCCGCCGCTGTCTTGTCGCCTTCTGCCTTGGTCTCCGTCTTAGACCCGGCGTCGCCGCCATCTTTCGTGGGGACGCCCTTGCCCGCATAGTCGGTCACATACCAGCCACTGCCCTTGAACTGCACCGCCGGCGCCGACAGCACCTGCTCCACCGCCCCGCCACACTCGGGACACTTCCGCGACGGCGGATCAGAAAACTTCTGGATCCGCTCAAAAACATGGCCACATTTTTTACACTTGTATTCGTAGATAGGCACGATTTCGCTGGGAGAACTTGTGCTTTGAACTCTAACCCTGATTCTAGGGGCGCGCACAACCAGCGTCAATTCTCATCGTCCCCCTGCACCGGAGCCATCGACCGCCCAGTTTTGGCCCTGCCCTGGATCCATCCTGAGGCCGCGCTCTTTGCGGCCGAAGGACCCTGGCGCCGCCCCACGCCATCCCCGCCACCCAAGGTCACCGGCCACTCTCGATTTTCAAACAAGAGAAGCGGCGAGGCCTCCACGACTCGGCGCTCGGTACTCGCCACTCTCGCCTGCGCTACACTCCCCGCGTGACACAAGACGCTTTTCTCGCGCCCGGCCTCTACCTGGTCGCCACGCCCATCGGCAACCTGGAGGACATCACCTTGCGCGCGCTTCGCGTCCTCCGCTCGGCCGATCTCATCGCCTGCGAGGACACGCGTCACACCGCCAGGCTCCTATCGCATTACAGCATCTCGACGCCCACCATCAGTTACCACGAGCACAACGAGCGCGAGCGCGCCGCCGAACTCGGCCGCCGGCTCGAGCGCGGTGAGCGCATCGCCCTGGTCACCGACGCCGGCACGCCGGGCGTCTCCGATCCTGGATACCGCCTGGTGCAGCGCGCCATCGAGCTCGGCCTTCCCGTCGTCGCCGTCCCCGGACCGTCGGCGCTCATCGCCGCGCTGGTCGCCAGCGGATTGGCCACAGACGCGTTCCATTTCGGCGGCTTCCTGCCCGCCCGGTCCGGCGCGCGACGCACGCTGCTCCAGCAACTCGCCGGTCGGCCGGAAACGCTTGCCTTCTACGAAGCGCCGCACCGCATCGTGGACGTGCTCGAAGACGTCGTCGCCACTCTCGGCCCCGATCGCCGCGTGGTCATCGCGCGCGAACTCACCAAGGTCCACGAAGAGCTGCTCCGCGGCGCCGCCGGCGAAGTCCTCTCCGCACTCAAGCGCCGCCAGCCGGTGAAGGGCGAAATTACGTTACTCATCGCCCGCGCCGAAGCCGATGCCGCCAGGCCCGCGCACCAATCGCTGCGCCGGCAGCTCGCCGCGATCATGCGCGACGAGCATCTCGACGAAAAATCTGCGCTCAAGAAACTGGCGAAAGTCACCGGCCGCTCCAAGAGCGACCTCTATCGCGAACTCCAGCGCGAAACCGGCAATCTCTGACTCTTCACGCCAGCCAAGGTTCCTCCTTCGGCCTGGTGCTTTCCTCCTGCCGTGGAGTCACGGCATTTTCTCGATTGTCGCCGAACGACGGCATTCCTTGGCCCGGCACGTGAGTGCTGGGAGTGCGGCGCCGGCATCAACCGCGTCCCGGTGGGACGGCACTTGTTTTCGAGGGAGTGCAGCGTCGGTTCTTGCGGTTCTCCTGTCAACCCCCGTTTCGCATCAATTTCCACGCAACCCGCACCAACCACACACAATAAAAACTTCTCCAACCTTCCCATTCCCCCTGCTCAATTTGCTACTCTGGAAATAGAAGGCCTCGCCGGTTAAAAAAACCCGCGAGGCTTGGTTCTTTGACAGCCTGCGGAAACAAACGACTTAAGACCTCGGTATCAAGTCTCTGCCACTCAATATTTTGCGGACAACCTGCCCGCCAACCATTTGGAATTATTGAACCGGGGTGGGGGGCGGGGGGTCACCCTGCCTGGGCATTGGCATGGCACGAATGCGCTTCTTCCAGCAGTTGCAGGATGAACGGATCGGCGGCGGCGCCCACCAGCGCGCCGCACAGTGAGCAAGTGGATTTGACCAGGTTGCCGTTGTTGCGGACGTAGTCGTGAAAGAAACGGTCGTTTGCGCCCATTGTCCCCATCGTCATGGAGCTGCCTTGCCTTCGGCAGCTCGCAAGAAATCGCGGTCCTTGAACACCGGCTCGGCGGGCGCCCACGGCGCAAACCGCACCCGGTTTCCGCACTGGTTGCACGCTGGCAGAATGTCGCCCTTCAGGATGATCACCATGTGCGGCAGCCGGTGCGCGTAGTGGTGCACCCGGTAAATACCGCACCGGGGGGCAAGCTCTCCCGCGCAAGTGGCTGGCGCCACGATCTGCTGGATCATCCATGTCCGAGGTGGAGCGGGCCCCGTACCGCAGACCCTGCGCATGTTGACGCGTTCTGAATCGCTGGAGTTGCCCGTCCGGCGCAGCTTTGCGGCCTGACCTCGGTAACCGGCTCGGTTCCTGTGGCGGTTGACTTTGTCCGTGCAGCGGGTCGCCTGGAAACCACCTCTTCTTGCCGCGCACATCGCGAGCGCCCGTGGCGCGCCGCGACCGTTGACCGCTGTTGGAACCTGCATTACAGTCCACAATTTGCGGGTTTGCCGGTTTTTGGGCCGCGATGGGCGACGAACAGCAACCGACTCAGGCAAGAAAGATCGGACGCTACGAGATCGTGGCCGAGCTGGGCCGCGGCGCCATGGGCGTGGTCTATCGCGCCACCGATCCCAACATCGGTCGCACGGTCGCGCTCAAGACCATGCGCATCGATGCCGAAGGCATCGACTCGCAGGAACTGCTCAAGCGCTTCCGCCAGGAAGCGCGCGCCGCCGGCGTTCTGAACCATCCCAACGTCGTTACCATCTACGACGCGGGCGAGCACGAAGGTTTGTTTTACATGGCGATGGAGTACATCGAGGGCCGCACCCTCCAGACCCTCCTCGCCGGCGGGCGCCGCCTCGCCGCCGAGCAGGTGGTTGACGTAGCCCGGCAGGTCTGCGCCGGCCTCGACTACGCCCACGCCCGCGGCATCGTTCACCGCGACATCAAGCCCGCCAACATCATGATTACCGCCGAAGGCGTGGTGAAGATCATGGACTTCGGCATCGCCAAGACAGGCAGCGGCATGACCAGCGCCGGCCAGGTGCTGGGAACGCCGAGCTACATGTCGCCCGAGCAGGTGCGCGGCCAGGCGCTCGACGGCCGCTCCGACCTGTTCAGCCTCGGCGTCGTACTCTACGAGTCCGTCACCGGCAAGAAGCCCTTCGTGGGCGAGAGCATCACCGCCATCATCTATAAGATCGTCGCCGAAGATCCGGTCCCGCCCGCCGAGTACGACCCTGAGCTGCACCCCGGTCTTGCCGCCATCGTCATCAAGGCGCTGGCCAAGACGAAGGAGAAACGCTACCAGCGCGGCGCCGACCTGGTGCACGACCTGGAGAATTACAAGCGCATCGACTGGGCCGCAGACGCAACGCTGGCATACTCCACGCCGCCCACCAGCGCGCTGCGCAAGGAAATGGACGCGCTCGCCGGCATCACCTCCACCGGCATGCGCGCCCTCGGTCCCGACCTGCCCACCGGCCCGCCGGAGAAGGCATGGCAGAGTTCGATGGCCATCGAGCCATCGTCGGGAGTTGCGCAGGCTGCTCCAGCGAAAGCCGCGACCGGGAAAGCGCCGGCCGCGCCCGCGCCCGCCAAACCGCAGGGTACTCTTGGTCCGCCCAGGCGCGAGCCGGTGAAGATCGGCGTGAAGCCCATCGCGCCGCCGCCGAAGGAAACGGTCGCGCCGCGGCCCATGTCGCATCCGCCGCTGAGCAAGCCATCGCGCACCGGGCCGATTGCCATCGGCGCGGTCGCGCTCGTGCTGCTCCTCGGCGCGGGATGGTTGATCAAGCAACGTCGCGACGCACAGCGCGCCGCGGAAGCGCCACCTGCGCCTGCCGCGGCGCCGGAGAGCAGCAGCGCTGCCAGAGCGCAACCCGCGCCCGCTCCGCGCGCGCCAAAACCGGCGGCGGGAACCGCAACCGCGCCGCCCGCGACTGACGCTTCGACCACCGCCGCGGCAACTCCTTCGGCCACGCCTGCCGCCACCACCGGCGAGTTGCGCGTGGTTTCCACGCCCGTCGGCGCGTCGATCGAGCTCGACGGCCAGACCGATCCGCGCTGGAAGACGCCGTACCTGTTCCCCAAGGTTGATCCGGGAACGCATCGCGTGGCGCTCACGCTCGCCGGCTACGCACGCCAGACGCACGCGCTCGACATCAGCGCCGGCAAGCGCGCCCAGCTCGCCGCCGTGCTCCAGGTCTCGACCGGCATCATCACCGTGGCCAGCACGCCACCGGGAGCGAGCGTCATGCTCGACGGCGAAGACACCGGCAAAGTCGCTCCGGCCGAGCTCACCGTGGAGCAGGGCGCACATACGGTCACGGTGCACAAGGAGGGCTTCGCCCCGCTCGACAGCAGCTTCGACGTCAAGCCCGGGCAGAACTACACCTTCAACGCCGCGCTGCGTCCGCAGGAAGCCGGCAAGCAGGGCGGAGGCGGGTTCGGCCGCGGCTTCCGCCGCATCTTCGGTGGCGGCGATCCCGGCGATCGCTCCGAGATCGACATCCGCACCAAGCCGCCCGGCGCGGAGGTCACCATTGACGGCCTCGTCCGCCCCAAGCGCACGCCCGGACGTTTTCCCGTCGAGCCTGGGACCCACAAGGTGACCCTGCGCATCGAAGGCCGCCAGCCGGTGACCCGCGAGATCACGGTGAAAAGAGGAGAGCCCGCGGTGCTCGACGAGGCCCTTAAGTAGCTCTCCGCGTGGTTACTTCCGGTTACGAACGTACGTTGACCGCTCGCGTACTCTCACCTAGAGTCTCACGGTAAATTGGGCTCCTTCGTCCCGGGCTCCCGCAAGGATGAAACTCCGGGAAGTGGTTTGTTGTGCCGGCGGCAGGCAGCCAGTTGGCTCAGGTCCGCGGCAACCGGGAGGGCGTTGCTGCCCGCCAGCAAAGACAATCCGCAGCAGATCGGCCGCTACCGCATCGTCGGCGAACTCGGCCGCGGCGCCATGGGCGTGGTGTACTGCGCCGAAGATCCCAACATCGGCCGCACGGTCGCGCTCAAGACCACGCGGCTAGACGCGCAAGGGCTCGAGGACAAGGAACTGATCGAGCGCTTCCGCCGCGAAGCGCGCGCCGCCGGCAAGCTCAGCCACCCCAACATCGTCACCATCTTCGACGCCGGCGAGCACCAGAACCTGGTGTACATCGCCATGGAGTACATCGAGGGCCGCACGCTGCAGTCGCTGCTGGCGGAACGCGGCATGCTCGGCGCCGAGGAGGTGGTCGAAATCGGCCGCCGCATCTGCGCCGGCCTGGAGTACGCGCACGCGCACGGCATCGTGCACCGCGACATCAAGCCCGCCAACGTGATGATCACGGCGCAGGGCGCGGTGAAGATCACCGACTTCGGCATCGCCAAGGCCGGCGGCGGAGCGACCACCGCAGGCGGCGCGCCCATGGGCACGCCCAGCTACATGTCGCCCGAGCAGGTCAGCTCGCGCGCGGTCGACGGACGCTCCGACCTGTTCAGCCTCGGCGTCATTCTTTATGAGGCGTCCTGCGGCGTGAAGCCGTTCCGCGGCGACAGCGTGACCGCCATCATCTACAAGATCGTTCAGGAAGATCCGCCGCCGCCGCGCGAAGTGGACCTGAGCGTCCATCCCGGACTGAGCGACGTGATCATGCGCGCGCTCGCCAAGGCCCCGGAGCAGCGCTATCAGCGCGCCGCCGACTTCGCTGCCGACCTGGTGAACTACAAGAACCGCGCCGCCGAAGCCACGCTGCATTCGGCTGCGGCCGACAGCCGGGAATCAGACACCACGGTCATCATGAACGCGGGCTCGGATGTTCCACCGGCTCCGCCTGCGCCGCTCGTGGTGGACTTGCCGCGGACGCCGTTGTGGCGACGCGGCGTGTTGTTCGCCACGGTCGCGCTCTGGGTGATTGCGGCCGCACTCTTGTGGCCCCGCGCCGGCAATCAGCTTACCGGTGACCTGCCGGGCAAACCAGCGCAAACCTCGGCAACGCCGTCGCCTGCAGCCGATACACCCGCCCCAGCAGCCAACACGGCGGAAGTTTTGACCGGCAGCTTGCGCGTGGATTCCTCACCTGCCGGCGCAATGGTTGAACTCGACACGCGCCCCGACCGCCGCTGGACGACGCCGGCGGTCATCGGCCGGCTCCAGCCCGGTTCACACCGCGTGCGTTTCATGAAGCCCGGTTACAACCCCGAGCTGCGCTGGATCATGGTGGACGCCGGACGCACGGCGCAGACGAACGCGGTGCTCTCGCCCACGTCGGCAACTGTGGTCGCCCGCAGTTCGCCGGGAGGCGCGAGCATCCTGGTGGACGGCGCCGACACCGGCAAGCAAACGCCTGCCGAGGTCAGCGTGGCTCCGGGGCAGCACACCATCGCTCTTCGTAAAGCTGGATTCCACCTGGCCGAAACACGCGTGAACCTGAACGCCGGCGAGAACTACAATTTCGCGCCTTCGCTCGCGCCCGATCCCTCGGCGAAAGCTGCGGCGCAAGCCGATCCGCCGGCAAGGCCCGCCGCTCCTTCAAAAGACAAGACGGAGCGCCGCTAGCTTCGCATGTCGCGCCTCGTCATCACTTCGCCCGACGGCAAGCGCGGCATCCTGGAGATCACCAAACCCGTCATCACCATCGGCCGCATCATGGTCAACGACCTGGTGCTGAACGATGGCAGCGTGTCGCGCTTCCACGCTGTTGTGAAGCAGACGACCGACGGCGAGATTTCCATCGCCGACCGCGACAGCACCAACGGCGTGAAGGTGAATGGCAAGCGCATCGCCGCCGAAACGCCCCTGCATCACGGCGACAAGGCTGAAGTGGGAATCTACGAGATCACCGTCGAGTCGCTCGACGAGACCGGCTTCGTGATCCGCGAGCCGCAGATGCCGGAGACGCTGAAGCAGGTGCTGGCCAAAGGCGGCGCCGCGCCCATAACAGCCGCCGAGCCGCCGCCGGCTGCGGCCGCCGCCGAGGTGCTGGACTACGCGCGCCGCCTGGAGCGCGAAAACTACCTGCTGCGCATGCTCTACGACGCGGGCCGCGCGCTGAACGGCAAGCTTTCCATGGACGACATCGTCGAGCAGGTGATGACGCTGGTGTTTCGCATCGCCGGCGTGGAGCGCGCCTTCCTGATGTTCTTCGACGAACAGGGCCAGGCAACGCGCCAGACGGAAGTTCGCCATCGCAATCCGCCCGCCGGCGAGCAGCCCAAGATCATCCTGAGCCGCGCCATCCTCGATCGCGTCAAGGCCGAGCTGCAACCGATTCTGGTTGTGGACGCGGCCGACGACGAGCGCTTCGCCGCCAGCGCCAGCATGCGCATCTCCGGACTGCGCTCGGCGATGTGCGCGCCGCTCGCGGGCGCGCAGCGCCTGTTCGCCATCCTCTACGTGGACAACATGGCGAAAGCCGCCGCGTTCACGCGCGACGAGTTGAACGTGTTCGCGGTGGTCGCGTCGCAGGCTGCTTCGGCCATCGACAACCTCATGTCGCACCGCGAACTGGCCGAGCAGGAGGTGCAGCGCGCCGCACTGGAGCGGTTCCTGGCGCCGCAGCTGGTGGAGATGATCGCCGCACACCCGGAGAAGGTGGTGAAGCTCGGAGGCCAGAACCAGAAAGTGAGCGTAATGTTTGCTGACATCCGCGGCTTCACCGGCATCGCCGAAGCGCTGCCTCCGGAAAGAGTCGTAGACCTGCTGAACGAGTACTTCACGCGCGTCACCGACGTGATCTTCGGCAACGGCGGCACGCTCGACAAGTACCTGGGCGACGGCGTGATGGCCGTCTTCGGCGCGCCCATCTCCAAGGGGGGCGATGCCGACAATGCCGTGCGCACCGCCATCGAGATGCAGCGGTTGGTGCAACAGCTCAATCGCGACGCCGTCTCGCGCGGCTGGCCCGAGTTGCGGATTGGCATCGGAATCAACACCGGCGTAGTCACCGCCGGCAACATCGGCTCGCCGCGCCGCATTGATTACACCGTGGTCGGCGACGCGGTCAACGTGGCCGCGCGCCTGATGGCCTTCGCCCGCGGTGGCCAGGTGGTGATCTCCGCCTCAACCGCCGCCGACCTGAAGCCGGACCACGGCTTCCAACTCGCCGCCATGGAGCCAGTGCTGCTGCGCGGCAAGAAGCAGCCCATCGGAATCTACAGCGTGGGATGGGAGCAGGCGGCGGGGACCCGCGCGTAGAGAAGTCGGGAGGCGCGGAAGTTTCGAAGTTCCTCTGCGCCCTCTGCGTCCTCTGCGTTGAAGCTCGTTTACGCGGTGCGCTTGCCGGTTTCGGCGTGGTCTTCCCAGGGGCGTTTCGGCCGTTGCGCCGGCGGCTGGTCGCGGTGCTCCACGCGATCGTACAGATACGCGTCGCTCACGCTGCCCAGCGACTCATTGTAGAGCGTCGGGATGCCGGTGGCTGCGTGGAACTCTTCGCTGAACTGGTGGAGCGCTTTCAGGTGGTCGGCCGTGGCGGGGATTTCCGCCTTGGTCGTCTTGAGAAACTTCTGATATCCGCGGTCCACCAGGCGCGCAATTTCGCTGCCCACCAGGTAGCCAGGGCGCGCGAACAGTCGCACGCCGTCGTTGTCGTCTTTCTCGACGGCGGCCGAGACGTTGTACTTCTTCAAAAAGACGCGGCTCTTGGTGCCGGGCGCTTCGAGCAGGTCGAAGCCGTGATCACGGAACCAGGCCAGCGCCTGATCGAAATTAGGTTTGTCGTTCTTCGCCATCTTCTGTCTGTGCGCGCCTTTGCGCGCCTCTTTCTCTGCAGCGCGTCTTCGCGCGCTTGCCGATTCGATACCGCAACCCGCCGCTTCGTTGCTCCAAATCGTGAGCCTTGGGTAGACTCGGGAGCGCGGCAAGTCGTGCGACTGTCGCACACTTAGACGCATCAGACAACTTACCAGAGTCACCCCACCAACGTGAGAGGCCCGGCGCGCAGCTCGGAAGCACTGGTAGCTAAAGACGTTACAGGTGAAGTTGGCTTGCCGGATACGGCCCGAAAATCGGCGGAAATGCGCCTCGGAGAAGACGCCCTGGGGCGCATTGGCAACACGCCGCTCATCCACCTGGGGCGGATCGCGTCAGGTCCGGGCGGAGCGCAAGCCGGCGGACTGCAGATCCTGGCCAAGGCGGAGTGGTTCAACCCCGGCGGATCGGTGAAGGATCGCGCTGCGGCCGCCATCGTTGCCGAAGCCGAGCGCAGCGGAAAGCTGCGCCCCGGCGTCGCGCTGCTCGATTCCACCAGCGGCAACACCGGCATCGCCTACGCCATGATCGGCGCGGCGCGCGGATTCGGGGTCACGCTGTGCATGCCTTCGAATGCTTCGCCGGAGCGCAAGCGCATTCTGAACGCCTACGGCGCCAAGATCGTCTACACCGATCCAGGCGAAGGCTCCGACGGAGCGATTCGAAGGGCCAAGGAAATGTTCGCCGCCGAGCCGCACAAGTATTTCTACGCCGACCAGTACTCCAACCCCGCCAACTGGCGTGCGCACTACAACGGCACGGCGAATGAAATCTGGCGGCAGACCGAAGGCCGCGTCACTCACTTCGTCGCCATGCTCGGCACCAGCGGCACGTTCATGGGAACGGCGCGGCGTCTGAAGGAATTGAATCCGGCGATCCGCTGCATCTCCTTGCAGCCGGATTCGCCATTCCACGGCATCGAAGGCGCCAAGCACATGGCGACGGCGATCGTGCCGGCCATTTACGATCCAGCGCTCGCCGACCTCGACCTCGGCATTTCGACCGAGGCGTCACACGTGATGGTGCGACGGCTGGCGCGCGAGGAAGGATTGCTGGTCGGCATCTCCTCGGGCGCGGCGCTGGTCGGCTCCTTGGAAGTCGCGAAGCAACTTCCGCCGAGCGAGCGCGCCAAGGCGATCATCGTTACCGTGTTTCCCGACTCGGGCGACAAGTACTTGAGCGAGAAGTTCTGGGAGATGTGACAACGGCATTGCCTGCCATGCTCGAGATCTCCCAACCCGAATACGACGCTATCCGCCGGCACGGCGAGGAGACGTATCCGCACGAATGCTGCGGCGTGCTGCTGGGTGAGGTGAGCGCCGACGGCCGAGTGCGCAGCGTGCGCGCCAGCGTTCGCGCGGGCAATACGCGGCTGGATGCGCTCCACAATCGCTACAATATCGATCCTGCCGAGCTGGTGCGCATCCAGCGCCAGGCGCGCGAGCGGCACCTCGACATCGTTGGCTTCTACCACTCGCATCCCGATCATCCCGCGCGCTGGTCGCCGACCGACTTCGCCGAGGCGCACTGGGTGGGGTGCTCCTACGTGATCACCAGCATCGAAAAGGGCAAGGCCGCACAAACGAACTCGTTCGCGCTCGCGGGAACGACGGAAGACGATAAGCGGTTCGAGGATGAAGACATCGTGGTCAGAGCGTTAACCACCGGCTAACATCGGGGCCCTACGATCAATCCTGCCAACGACTTCACCAGAGAAAGGATGCACATGCCCAATCCATTCGTTCACGTCGAACTGATGAGCACCGACATTGACAAGGCCAAGCAATTCTACGGACAGCTTTTTGAGTGGAACCTGGAAGACGTCGCGATAGGCGGCGGCATGGGGTACACGCTCATCAAGCCGGGCAACGGCACCGGCGGCGGCATGATGCAGCATCCCTTGCCGGGTGCGCCCTCCACGTGGCTCGCCTATGTCGACGTGCCCGACATCCGCAAGGCGACGGAGCGCGCTAAATCGCTGGGAGCGAAGATCAAGCGCGACGTCACCGAAATTCCCGGCGTGGGCAGCTTCAGCATCTTCGAAGACCCGACCGGCGCAGTGCTCGCGCTGTGGCAGCAGACCGGAAAATAGACGCTCAGAACTCCACGACCGATTCGACTCCGGCGTAGGAGTAGTTGCGCCCGTAGACCTGCTTGAGGATCTTGAAGCCGAGGTTCCCGGTGCAGTGCGCGGGCGCAACCCGCTCCACGCCGAGTTCGTTCTTGAGCTGGTTCGCCAGCTTCTCGATGGTTGCCGCGTCGTAGGGCAGCAGGTGGAACCCGCCTTCGAGCAGCGTGATCTTCTTGCCGGTCGCTTCGCGCGCCGCCGCCGCGATTGTTTCCACCTTGCTGTGTGAGCAGCCGGTGATGAGCGCGATGCCACCATCGGTCTCCAGCGCCAGCGAGATTTCGGGCATGCCAATCAGCTCGGGATGTCCGGGCTCGGATGGCGGATACGCGTTGAACTCTCCCAGCAGCGGCGACGTGGTGTAGATGAGCCATATGCCGGGACCGATCTGCCGCGTCTTGCCCACATAAGCAATGTTGGCATGCGGAAACGGGCCGGAAGTGCCCTGCGTGACCGACTTCGCGCCGCCGAAATAGAGTTCCTCCGGCGACATGCCGGCAAGCTGTTGCCTGGCTTCCGGTGTCTCAGGTGCCACGCGAAACGGCACCGGCGCGCCCAATATCTGGTCGTCGGGCAGATAGGCCTCTACCTGCGGCTTCACCTGCAGCATGTACTGGAAGCCGGAGATGTGGTCCAGGTGACGGTGCGAGAGCACGGCCACGTCCACTTTCTGCAGATCGACGCCGAGCGCCTCGACATTGTGGCGGAACTTGTCGACGTCGTTGCCGCTGTCGAAGAGAATCGTTTTGCCGCGGTACTCGATGAGCACGGAAAAGCCCCAGTCGAGCACCGTGCCCTTCTTCTGCGGGCCGAAGGCGTCGTAGAGGTTTTCGATGGTGTTGGGCCTGGACTTGCCGGCCGACTGAGCTGCCGTCGAGAGCGCGGCCGTGATGATGGCGAGCAGCGCGACGGCGGTTCGCGCCTTCATTTTCAACGAGATCATGCCGGCGCCATTTTACGCTGCGGCGCGAAGTTGAAACCGAAGCGCCCTCTCAGACATCATGGTATTGGCAATCGGGCTATTTGCTATTGGCTATTGAGTGCTGGTCCTGCCGTCGGCCGACGGATGCGCCGATCCAATAACAAATAACCAATAGCGAATTTTCACACAGAGCGTCGTCTATGCCGTCACCAGCCAATGTCGTCGAGGCTCCCGCCGTTTCCCTCAGCAACGAAGAGATTCTTCGCTACTCGCGCCACCTGATCATGCCCGAGGTGGGCATGGAGGGCCAGCTCAAACTGAAGGCGGCGCGCGTGCTCTGCATCGGCGCCGGCGGCCTCGGCTCGCCCGTGGCGCTGTACCTGGCGGCCGCGGGCGTGGGCACGCTGGGCATCGTTGATTTCGACGTGGTGGACTACACCAACCTGCAGCGCCAGATCATCCACTCCACCGCCGACGTGGGCCGGCCCAAGCTGGAATCGGCGCGCGACCGCATCAAGGGCATCAATCCGTATGTCGAAGTGCGCACGTTCGAGACACATCTGAACAGCTCCAACGCGCTTGAGCTCTTCCGCCAGTTCGACATCATCATTGATGGCACCGATAACTTCCCCACGCGCTACCTCGTCAACGACGCCTGCGTCCTCACCGGCAAGCCGAACGTCTACGGCTCGATCTTCCGCTTTGAAGGCCAGGCGAGCATCTTCGCCACAAAGGAAGGGCCGTGCTATCGCTGCCTGTATCCGGAGCCGCCACCGCCGGGACTGGTGCCCTCCTGCGCCGAAGGCGGCGTGTTGGGAATTCTGCCGGGACTGGTCGGCGTCATCCAGGCGACCGAAGCGGTGAAGCTGATCCTTGGATCGGGCGATCCGCTCGTCGGGCGCCTGCTGCTGGTTGACGCGCTGGCCATCCGCTTCCGCGAGCTGAAGCTGCGCAAGAACCCCGACTGCCCGGCGTGTGGCACGCATCCTACCGTCACCGCGCTGATTGACTACAATCAGTTCTGCGGCATTCGCGGCGAGGAGACGCCTGTGGCCACCGGAGTTCCCGAGATCCAGCCGGAAGAGTTGAAGCGCAAGCTCGACGCCGGCGAAGACGTGTTCGTGCTCGACGTGCGCGAGCCCCACGAGTACCAGATCTGCAACATCGGCGGACACCTCATCCCGCTCGGCGACCTGCCCAGGCGCGTCAGTGAACTCGACACCGCGCGCGACATCGTGGTGCACTGCCGCTCCGGCGTGCGCAGCGCGAAAGCCGTCGGCTTCCTCCAGCAGGCCGGCTTCCGCAAAGTGGCGAACCTGGCGGGCGGCATCCTCGCATGGAGCGACAAGGTGGATCCCAAGGTGCCGAAGTACTGAAAGCAGTTGTCAGTTGCCGGTTGGCGGTTGCCAGAAAACTGCACATCCTGTGGACGCCGACCTTGTCCACGTTCTTGTCTTGCAGATCGTTGACGCCGCGGATTTACATCGATTCTCACTGACCTAACTCAAATTATTTGCCGTTGGTCCGCGTTCATCCGCGTTGAGCTTTGCTTCTTTTGACAATCTTTGTCATTGCGCAACTTTCCGCGCTCGTGGCATTCTTTTCAGACGAGGTCAGCACGCTTGAAACGCCATATCCAACCCGAAAACTGGCGGCGAGATCGCGGCACGGCCACACCGTGCGTCGCGATGTCACGACTGGCGTGCTTTGCCGATTCCCTGATCGGCTTGTAACCGCTCCCAGGCCTCAGCACAGCAGCCAACACCGTCAACCCCGTGAGGCATTCGCGCGCGTGCGCAGCTGCCTTCCGTTCCCGTTCACTCTGCTGTCGCGTTGGCGTCTCGCTCTTTCGCGAAACTCGAAACGCGAGACTCGAAACTTTTGCCTGAAAGGAGGTGCAGCTTGGAGAACATTTTCGTCCTGATTCTCATGAACCTGGTTCGAGCGCTTTGGTTCCGCGTGCGCAGCAAGCCGGTCACGATTGGCAGTATCACGCCGGACGCGCCGAAGCCGGAGAACCCGCCGGCCGTAGTCCCAGCTGCGCCTCCGGCGGAAGTTTCCGCGGCGCCTCCGCCCGAGCCGGAGAGCCTGTGCTCCGGGTGCACCTGGGGCCAGTTCATCCGCGGACGTGGCGGCGAGATCATGGCCGTGTGCCGCTACAGCCCAACATGGATCGTCATCGGGTTCCCGGTGGCGGAGTGCAACTACTTCCGTCCGTCGATGAGCGGCGATGGCGCGGGATTCGTGAAGCTGCGCGGCGTCTCCATCCCTGAAGAGGAAGAGATGCTGCCGCTGGGAGCGGTCTAACCGGCGGTGGGAAGGAAAACCTGCCTTCCTCCCGCCGTTCTGTTTTGAAAATTGCGTCTTTGGCTACCTACGCTGGGCCTGCGAAGATTGCAAACACCTGCCACAGAAGCACAGGGGAATTCGAATTGTCTTTCTCTGTGCCTCTGTGTCTCTGTGGTGGGTGTTAGGGTCCTTGACCTTCAGGTCGAGCTGCTACTCGATCACGGCAAACGTGTAGATCTTTGCCGGTGCGCCCAGGTTGTTGCCCGCGCCCGGCGGCAGGAAGCCGTATTCGCCGCGCGCCAGCCGGTCGAGCCGGATGCGGAACAGGCGCGCGCTCACTTTTTCTGTCTGGAATGTGATCGAGTCTCTTTCGCGGTTGTCGGCGGCGTTGGTCACTTCGCCGGTGAGCGCGCGGAATTCGCGCCGGTCGTCCTTCACGTCCATGCGCAGCAGCTGGTATTCGGCCGCGGAAACGCCCTCGGGCGTGCGCACCACGAATTCCAGCGGCACGCGAACGCGCAGGTTCGACGCGTTGTTCTGGATGACGCCGTTCACGTGGCCCTTGGCGATGCCCGCCGTCGCCACCTTCTTCAGCGAGCCGCCGGTCTTCCAGCCCACGGTCTCTGTTCCGACCGGCGTGAGCTTGCCGGCAACCATGGCGTATACGCCGACCTCGGCGGGCGCAGCCACGTCGGAATCGGCAGTACTCGCGACTGCTGTGGTCACGCGCGACGGCGCCGAGGGCGCGGCTGCCTTATCGCTGGCGGGCGAAGGCGCCGCCGGCGCAGCGGGGCGGCTAGTCTTCGCTGCCGAGATCATCGCCTGGATCACTTTTTCCGGAACGTTCGCCTGCTTCAACTCGACCAGCGCAGCCGCCGACACGTCGAAGTTGCTCGGCGCTCCCTCCATCGCGCTCAGGATGGTGCTCTCCGACAATCCCGCCTTCACCAGCTGGACAACGTCGTTGTTGGTCAGCGGCTTCTTCTCCTGCGCCATCAGCGCCAACACTGCCAACAGCGGTCCCAGCAGGACGAGTGCCGTCCGTATGCGAGTCATGGAGTACCTCCCAGGTAGGTCGTCGCGCCGCGCGGAGTCGAACCGGCCCGCCTCGGCAAACCAACAATGTTGCTCTGCTCCGGAAGGGCGTGTCAACCAGCGGCGGGGCCAGGCCGATCGCGCAACCGGAGCCAAATTCGAACGGGCTGCGGAAAACTAGTGGCGTTTCATGGCGCTTTCTAAGCAGTCACACTGCCTGACAGCTGCTCCGCCCGGACTAGAGTTGAACGCCGGCCTTCGTCCCTGACTCGCATCCGCGGCGGGCGGCGTCGGTGTGAAGCTGAGGGTGACGCAGTCGGGCGTGACCGATCAATTCCGCATGCTCGTTCCGCTCTACCTGGAGATGGCGAACGGCAACGTGATTCGCGTGGGCAACTTCACCATGAACGGCAATGCAACCGTGGAGCAGAATCGTCACGCTGCCGCTCAAGGAAACTCCCAAGCGCGCGCTGCTGAATTACTACGCCGACGTGCTCGCCGAGGCGAAGTAACGAGCGCCGTCCGAACCAAGGGAGAAACCAGAAGGGCGCCCTGCGGCGCCCTTCCAGCCGATCCTGCGGGCTATTCGACGGCGAGTTGACGAGGCGCGTGTCCGCCGTAGTACGCGACGGCCGCGCCCCACGTGGCCAGGCGCAGCATCCAGCGAAGCCACAACAGGAACTGGGCCACGGCGAACCACAGCGCCACCGTGATCACGCCCGATTGCGGGAAGTAGCGCGCGAACACCACGTACGCCAGCACCGCCAACGTGCTCAGCAGGCCGAGCGTGAACACCATCGAGAGCACGGCGCCGAGCCGGCGCAGGACGAAGCCGGCCGCGTGTCCGAGCGCGCCCAGCGCCGAGCGGCGCGCCGAGACCACGATCTCCGCCTTGGCGAATTCAACCACGGCATTGATCAGCACGAGCGAGAGCCCGAGCAGCGCCCAGCGCGCCCATTCCAAATAAAAGTGCGCGGCCTCACGCATGGCGTGGCGGAACATGGCGTCGAGCAGCTTCTCGGCGGCGTAGTTCCACACCCAGAACGCCACGAAGTACATCACCGAGGCGGCGACCGCGAGCCGCGCGAACCGGCCGAAGTATTTGCCCACGCCGCGCCCAAAGGCGTGCATGCCCGCACCCTCACCCTGCGCAAACACTTCGAACGCCCCGGCGGACAGGATGGTGTTGAGCGCCAGGAACACGACGCCCGCCCAGGCGATCGCCGTAGCGAAGCCGCTGAGGAAGTCGGCGCGCGCGATCTGGAATTCAGTGAGCCAAGCCGCGCTGAACCCGCGCGCCAAATCGCGACCGACGATGCTCGCGCCGATGTGTTCGCGCAGTGCCGAATACATGGGCGCCGCGACAGCGGCCGCGACGAGCAGGTTCACCGCGAAGAACAGCAGCGCCAGCCACGGACGGCGCGCCGAAGCGGAGAGGCCGCTGCGGACGGCTGAGAGGGCGCCGGGTTTGTTGTCTGCCGCCATCAAGAGAACCGTTGCACACGAATCACACAAAGGTCACACGAAGGACTCTGGCCGAAACCCTTTGCCTGCCTTCGTGTCCTTCGTGTGAGGCTTTGCATTCTATTGACCGACGCTGTCATTTCTGTTCAAGCCAGGCACCAACCGCCAAGAGCGCGTCACCCAAAGTAGGAAAACGACATCAGCACGTTCTGCAACCACACCACCCAGCGCAGATACCACTTGTCCGCCGCCAGCCGCACCGGTTCGCGCAGCGCCGAGTTATCGGTGCGCGCAACTTCCAGCTTGATCTGAAAGTCGGGATCCACTTCCGCCGAGACGATCCGTGGCCGGCCGAAGTACTTGTACTTGATCCAGCGGTACTGCTCATCGCTGATCACCGAGGGCGCCACTGCTCCCGGCGGCGGAGGCGGAACCATCGCGGTACTTCCCGAGTGCAGGTCCCACACTTTCCGGTCCTCGCTGCCGTCCTCGAACTTCACAACCACCTGCACCGGGAAGCGCATCCTGCCGAGACGCCGCACAAGGACTTCGGCTTCGCGGGGACGATTCGGGTCGCCGCCGCTGTCGTCTTTGTCGTCGCCAGCGGATGTCTGCATGGCCGGCTTCCCGTCGCGATCGAAGTAGCCCTTCATCTCCGGCTCATGTCCGTCGGTAAACGAGACTGAGTAGTTCACGATCTCGGCGCCGTACACCGTCTGGTCGAAGAACCACTTCATGTCCTGGCCGCTGACCTCGCGCACTGTGTCCATGAAGTCGATGGCGTCGGGATGCTTGAAGCGCCAGCGCTGGTGGTAGGCGCGGATGACGCGCGGCCACGCGTCGCCAAGCAGCGCCTCCAGCGTGCGCAGCGTGAGTTCCGGCTTGGAGTACGCCTGGTCCTGGTAACTGCCGCGGTCGAGGGTTAGCCAGGCGTAGCGCTCCATGGCGTCGGTGCGGGCGTTGTTCCAATAGGAGCGCGTGCGTCCGTACTTCTGTGGCTCCGCCACCCACTCCCAGAACGGACCGATCCAGACATTACCGACCTTGTACCAGGGATAGCGCGGCACCGGCAGGTCAATCCAGCCGATCGCCGGAAACGGAATCCCGTTGATGTACGCGTAGGAATAATTCGGTCCGTAGGCGCGCTCCAGCACTTTGCCGGTCGAGTACGAGTTGAAGCCTTCGTCGAGCCATGCTTCTTCGAATTCGTTGTTGCCTACCAGGCCGTACCAGAACTGGTGTCCGAACTCGTGCACGATCACGCCCTCGGGATCGAGCTTGTGCTGGCCCGGCCAGTACTCGGTGCCCGCGGTGAAAAACGTCGGATACTCCATGCCGCCGGCGCCGCGTCCCGTGAACGGCGGCGGATCCACGAAGGTGAGCACGTCATACGGATACTTTCCGTAGAACAGGCCGAACCACTTCAGCCCGGCGAACGCGGCTTTGAAGTGGCGGTCGACCTGGCCCGTGTGCTCGCGTTGCGCGAACAGCGTGACCTTCACGTCCTGAAGCTTCACGTCTTCGGGCGGCGCAGCGGTCTTCCTCGACCACTCCGCGATCTCCGACGGCGTCACCTGCTCGTCGGCCTTGAACCAGCGGACGACCTTGATCGCCTGCGACTTCGGCTGCGTGGTCCAGGCGAAGTCGTGCACGTCCTCCTGGTAGTAGTTGTAGGTGGTTGTGCCGTCCCCGTTGTGATGTGAGCCGCGCTCGGCGCCGGTGGCGGCGATCTCGAAGTCGGAGGGCACGGTGAGGTTCACGTCGAACGTGCCGTAGTCGGCGTAGAACTCGGTTGAGGTGTGGAACTGGTGGCAGTTCCAGCCTGACTGCGCGCGATGGCGCTCGCCCTTCGCCTCCCAGACGCACGGCTTCGGGAACCACTGGGCCACCAGGCAGAAGTCTTCGCGGCACCCGGTGCGCGCAAAAATGTGCGGCAGCTTCGACGTCCACTGAATTTCGATCGTCACCGTGCCCCCGCCGGCGATGGGGGCGGGCAACGGCACACGCGCCACCGTCTGGTCGTAGGGGTTGCCGTCGTCGGGCTGGATGTAGCGAAGCTGCGAAGTCAGGTCGTTTCCATTCACCTTTAACGACCGAATCTGTTCGTATCCCCACGCCTCCGCCTCGTTGAGGAACTTCACCCGCCGGCTGGTGGCGCCGCCCTCGCGCATGAACGTGGAGTAGTTGTTCTTGAAGGCATTCAGATAAAGATGGAACTGCAGGTCGGGCACCAAGTCGGCGCTGTGATTGCGCCACTGGATGATTTCATGCCCATTGATCGTCTTGTTCTTGGCGTCGAGGGGCGCGTCAATCTTGTAGCGAACGATGGGATCGGCAACGTACCTGGCGTTGGCCGAGGTCGCCAGCGCCAGCAGAACTGCCAGCCGCAGAAACGCCCGCTGCTTCATGAGCACGGGATTGTACAGGAGCAGCACTCAGCATTTCAGCCATCAGCATTCAGCCCGCCGAAAATCGTGGCCCTCGGAACGACTGGTCGTGCTGACGCCGAGATGGTCATCCGCATTCGCCGCGTGACTGGTTTTCCTGGCGCAGGCGCTGTGAATGCTGAGGCGAGCAAGGGCGTTCGCGGGCCAACTGCCAATTGCTGATTGCCGAGTGCCGATTTACAAAAAATACCCGGCGCGCGATTTCTCCCCCGAGATAGTGCGCGCCGGGCTTCGTACAACCCCGCTCGGCTTGTCCCATTCGGTTCAGCCCAAGGCCTGAAAAGTTTTTCCGAGCGGACGAAAAGGGCCCGCTTGAACAATGCCGTCTGTTAACACCACGGTCAATATCTATCCGCGGCTAAATGTTTACTGAGGGAGTAACTTGCGGTGACCAGGCGATTACTTTTCTTCACGCCACACCCCGCGCCGCGCGTTATATACTCGCGCTCTGCCAGACGCCGGGGTTGACGGCGCTGGGAAACGTTCCTGCGGACGGGCTCGGCCCGGCGGCGGGAACTGCGGAGCAAACCTTTATTCATTCATCTATTCGCTCCGCGATTAACTGCGGTGGCCCGATTTGACGAGGTAAAGCGGGGCTTGGGGCCGCCGACGTGCAGGTCAGCACCGCGAAGTGCGCACCGCTGGGCCAATGTGTTCATAATGCGGCGGGCGAAGCGCGGCGTGGACCGGAAAGGGGAGGTCCCCGCCTTATGGAACTGCTGTTCATTCGTCTTGTTTTCATTGCCATTCTCACCACCGCCGCCTACATCTTTCACCCCTTTGGCTTTGATCCCCTGACCGACGCCGCTGCCGGCGCCGCCATCGGCGTGGTCGTCGTGCTGTTTGAGATCCGCCTGCTCGAGGTCAGCCTCAAGCGGCTGATTGGCGCGGTGATCGGCAGCATTACCGGCATCTTCGGCGCCTACCTGTTCAGCCTGGTCATCAAGAACAGCGTCCAGCCGGGAAACACGCAGAGCTTCCTGCAGATGTTCGTCATGCTGCTCATGGCCTACGTTGGACTGATCGTGGGGGCGAACAAGGGCGACCTGCTGAACCTCTCCGCCCTGGGCGGTATCTTCGGCGGCGAGAAGCAGGCCAAGAAGAGCTACAAGATCCTCGACACCAGCGTCATCATCGACGGCCGCATCGCCGACATCGCCGAAACCGGCTTCCTCGACGGGATCATCGTCATCCCGCAATTCGTGCTGCGCGAATTGCAGCTCGTGGCCGACTCGGCCGACTCGCTCAAGCGCAACCGCGGCCGCCGCGGGCTCGACATTTTGCAGCGCATCCAGAAAATCGCCTCGCTCTCGGTCCAGATCGTGGAAGACGACTTCCCCGCCGTCCGCGAGGTGGACATGAAGCTGATCGAGCTGGCCAAGCTCTACGAGGCCAAGATCATCACCAACGACTTCAACCTGAATAAGGTCGCGCAGCTCCAGGGCGTGGAGGTGCTGAACATCAACGAGCTGGCCAACTCGCTGAAGCCCATCGTGCTGCCCGGCGAGATCATGAAGGTCTTCATCCTCAAGGAAGGCAAGGAATACAACCAGGGCGTGGCTTATCTCGACGACGGGACCATGGTGGTGGTCGACAACGCGCGCAAGATGATCGGCAAGACCATCGACATTGCCGTGACTTCGGTGCTGCAGACCACCGCCGGCAAGATGATCTTCGGCAAGTTCGACGAGCGCGGCGTGGTGGTGACGCGACCTCCGGCGGCAGCTTCAGCGCAGGCGGCCGGCCCCAAGGGCGCCGTAGCGGAGAACACGTAGGCCTTCACCGCAGCACGCAGAGATCGCAGAGAAATCCAAATTCAGGTCATCCTGAGCGAAGACCGAGTGCGCGTAGCAGGCGAGGGCGAGTCGAAGGATCCCTATTCCCGCGGTAGTGTGCGGGTTGAGTAGGGACCCTTCGACTTGCGCTGTCGCGCTCGCTCAGGGTGACCGCCGTGAGGGATTTGGTCTTCTCGGCGGCCTTTGCGCGCTCTGCGGTTAAAAATTCTTATCCTGCACGACCGGACACCGCGCCAGGTGCCCGGGAGCGACCAAGTAACCCCTGTCAATTCGGTGCCACGTGAAGAAGATTCAATCGTCCTTGATCGTCTGCAGCCAGGAACACAAACTCTGCTCCGTCATAGGCGGCAAAAGCTGAACCGATCGACGGGTCCGAATGTTCGTACTCTCCCAGCAGTTTGCCGGAGTCGCTATCAAACACTCGCAAGACTATGGACGCGATCTGAGGCCCCCCTTCGTCGCGATTGATTACATACTTGGCCGCGATCCTGCGCCTGGAAACTGCCATCGCGCCGAGGTAGGAAGCGCGGCGCGGTGGCTCGAGAGTTATGCGTCGAACAATTCTGCCGCCAGGCGACACAACAAAAATCGGACCAGAGTTTCCTGGGCGCATCAGGTAGATGTTGCCATCGTCTGATGAATGCAAGCTGGAGAGCACAAGCGCATCTTCAAACGTCCGGTCTTGACGGATACTGCCCGAAGGAGTCGCGCGACCAGACTTTTCCGCGGGCGCGAGGTCTTCTTTCAGCAGCAGCGTACGGATCAGTTGGCCGCGATGGGTATACAGCGCGACCGTAGGAATCGAGTCAATCTCAGCGGAGTCGCCGCCCGCCTTCGTACCCGCAATCAGCAACTCACCCGTCCCAAACTCCGCTAACTGCAACGGAGCAATATCACCCTCCAATCTGACTTCGCTTCGAATCGTACCGTCGGCGTCAAAGCGTACCAAATAGAATTGGTCCCTCGTCCGACGTACCGCGAGAATAAGGCCGCCGCCAGAAGTCGGCGCAAAATCAACGATCTGCGCGCTGGACAATTCTCTCGATTTTGCCAAGTCATACCGAATCACCTTAGATCCGTCGGCGGCGATTTTCAAAACGGGCCCGCCACGAACCACCTCGCGTTCATTTACGCGGAGATAGATGTTCCCGTCAGCATCGCTCTTGATGGGCAGGACAAACCCCTGCGCCTTCTCACTCTGTACAGGCAGTCTTGTTTTGATTGCTAAAGGAAGCGGCGCATTTTGAGCCAACGATGCGCCGCAAAGAAAGGCAACGCTGAGAAGTAGGCGCAGCCCGGTCATTTTCCGCCACTCCCGTGACTGTCGTGAGTGAACCCTGCAGCGTCATTGAGGGACGCATAGCCGCCCTTGCACGTCGGAACGAGCACCTCGGCTTCCTGCACAGAACGCTCGCGCAGCAGCAAGCGAATATCCATGGCCGCGCCGCCCCCGCCGGGTCCTCCGGTGCACTGTTCCCCCTCAGTCGCAGACTGATAAGGGGTGACGTTGCAGCATTTGTTTTGGGTTGTGACGCACTTCTCACAACCTTTCGCCTCTTCGGAGTTACAACCGTACACCCCATATTCTGCGAAGCATCCGTTGCCAGGCGAACACGTTCGGCGCTCAACCAATTGCACTGTCGGGCAGGAGCAAACGTTCGCGCTCGCGGCTTCACAGAGTGCAAGGACCGCAACCGCCATGACTGAAAACCACAGAAGTCTTCTCATGTAGCGACCTCCTCATTGTTCCCCGTTCATGCAGCCAAAACGAGGCACCGATTCTCCCCCCCGAAGGGGATGAGCAAGCGTCAATATCCGTCAGAACAGGTCGTCTTCCGGATGGCGCATGAGTGGGGCGTGCAAAAAGAACCTGGCGCTCTCGGATTAGGGTGTCCGGATGGTCACCGGACACCTTGCCAAATGCCCCGGGGCGACCTCCACCAATCCCGGCAACTCCCTCGCGCAATCATCTACGCGTAGTCCGCAGCGCGGCTCGAAAGCGCATCCCGGCGGCATGTTGACTACGGTGGGCACGGTGCCTTCGATCGCCGGCAGCGGCTTTGCGCGGTCGGTGCGCAGTGTGGGCACGCTGGCCAGCAGGCCGCGCGTGTAGGGATGCATCGGCCCGCGGAAGAGTTCCGCCGTCGCGGCCATCTCCACGATGCTGCCGGCGTACATCACCGCCACCCGGTGCGCGACCTGCGAGACGACGGCGAGGTCGTGCGAGATGAACAGCATCGCCAGCCCGAATTTCTCGCGGAGCTCGGCGAGCAAAGCCAAGATTTCTGCCTGAATGGTGACGTCGAGCGCGGTGGTGGGCTCGTCGGCGATCAGCAGCTCGGGCCGGTTCATCAGCGCCATGGCAATCATCACGCGCTGGCGCTGCCCGCCGGAGTGCTGGTGCGGATAGGCGCGCGCACGCCGCGCTGCGTCCGGGATTCGAACCAGGTCGAGCATCTCCACGGCGCGATTCCAGGCTCGGGCCTTGGCCGACGACCAACGGCCAACGACCGACGACGGTCCTCCATGCACCAGCACCGCCTCCGCCACCTGGTCACCAACGCGCATCACCGGATTCAGCGCGGTCATCGGCTCCTGGAAGATCATGGCGATGCGCCGCCCGCGGATCGAGCGCATGGCTTCCGCTCCCAGCGGACCCAAGTCTTGCCCACCGAAGCGAATCTCCCCGTTCACGCGGGCTTGAGGCGGCAGGAGCCGCAAGATCGCCAGCGCCGTGGCCGACTTCCCCGAGCCCGATTCGCCCACCAGCCCCAAAACCTCGCCCGGAGCTATGGAAAAGCTGACGTTGCGCACCGCCGGTGGTGCTGTGGCGGAAAAACTCACGTCCAGACGGCTGACTTCAAGCAGGGGAGCGGTCACGCGCCTATCCTAGCAGCGCTCCGAAAAACAAAATTTCAAGCTTTTCGCCGCACTTCGCACTAGAAATTGTGCAGAATTGCTGGATTTCACCGTCGTCGAACGCTGGAAACAGAACCTGCTTCTGCCGTTTTTCGGGCGCCTCAAAGTTACCAAGGTTTTTTCAGAACCCGCGTCCAGTGCGGTTTGCAGCCCGTTTCCCACAATTCATAGAAGCCGAAAACCCGTGCTGCGCGCCGTGTTCACGCAATTTTCTTGCGCGTCAATACTGGCAAATCCTTGTCGTTGGCGGGTTTGGTGCGATGGGATTGCACAATTTTCTGGCAGGCGTCTGTGAACAGGCTGCACCCGATTGAAAACAAACCAGATACAAATCGCAAAAACTGTTTGACTAAAAAAATAGAAAGCGTAAAACCACACTCGTTCTTTGACAGTTCACTGGGTCGCCCGGTTGGCAGCTAAATCCGGGACTCGAGCCGAGGTCACCGGCTGCGCCGCAAGGCGACGGTTGGAGGGCAGGTGAGGGTCTTTAGCGTGTGGCTGGTCGAGACGAACAGTGAATGAGTCGGAGGCAAGATAGGATCCCGAGGCGTTATCCGGTAGGTCCGGTTGGTGGCAAGCCCGGAACCTGAGCTTGGATCGCACGAAGTCTTGGTCGAGCACCACAGCCCGCCGCGAGGCGAGAGGCGATGAGCGACATAAGAGGCTAGCTCCCGAAAGGGGGTCCCGAGCGGCGCGAAAGCGCAGTGAGGGTGCAGGTCGGCGAAGGACTAAAGCGAGCTGCTGGTCGAGGCAAGCGGGGTAACGGGACCTCGGGATTCTTATTTGCACGCACAATGCGCCGCCGGCGATGAGCCGAGCGGCGAATTTGTTTTTCTTGCCTGACTGCGCTCTTGGCCATTGGCTCCTTGGCTCTTGGCCTCCTTCCTCCCACCGCCAAGTCGCAACGTGCCGCCGTTCCTGCGTGTTTGGCCAAAAGCCAAGAGCGAATAGCCAGCGCCTGTCGTTCTATAATCCCGCGCCATGAACTCACGTCCCGCGCTTAATCGCCGCGCTTTTGTTGCGCTGTTTTCATCGCTTGGCGTTTCTTCCACCGTGTTCCCCGAAACCCTCTGGGGCATGATGCACCCCCAGGCCGCATCAACGCCCGCGCCAGCACCCACCGCGACGCCCGCGCCGGTGCAGGCGGCGGGCGTGGGTGGTGATGTGGCCAAGCTTCCGCTCTCCAAGGAAATGATTCGCGCCGCGGCGTCAGTCGCCGGGCTCAGTTACGACGACGCCCAGGTCGAGATGATGTTGCGCGACATCAACGACCGGTTGAAGCAGTTCGAGCAGGTGTGGGAGCTCCACATACCCAACGACGTCGCTCCGGCGCTGCTCTTCAACCCCGTGCTGCCGGGCATGACGTTTGAAACCCAGCGCCGCCCCATGCGCATGAGCCGGGTGCCCGCCGTCGCCGCGCCGGCACAGATCGAAGACGTTGCCTTCTACAACGTCCGCCAGCTGGGCGAACTGCTGCGCACCCGCAAGGTCACCTCGGTCGCGCTCACCCAGATGTACCTGGACCGCCTCAGGCGCTACGATCCGGTGCTGCACTTCGTGGTCACGCTGCTTCCCGAGCGCGCCCTGGCCGCCGCGAAGAAAGCAGACGCAGAGATGGCCGCCGGCAGGTACCGCGGTCCGCTGCACGGCATTCCGTACGGCGCGAAGGACCTGCTCGCGGTGAGCGGCGCGCCCACCACCTGGGGCGCGAAGGGCTATGAGGATCAAAGGTTCGAATCTGACGCGACCGTGGTCAAGCGCCTCGACGACGCCGGCGCCGTGCTCGTCGCCAAGCTGACGCTGGGCGCGCTGGCGCAGGGCGACGTGTGGTTCGGCGCCGTCACGCGTAACCCGTGGAAAACCGACCAGGGCTCGAGCGGTTCATCGGCCGGCTCGGGCTCGGCGACGTCGGCGGGATGCGTTGGGTTCGCCATCGGCTCGGAGACCCTCGGCTCGATCTCGTCACCCTCCACCCGCAACGGCGTCACCGGGCTGCGTCCCACGTTCGGACGCGTACCGCGCACCGGCGCCATGGCACTCTCCTGGAGCATGGACAAGCTCGGGCCGCTCTGCCGTGCCGTAGAGGATTGCGCCGTGGTGCTCAGCGCCATCTGCGGCCCCGATGGCCACGATCGCACCGTGCACGACTACCCCTTCAACTGGGACGCGACGATCGACCCGAAGAAGTTGCGCATCGGCTACCTGCGCAGCGAGTTCGAGCGCCAGCCGACCGCGGATGAACTGAAGCGCGAAACGCCCACGCAGAAAGAACGGCGCCTGGAAGCCACTAAGGCCGACGCCGACGCGATCTACGTCCTCCAAAAGAAACTCGGCATCAACCTCATCCCGGTCGAGCTGCCCACCAGGCCCGCCGCCGGTGCCCTGCGTCCACTGCTGGTTGCCGAAGGGGCGGCGGCGTTTGACGAACTCACGCGCAGCGGCCGCGACAAGCTGCTCACCGCGCAAGGCCCCAACGACTGGCCCAACACCTTCCGCGAAGCGCGCCTGATTCCCGCGGTGGAGTACATCAACCAGAACCGTGCCCGCACGCTGCTCATGGAAAAGGTGGCCGACCTCTTCAAGAACTTGGACGTGATCGTCGCGCCCACCTTCAGCCCGCAACTGTTGATCACGAACCTGACCGGACACCCGGCCGTCATCCTGCCGCACGGCTTCCGCCCGAGCGACGGCACTCCCATGAGCATTACGTTCCTGGGCAACCTGTTCGGCGAGGCAAACCTGTTGGCCGTGGCAAAGGCCTATCAGGACGCGACCGACTTCCACCTCAAGCACCCGAAGCTGGGCACCGATCCGACGCCGGCATTCCTGCCGCCGCCAGCGCCGCCCAGGACCTAACGCATCACCGCAGAGACGCGGAGGACGCAGAGAACAAGAATCTCGGCGGACTCTCCGCCTCGGCGGTGGACAGGCCTACTGCGCTCCCTTCTTCCACTCGTCCTGCTTCATCGGCTTGTGGCCGACCGCCTGCGCCACGGACATCTTGCCGTTGGGCAGATTGCCATTCTTGTAGAAGTGATAGATCAGCCCGTCGGTGGTGGCCACGGTCTTGGCAACTTCGGTGGCCTTGTCGTCGGGCAGGTCGAGCACCTTCACGCGCCCGCCGGCGATCTCGATGGCGTGGTCGTGCCAGTTCTTGTTCCAGTCGCGCAGCGACACCTGGTTGCGCACCAGCTTCTTGGCGTAAATCCACTCCACCTGCGAAAGCTTGGCGTTGGGATCGGTGGAATCGTAGATCAGGCACACGATCTGCGGATCGGGGTCGTGCACTTTGCAATAGTGATGGTAGGGGCCCATTTCGTGTCCATCCACCAGGTGTGGCGCGACTACGTGGATGTCATATCCCTGGGCTGGACTGCTTGGCGGAGCGGGTTGGGGCGGCGCGGCGCTTACCGGGCCGCGGCTTGGCGCGAAGCTGGCAATCAGCGCCATACAACAGCACAAGGCAAAGATGGTGAGAACTCGCGTCGGCAAACGCATGAAGTCTCTCCTGAGTGTGAGATCTTTTTGGGGGGTGAGTTGCATGGCCTCTGTCGAAAAACCGCGCAACGGTAACGCCGGGACGAAGCGACGTCAAGCAGGGATGACCGCGGACTGAAATGGCTAAACTTCCGACCTAGGCGGGAGCCAGTTGCAAGAGTTCGAATGACCGAAACCGTAGCTTCAGCCGTCGCGAGATCGCGACGCGATCATTCTCCGTAGGCGGGTGTGCTACAGGCCTGCGAGGATACTCATCGTAAGTGCGCCCTTCCAGCAGCCTGCCCGTTTTGTGTTTGCGGACGCCGCCCCATTGTTTGAAGAAGAATGGCACATCGACTGCGGCACACTGATCGCGTAATGAGAGGACCCACTGCGCCTTCATCTCGCGGGCACCGGGACCACTCTCGCCACCCACGATCACCCAATCGATGGATGACAGATTGATTCGTCCAACATCCTCAAGCAAGGGCTCTATTGAGAGGAATTTCACACACGCACCGCTTTGGCGAAGGTGTTCAATTCTCGGCACACCATAATTACGGTCCTCGACGCTAACTCCCCACCAGATGTGACGCTGGCCAGCGGCAAATCTGAGCTTGGAGTTCAGCAGTGTCTTAAGCCGTTCGGACCGCTTCGTGAGGACTTGAAACGTGTGCCATGGAGCCGCGCACATCACGCGAGCAACTGCCTCGATGTATGAGTCCGAAACACCGTCATGAAACAAATCGCTCATTGAATTGACGAAGACCATCTTTGGTTCACGCCACTCCAAGGGTTCCGTCAATTTTTCCGGCACCAGGCGAAGATCGAACCCCTGTTCGTACGGGTGGCCCTCGACGCCCCGGAAGCGCTCTGCGAAGCGCTCCGCGTAGCAGTGCTTACATCCGGGGCTGATCTTGGTGCAGCCGCGAACGGGGTTCCAGGTTGCGTCCGTCCACTCGATTTCAGAATTCAGACTCACCAATCAGCTCCGAGTTTCGGTTGATCGGTTGCATAGTTTAGAACGGCGTCCCAAAACGCGTATGCGCGTTCGCTTCGTGAAAACAGGGCCAGATAATAGAGGGGCGCCCTACGGTCGTATGTGCGGACCTTTTTCATTCGATGCAAGGGTTGCCCAATGTAACCGATCATTGCCATTCGCTTTGAGAACTCTTCAGCGAGGAACTGCGGAAACTCCTCGAGTAGGCGATCCTTGCTCCTCCATTCTTTCCTCCATTCACGATCCCCAAGAAACTGATCGAGCTTCTGGGAGTCTTCAGCTGTGTAGTTGTCGTAATTACGTTGCGCATCCATGAAAACTGCGAGCAGAACCAAGAAATCCATTCGCATTTCGGCGAGTTTCCTAACGGTCGAAAACTTAATCCCGATATCGTAAGGATCTAAGAAACAGAGATTGAGGCTGTTCCCCGCCGACGGCGATCGCGCTTCACTGACAATGTCTTCGATTCGCGCATTGCAATCTCCGGGAATAAATGCACAGTTCGTATGTGGTGCGTGCCTTTGTATTCGTTTCCGCAGTGCCTCGCGTTTTTCGTCGTCCTCTTCACAGAATACGTATTTGGAAAAAGTGTCCGGAACGGTAACGGCCCGCACAGGCGAAGCCGCAATAATAGAATCGGCTCCCCTGATCTTGCTGTACCCCGCTCCGGCGTACAACTCGAAATAATGCCGGGCTGGCCACTTGTCCTTCATGGCAGTTGCGAACATCTGGGTGTACATCGCGACTAGACGATACTTGTCGTTTGCCCATGGTCCAGCGTCGTTGCACACCAAACCGTCGGCCTCGACTGTGTGGGTTGTATTCGCCATTTGTTCGCCTTCATACTACAACAGCTCACACATGGCAAACGTCAACATATGCCAGGTACTTAGCTGAGCATCACAGCGGAATATTTCCGTGCTTCTTCTTCGGCATGCTCTCGCGCTTGCCGTCGAGCATCTCCAGCGCGCGGATCACGCGGGCGCGGGTTTCGCGCGGCTGAATGACGGCGTCCAAGTACCCGCGCTCCGCGGCGACGTAGGGGTTGGCGAAGCGGTCGCGGAACTCTTCCGTCTTCTCTTTTAAGACCGCTGCGACGGCTTCGTCGCCGTGCAGCTTCGCCGCGCCTCTGGACACGCCTTCTTTCCGCGCCTTGTCCAGTTCGCGCCGATAAACGATGTTGGCCGCGCCTTCCGGGCCCATCACCGCGATCTCCGCCGTCGGCCAGGCGTAGTTCACGTCGGTGCGGATGTGCTTCGACGACATGACGCAGTACGCGCCGCCGTACGCCTTGCGCGTGATCACCGTGATCTTCGGCACGGTCGCCTCGGCGAAGGCGTACAGCAGCTTCGCGCCGTGCTTGATGATCCCGCCGTGCTCCTGGTTCGTCCCGGGCAGGAAGCCGGGCACGTCTTCGAAGGTCAGCAGCGGGATGTTGAAAGCGTCGCAGAAGCGCACGAAGCGCGCGCCCTTCAGGGACGCGTTGATGTCGAGCACGCCCGCCAGGTACGCCGGCTGGTTCGCCACGATGCCCACCGGGCGCCCATTCATGCGCGCGAAGCCGACGACGAGATTCTTCGCGTAGTGCTCGTGCACTTCGAAGAAGTAGCCGTCGTCTACCACCGCGTGGATCACGTCTTTGATGTCGTAGGGCTGGTTCGACTCCGCCGGCACAATCGAGTCGAGCGCGGCGTCAGCCCGCTCGGCCGGATCGGTCGGCGCCTTGCGCGGCGCATCGTCCAAATTGTTCGACGGAATAAAGCTCATCAGCTCGCGGATCATCGCCAGGCACTCGGCGTCGTCGTGCGCCAGAAAGTGCGCCACGCCCGACGTTTCGTTGTGCGTTATGGCGCCGCCGAGCTGGTCTTTGGTGACCTCCTCGTGCGTCACCGTCTTGATCACGTCGGGCCCGGTCACGAACATGTACGAGGTCTTGTCCACCATGAAGATGAAGTCGGTGATCGCCGGCGAGTACACCGCGCCGCCGGCGCACGGCCCCATGATGGCCGAGATCTGCGGAATCACGCCCGACGACAGCGTGTTGCGCAGGAAGATGTCGGCGTAGCCAGCCAGCGACATCACGCCTTCCTGGATGCGCGCGCCGCCCGAGTCGTTCAGTCCGATCACTGGCGCGCCGGTCTTCATCGCCAGGTCCATGATCTTCACGATCTTGCCGGCGTTGGCCTCCGAGAGCGACCCACCGAACACGGTGAAGTCCTGCGCGAAACAGAAAACCAGCCGCCCCTCGATCCGCCCATAGCCGGTGACGAAGCCATCGCCGTAGTACACCTGGTCCTGCATGCCGAAGTCGGTGCAGCGATGCGTCACCAGGCGGTCGGTTTCCTCGAACGTGCCCTCGTCGAGCAGGAACTCGATCCGCTCGCGGGCGCTCATCTTGCCTTCCTTGTGCTGGCGCTCGCGCCGCGCTGCCCCGCCGCCCTCCGCCGCCAGGCCGTCGCGCTTCTTCAGTTCGGCTAATTTGTGCTCCAGGTCCATGTTGCTGGGGATTATAGCGACTGGAGACAGAACTCTTCTCTCGAAGCCTCATCCCGAGCGCAGCGGGAGACCTGCCAATCCGCGGGCGTAGCCTGGTCTGGTCGCCGCCGCTCGGGCAACGCCGCCATCGCCGCCGAAGACAGCCGGCGAATCTGGATCGCCGGTTGGGCCGAGTCGCTCGCGCACGACCTGCGCTACGGCGCGCGCAGCGCGCCATCTGAGGGCTCACCACTAGTAGGGCGCGAAGACACGAAGCCTTGCTCGGTTTCGCTTCGTACCTTCGCGAAGAGCTGATCTTCGAGTTGGGCGCCGGCTACTTTTCGCTCTCCGCCGTGCCGGGCTCGTACTTGTATTTCTTTCCATCCCAGTACACCGACGAGATCATCAGCCCCGCCTCATCGGCATTGATCACGACCCGGGGCTTTTTCTTGATCACGACCTGCGCCAGCGTCAGCCGGTCGAACGGTAGATTGATGATGACGAATTTCGCCTTGGCCTCGGCGGCGCGCCAGTTGTGGATCACCACCAGCGTTCGCGCCCGGTCCGGATCGGAGGAGGCAAACTGCTGCGTTTCTTTCGGATTGCCCCAGCCGTAATAGGCGTCGTAGGGATCGATGACCTTGTACTTGTAGTCCTGCTGCCCGGCCAGCGGGTTTTTCGCGCTCACCAGGATCACGGCGTCTTCAGCGCCGTCGCCGTCGAGATCGCCGGTGAGCAGCACCGTCGTCGGCGCTCCCTTGATGGGGACGCCGCCCGCTCCGCGCGGAACCAGCGGCGCCGGCGCAAAACCCGGCCCGAACTGCTTCTTCAGATACGCGCCGAGATCGCCGGTGTCGTTCTGATTCAGCGGCGTGGGCGCTTGTTCGAATGCGACGGCGGCAACCGAAAGCAGCAAAACTGGACCGAACCAACGCGAGAACATGAGCAGAGTGTAGCCCCAATTCGAGCGAGGTGGGGATAACGAAGCGGAAACCTACGCTGTTTCGCTCCGCGCCTCCGCGTCTCCGCGGTCTTGAAAGCAGCTAGACGCTCGGCGCCTTTTCCGCGATCAGCTTCACGATTCGCGCCTTGAACTCGTCCGCGGCCAGGTCGTCCGTCTTCTCTTTTCCGCGCGTCCGGACATTGACGCGGCCGGCTTCGGCCTCCTTGTCGCCGACGACAAGCAGGAACGGCACTTTCTGCAGCGCGTGCTCGCGGATCTTGGCGTTCATCTTCTCGTTGCGCGCGTCCACTTCCACGCGGACACCGGCGGCACGCAACTCCCCCGCAATCTTGTTCGCGTACTCAGCGTGCCGCTCGCTGATCGGGATCAGCGCGGCCTGCACCGGCGACAGCCACACCGGAAACGCGCCCGCGTAGTGCTCCAGCAGCACGCCGAAGAAGCGCTCCACCGACCCATAAAGCGCGCGGTGCACCATCAACGGCTGGTGCCGCTGGCCGTCTTCGCCCACGTACTCCAGGTCGAAGCGTTTGGGCAGGTTGAAGTCGAACTGCACGGTGGAGAGCTGCCAGAGCCGGCCGATCGCGTCCACCAGCTTCACATCAATCTTCGGCCCGTAGAAAGCCGCCTCGCCGGGAATCGTCTTGTAAGCGATCCCCATCCGCTTCAGCACTTTTTCGAGCGACCCGGTGGCCATGTTCCACTGATCTTCGCTGCCCACGAAGTTCGTGCGGTCGTTCGGGTCCCAGGTGCTCAGCTCCACCTGGAACTGGTCGAAGCCGTAGGTCTTGAGCACCGCTTGGGCGAACTCGATGCAGCCGGCGATTTCGGCCTCGATCTGCTCGGGCGTGCAGAAGATGTGCGCATCGTCCTGGGTGAAGCCGCGCACACGCAGTAAGCCATGCATTACGCCGGAGCGCTCGTAGCGATACACCGTCCCCAGCTCGCCGAGCCGCACGGGCAGGTCGCGATACGAGCGCAGTTTGTCTTTGTAAATAAGAATGTGGAACGGACAGTTCATGGGCTTCATGCGGTATTCCGCATCGTCAAGCTCCATGGGCGTGAACATGTTCTGCGCGTAATAGCCTTCGTGGCCGCTGGTCCGCCAGAGCTGGCGGCGCGCCACGTGCGGCGTGAATACGAGCGAGTAGCCCCGCCGCAGATACTCGTCGCGCATCCAGTCTTCCATCAGCTTACGGATCAGCCCGCCCTTGGGGTGCCAGAAGATGAGCCCCGGCCCGGCCAGCTCCTGGATCGAGAACAGATCGAGCTGCTGCCCGAGCACGCGATGATCGCGCTTCTTGGCTTCTTCCTGCTGCTTCAGGAATGCGTCGAGGTCCTTCTTTGAGAAGAACGACGTTCCGTAGATGCGCTGCAGTTGCGGGTTCTTCTCGTTCCCCAGCCAGTAGGCGCCGGCGATGTTGAGCAGCTTGAAGGCCTTGATCTTGCCCGTCGAGGGAATGTGCGGCCCGCGGCAGAAATCGAGAAACTTGCCGGTCTTATAGATCGAGATTTTTTCATCGGGCGCCGTGAACTGCTCGATGAAGTGGCACTTCATGAAGTCGCCTTCGTTCCTGAAGCGCTCCAGCCCTTCCTGGCGCGGCAGGAACTCGCGCGCGTAGGGCAGGTCCTGCTGCACCAGTTCTTGCATCTTCTTCTCGATCCGCTCCAGGTCTTCGGCAGTGAACGGCGTCGGCCGGTAGAAATCGTAGAAGAAGCCGCTCTCGGTCGCAGGTCCGTGTCCCAGCTTCGTCTCCGGAAAAAGTTCGAGCACCGCCGCGGCGAGAAGATGCGCCGACGAGTGCCGATAAACCTCCAGCGCCTCGGGGTCGCGCTCGGTCAGGATGCGGACCTCAGCGTCCTTTTCCAGTGGACGAGTCAGGTCTACCAGCGCGGACTCGTGGCCGTTGCTCAGCGGACGAATCTTTGCCGCGAGCGCGGCGTCGGCGAGTCGGGGCGAGATAGAGCGAGCCACGTCGAGCGCGGTTGTGCCGCGCGGCATTTCTTTTTCCGAGCCGTCGGGGAGCTTGATGCGAATGCTTTCAGCCATAGAAAAACCTGCGTCAATCGTGAATTTTCGAGTGTAGCGGAGCAATTTCGGAGGGGTCAAACGGCAGATTCAGCCGCGGCCCGCGCAGAGGGCGAAGCGGTTATGTTCGAGGAGAAACTTGCGACCTGTTGGGCTCAAGGCCGCGCCGCACCGCCATCCGCTCCCAGATGAGCAACCCGGCGAACGCCAGCGGCAGCGCGACCAGCGCGGCCGGCAAGGCGATGTTGCGGTAGGCAATCGTCATGTCTGGCCTTGAGCCTATCACAAATCCTCGGATGACAAGGATCATGATGGACGCTAACAGGGTGAGACAGAAGGTCAACAAGGAAAGTCCGGTCGAAACCGCCAGCAAGAGGGCGAAGTGCAGCAGGGCGGCAAGCCAGCGGTTGGAAACAGACACAGGTCCCGAGCCAAAGATGTGAAATACGGCGGAATAGCGGTCAGCCACGACTCAATCATACGCGGGAGCTGACGACCTGGCGCGATCGCTTCGCTTACATCAGTATTTCGTCCGCCCGCCGCGCGATGGGATGTTGCATCTCGGCCAGGTCGTTCTTCACCAGGTTGAGTCCGTAGACGCAGCGCTCGAACTCGCGCGCCAGCTTGCCGAACAGCGGCGCCACGCGCGCGTACTCGAAGTGCTCGAACTTGCTGACGATGTAGTAGCTCTCTTTGCCGGCCTTCATGAAGTCGATAAAGTTTTCCAGCCGCGCACGGCGCAGGCGGAACTGGTTGATGCTCTCGGGAAACATGCCGGTGAAGAAGAGCGTGTAGTCGCCAATGTGCTTTCGCACCTGGCGCTCGCGGTCGAACGAGGGCGCGTCGCCGTACACAGGATCTGACTCGAGCAGCATCTCGCCCACATCGCTGAGCGGACGGTTGGCCGCGTTCCGGATCCGGTGGAGCTGCTCGGTTTCGCAGAACTCGGTGAGCATGTTGGCCACGTACGCGCCCACTTCCTCGTCGTGCAGGCCGACTCCGTCGTTGAAATTGCGGCCCACCAGCTCGCGGAAAAGCTGTTGCAGCGGATGCGATTCAGAGATCATCCACTTACCCCCGAGTCCGTTCCCCGCGACGGACGCTCAACATCTGCCCATTCTTTAACGCAGTTTGCCGCGCTGACGCAAGAACTCTTCGGTGACGTCCGCGGTTACAGGCGTCATACGCCGGCGGTGACCATGGAAACCGGCCCCCGCCCAAAGCCGCTCCCAGAGCGACTTTACCGCAGACGCCTCTATGTCTATTCGAACCCGCTCCGGCGACTTTGGTTGCAGAAAGTCAAGGAGCGCTGTCCGCTTTCCGCTTCCCGTTCTCAGCAAAATCGCTACGAATGCTGGCAACTTCTACCCTGGCAGCAGGCACGTTACATTGCTAACGGCGGCACGTTTTTCCTTTTACCTTGTACCTTTTTCCTCTTACCTTGCGTTTCTCACAGGAGCACGCCATGGCACGCACCAACATCGCAAGCGGTACACAATGGGAACCGGTGGTCGGCTATTCGCGCGCGGTGCGCCTGGGCAACGTGGTGCACGTCTCAGGCACAACGGCGACGGCGCCTGACGGCAGCATTGTCGGCATCGGCGATGCGCACGCGCAGGCCATCCAGACGCTGCGCAACATCGAGAGCGCGCTGACCCGCGCCGGGGCGTCTTTGAAAGATGTCGTTCGCACCCGCATGTACGTGGTCAACATCGCGCGCGACTGGGAAGCCGTTGGCCGCGCCCACGGCGAGTTCTTCGGCGCCATCCGCCCCGCGACAAGCATGGTCGAGGTGCGCGCGCTCATCCTGCCCGAGATGCTGGTGGAGATCGAGGCCGAAGCCATCATCGAATGACTGCTTGGGATTGAGTTTGTTGGTGGAAGCGTTTACAGTTCCGCGCTCGCTGAAACTCAGCCTCGAGGTCCGATTCATGCGCAAGCTTGCACTGGCTTTCATCCTGCTCTCGGCCGCCGCCTTCGCCCAAGCCGCACCGCCGACCATCGCGATTCGCGCCGTCAACCTGATCGATGGCAAGAGCGACGCCGTCCTGCACGACAAAGGCATCATCATCCGCGGCAACAAGATCGTTGCCGTGGTGGAAGGCAACTCGCCTGAGATGCGCCAGGCGGAGACGGTGATCAACCTTGCGCCCTCGGTCACGGTCATGCCGGGCCTGATCGAGTCGCACACGCACATCTTTTTGCAGGGCGAAGACCCGGCCAAGGGCGGATACGACGCCAACATCCTCGAGTACCCGCTGGCCTACCGTGCTGCGCGCGCCGCGGTGGCCGCGCGCCGCGCGCTCGAGCAGGGCTTCACCACGATTCGCGACCTGGAGACCGAGGGCGCCGGCTACGGCGACGTAGGCATCAAGCGCGCCATCAATGAAGGACACATTCCCGGCCCGCGCATGTTCGTGGTCACGCGCGCTCTGTCGACCACCGGCGGCTATCCGCTCGAGGGTTACGCGCCCGAACTTGACATGCCCAAGGGGGCGCAGCTGGCCGATGGCCCGGTCGGCTTCCGCAAGGCCGCGCGTGAGCAACTTGACCACGGCGCGGACTGGCTGAAGGTGTACATGACCCATCGCTCCTGGGTGGACGACGCCGGCCACCTGCAATCGCAGCCGACGCTCACGCTCGACGAAATCCGCGCCGTGGTTGACGAAGCGCACGGCTGGGGCAGGAAGGTGGCGTGCCACGCCTACGGCGGCGTCGGCATGCGCCGCGCGCTCGACGGCGGATGCGACTCCATCGAGCACGGCCTCGACCTCACCGACCAGGACGTGGCGCAGATGGTGAAGCAGGGGACGTGGTACTGCCCAACGCTCTCGCCGTATCTCTACTGGTGGGCGCCGGAGAACACGCCTGAAGGCAAGCGCGATCGGGCACGCGCCGCCGTGCACAATCCGTCGTTCCAGCGCGCGCTCAAGGCCGGCGTGAAGATCGTTTTCGGCACCGACGTGGGCAGCTTCGAGTGGACCGACCCCAAGTCGCCCATCGCGCAGGAATTTCCGCGCATGGTCGAACTCGGCATGTCGCCCATGGCCGCGATCAAGTCCGCCACCTCCGTCCCCGCCGTCATGCTCGGCATGGACGGCCAGATCGGCGTCATCGCCCCCGGCGCCTTCGCCGACATTATCGCCGTGCAGGGCGATCCGCTACGCGACATCAAGGCCATGAGCAGCGTGGGATTCGTGATGAAGGATGGCAAGGTGTTCAGGAATGACGTGAAATAGCTTCCACCACAGGGGCACAGAGACACACAGGGAATCCCGTTCTCTTAACTTCCTCAGTCTCTGTGACTCCGCGTCTGTGTGAGGTGTGGGCGCTTGACTTCCCCATCCCCAGGTTCATAATTTCGCGATCAGAAGCCGGGGCCCTGGCAGCGAGGTGCGCCATGAATCTGCTGCAAATGTGTGACGAGGTTTCCGCCACCGTCACCCCCGAAACCAGCGTAGCCGACGCAATCCAGCTCATGCTCGACCGCCGCGTCGGCGCCGTCGCCGTGCTCGACGCCGAGCGGCGCGTGGCCGGCATCTTCACCGAGCGCGACGTGCTGCGCAAAATCTCCCTCAGCGGACGCGACCCGCGCGGCGTCAGCGTCGACGAGGTCATGACCCGCGCCGTCGAGCTCGGCACGCCCGAAACCGGCGCCGGCGAGGCCCTGGCCGCCATGGTGGACTCGCACTATCGCCACCTGCCCATTGTCGACAAGGACGGCCGCCTGCTCGGCATGCTCTCCATCCGCAACCTGCTCCAGGCGCGCATTGACGAACTCACCCACCAGCTCGATGCCCAGGACCAGTACGCGAACGATTCGCCGGGCGGATGAGCCTTTTCACCGCGGAGGCGCAGGGACGAGGGGAAAACAACACCCTCCAGAAGCTTCATCCTGGGCCCGCGCGGTTCGCGGGCCCAGGACCTGTGTGGTTGGTTTCATCTGCGTCATCCGCGTGGATCCGCGATAAGAATCTCTTCCTGCGCGCCTCCGCGACCCTGCGGTTCGCGTTCCGCCCGCATCAACGCCACCATGGCCCAAATCCCCAGCGCCGGCCCGATCGCCAGGCTCGCCGTCGCCCATCGCCATCCCCAGTGCGCTGCGATGAATGCCACCACGCGCAGCGAAACTGCTGTCAGCAGAAATCCCATCGCCACCTGCATAGTCAGCGCCGTTCCGACGTACCGCGGGTCGGCGACTTCGCTGATGATCGTGGAAAACTGCGCGGAGTCGGCGATGACAGCAATGCCCCAGACGAGCGAAATCAGCACGACAAGCCAGAAATGATCGAACAGCAGGGCGACGGCGATGCAACACGCACCGCTCACCGCCATGGCCCAGATGGTGACGCGGGAGCGTTGTGCGACTTGTGTGGCGCGGACGCCCTCGTTTGCGCTCGTCGCCCTTACCCGGTCGCTGACCACACCTGCCCACACGCATCCGAGCGTGCCGATCGCGATCGCCACAAACGCGATTGCCTGGTTTCGCACGCCGGCGCTCGAGGCTGCCGCCAGCATCACCGCGACCCAGCCCCACATCGAGTACAGCTCCCACATGTGGCCGAGGTAGCCGAAGTTGGCGAGGCGCAACCGGCGATTCCGGAACGCTTCGCCGATTTGCCCGGGATCGAAACTCGGCGAAGGCGCCGCATACGGCCCGTCGTGCACGCCAACCGCAACGATGGCCGCCGCGACTACGGCGAGGCCGCTAGCGGCAAGGACCGGCAACCGCCAGTCACCGGTGCGGGACGTCATCAGTCCACCCAGCGCGAGAGCGCCGTGCGGCAGCGCTGAGCCCACCGTAAGCGCGCCAATCAGGACGCCCATCGCGAGGCCCCGCCCTTCGCGATACCACCCGGCTAGCAACTTCATACCAGTGGGATACACTCCCGCCAGGAACGCTCCGGTCAGAAATCGCAGGGACAGTGCGAGCGCGATGTTGTCTTCCGCCACCGCAGCGAATGCCGCGTTCGCCCCCGCTCCGGCCAACGCGCAGATCACAAGGACTCTCGACGGCCGAAACACGTCGGCCAGGTTGAACGCCGCCGAGAACAGCGCGCCCGCCACAAACCCGATCTGCACGGCCGTCGTCAGCCAGGACGCCAGTCCCAACCCCGCATTCCATCGCCGCGCCAGCTCGGGCAACACCGCCGTACCGGTAAACCAAAGCGACATGGCCAGCAGTTCGGCGGTGGCGAGTAACGCCAGCGTGCGGGTTCTCTGCATGGAAAAAGCGATTCTATAGGAGAGTCTCTCCGTGCCTCCGCGCCTCCGCGGTGAGCGGTTTTCAACTGCTATAATCGGCAGTTACACGCATGAAAACAGCGCAATCAGGGCGCGCTCGGCGCCGCATTCGCTCCACCACCGTGCTTTGCGTCCGCCGCGACGGCGCGGTCGTCATGGCCGGCGACGGGCAGGTCACGCTGGGCGAGAGCGTGATCAAGCACACCGCGCGCAAGATTCGCCGCCTCTACCAGGACAAGGTCCTGGCCGGCTTTGCCGGCTCCACCGCCGACGCCTTTTCGCTCTTCAGCCGCTTCGAAACCAAGCTTGAGCAATTTCACGGCAACCTGGGCCGCGCCTGCGTCGAGCTGGCCAAAGACTGGCGCACCGACAAGGCGCTGCGGCACCTGGAGGCGCTGCTGCTCGTCACCGACAAGCAGCAAACGTTTCTCATCAGCGGACAGGGCGACGTCATCGAACCCGATGAAGGCGTGGCGGCCATCGGATCGGGCGGGCCTTACGCGCTCTCGTCGGCGCGCTCGCTGCTGGAGCACACCGACCTGCCGGCGCGCCGCATCGCCGAAGAAGCCATGAAGATCGCCGCCAGGACGTGCATCTTTACGAATGACAGGGTAACGATCGAGGAACTGTAAGAACCCGTTGTCGGTTTTAGGCCGCGGGCCGATCTTGGCCGGCGACCACGACCGACGGCCAGCGACTGAAGTTATGGCCATTTATTTGCCAGTCACCGCCGAAGAAGAACAGCTCGCACTCGACGACCTCACGCCGCGCGAAATCGTCAGCGAGCTCGATAAGTACGTTGTGGGCCAGCACGCCGCCAAGCGCGCCGTCGCGATCGCGCTGCGCAACCGCATGCGCCGCCAGAAGCTCGCGCCCGATCTCGCCGAAGAGATCATGCCGAAGAACATCATCATGATCGGCCCGACCGGCGTGGGCAAAACCGAGATCGCGCGCCGCCTTGCCAAGCTCACCAACTCGCCCTTCTTGAAGGTCGAGGCCTCCAAGTTCACCGAGGTCGGCTACGTGGGCCGCGACGTGGAGTCGATGATCCGCGACCTGGTCGAGATCGGCATCGACATGGTGCGCGAAGAAAAACTGGAAGACGTCGCCGACAAGGCCGAGCTCAACGCCGAGGAGCGCCTGCTCGACTTGCTCCTGCCGGGCGACAAGCCGCGCGCCGAAGGATCCACCGCCATTGTCGGCTTCGAACACTCCGCGCCGGGCGACTCGCACTCCCGCACCCGCGAAAAACTTCGCCAGCAGCTGCGGGAGGGCAAGCTCGACGAGCGCATGGTCGAGCTCGAAGTCCGCGAAAAGAGTTTCCCCGCGTTCGAAGTCATCTCCAACCAGGGCGTGGAGGAGATGGACATCAACGTGAAAGACATGCTGCCCAACATTTTCGGGCAGCGCACCAAGAAGCGCCGCATGAAGGTCAGCGAGGCGCTCGACTATCTGGTGCAGGAAGAAGAGCAGCGCCTGATCGACATGGACCAGGTCACGCGCATCGCGGTGGAGCGCGTGGAGAACGCCGGCATCATCTTCCTCGACGAGCTCGACAAGATCGCCGGCCGCGAAAGCGGCCACGGGCCCGACGTTTCCCGCGAAGGTGTGCAGCGCGACATCCTGCCCGTCGTCGAAGGCACCACCGTGAACACGCGCTACGGCATGGTGCGCACCGACCACATCCTGTTCATCGCCGCCGGCGCGTTCCACGTCTCCAAGCCCTCGGACCTGATCCCCGAGCTCCAGGGCCGCTTCCCCATCCGCGTGGAGTTGCAGTCGCTCACCATCGAAGACTTCATCCGCATCCTGACCGAACCGAAGTCGTCGCTGGTGAAGCAGTACACCGCGCTGCTCGAGACCGAAGGCCTCAAGCTGGAATTCACCCGCGAAGCGCTCGACGAGATCGCCAATTTCGCCTTCAAGGTGAACGAGGGCACGGAGAACATTGGCGCCCGCCGCCTGCACACCATCATGGAGCGCGTGCTCGACGAGATCAGCTTCAGCGCGCCCGAGGTTACCGAGAAAAACGTCACCGTGGATGCCGACTACGTGCGCAAGACGCTGGCCGAGATCGTGAAGGACCAGGATTTGTCGCGGTACATCCTGTAATCAGGGTCGTGAGCATCAGTTTCCGTCATGCTGAGCGGAGGATTGCCGGCGTTGCGCCGGTAATCCGGAGCCGAAGCATCCCTGCCGCCGGCACACTGTTTGGCGTGAGCCAAGTGCGCGTGTGCGGAGCCGGGCGGCCTCGCCCGGGTGGCATTCCCCTGCGTGGCTCGGACGCCCTCGTCCGCGTGCTGCCATGACGGCCACCGGAACAATCCACGAAGCCCTTCTCCCCCAGCTCATCGCCATCCCAGCCGGCTCGTTCCTGATGGGGACCAGCGGCGCCGAAGCCGCGCGTGCCGCCGTCCCAGTCAGCGACAATGAACGCCCGGCGCACCGTGTCTTCGTCGACGCGTTCCATCTCGCCGCCACTCAGGTCACGAACGGCGAGTATGCGCGGTTCCTGGCAGCAACCTGCGCGCCGCCGCCGCCGCACTGGGGCGAGCCTGACTTCAGCAATCCGCGCCAGCCCGTCGTCGCCGTGTCGTGGTTCGAAGCCGTCGCTTACTGCGATTGGCTGAGCGCGCAAACCGGACGCAACTTCCGCCTGCCCACGGAAGCAGAGTGGGAGCGCGCTGCACGCGGAGGCAGCGAGTCGAAGCTGTTTCCCTGGGGCAACGAACCGGCGCAATCGCGCCCCAACTATTCCGCTCGCTGGCTGCATGGCCCTGAGCAGGTGGCGACCGCGCCGCCCAATGCCTACGCCCTGTTTGACATGTGCGAGAACGTGCACGAATGGTGCAAGGACTGGTTCGCGCCGGACTACTACGCCGACTCCCCCGAACGAAACCCGCAGGGACCTGCGAGCGGCGAACGCCGCTCATCCCGCGGCGGTTCCTGGCGACATCACGTGAAGATTTCACGCTGCGCCGCGCGTTCGAGTATCCCGCCAGACTTTCACTACGCGGATTATGGGTTCCGCGTGGCCTGCTCGCCCTGAGCCGGACCAAACGCGTCCCGCGTGCCCTCCTGCGACAGATACCAGATCACCACCACGCGTGCGATCAGCGCTCCGCCGGTGCGCACGATTCGCCACAGCTGCACATACGCCACTGCGGCCGAAACGTCGGGAATCGCCATCACCGCGCCCGCCAGGGCCAGCACAAAGGTCAGGCGCCGGGCCCAGTTCCGCCGCCTGAACAGTCCATAAGCATTCACGCCGTACATCGCGCCGCCGGCAAAGAACGCTCCCGGCCCGGCGACCTCCATGGTGAACAGCAGCGGCGCGCCCCAGGAGAACCAAATCCTGCCGGCCCACAACAGCGCGCCCGTCGCGGCGAGATACAGCGCCAGCGCCGCACTCAGCAACGCAATCAGCCTGATTCCCATTGGCGGGGGCTCACGGCCGGCGTCGCGCGCGATGCCGAGGGTCTGCACAGTCATGAGAGTACGCCGCGCGCCGCCCGGTGACACGCGGGCGGGCGAGGTTGCCGCATTTTCCCGCGCCCGTTACCATCAAAGTTTCGGTTTATGTCCTCGCAATCAACCGGCAGCAGCCCCGTTCGCGTCCGCTTCGCGCCATCGCCCACCGGATACCTCCACGTGGGCGGCGCGCGCACCGCGCTGTTCAACTGGCTGTTCGCCCGGCACGCCGGCGGCACCTTCATCCTGCGCATCGAAGACACCGACAGGGAGCGCTCCACGCAGGAGATGGTGGAGGGAATCCTGGTCGGCATGCGCTGGCTCGGCCTCGACTGGGACGAAGGACCGTTTTTCCAGTCGCAGCGCCTGGAGAAATATCAGGAAGCCGCGCGCCGTCTGGTCGCCTCCGGCCACGCCTACTACTGCTTCTGCACCAGGGAGCAGATCGAAACGCGCCGCGCCGCCGCGCAGGCCGAAGGACGTCCCCCGAAATACGAAGGCGTGTGCCGCAGGATTGCGCCCGAGGAAGCCGAGCGCCGCCTCGCGGCCGGCGAACCCGCGGCAATTCGTTTCGCGGTGCCGCCATCCGGCTCCACCGCTTTCGACGACGCCGTTTTCGGCCGCGTCGAGTTCGCCAACACGGAACTGGAGGACTTCGTGCTCCTGCGCTCCGACGGCGTCCCGACCTACCACCTGAGCGTCGTCACCGACGACCTCGACATGCGCATGACGCACATCATCCGCGGCGCCGACCACCTTTCCAACACGCCCAAGCAGGTGCTGCTGTACCAGGCCCTGGGCGCGCCGCTGCCCGGGTTCGCGCACGTGCCGCTCATTCTCGGCCCTGATAAAACGCGCCTCAGCAAGCGCCACGGAGCGACCAGCGTGATGGCCTATCGCGACGAGGGAATCGTGCCCCAGGCGTTCCGCAACTTCCTGGCGCTGTTGGGCTGGACTCCGCCCGACGCCTCGCGCGAAATCCTGCGCGACGACGAACTCATCGCGCTCTTCGCGCTCGACGGCATCTCGCGCGCCAACGCCGTCTTCGATCGCGCCAAGCTCGACTGGTTCAACGCCGAGTACATCCGCGCTCATCCCGCGGAAAAACTGCTTCCACTGATAGAAGACGAGTGGCGCAACGCGGGTCTGCCCGCCCCTGAGCGCGATCGCGAATGGATCCTGCGCACCATTGACCTGCTGAAGCCGCGCGCCCGCAGCCTGAAAGACTTCGCCGGCTCGTTCCGCGCCTATTTCTACGATCAGTTCGAGCCCGACACTGCCGCCATAGCAAAGTTCTTGAAGGAAGACTCCGTCCGGCAGATGCTTGCCGAACTCGCGGCCCGCTACGGCGCCACCACCGATGGTTTCACCGAAGAGCAGGCCGAGAAGACGCTGCGCGATTTCGCCGCGGAGAAAAACGTCAAGGCCGGCGCGCTCATCAACGGCGCCCGCGTCGCGCTCACCGGACAAGCCGTCGCGCCCAGCCTGTTCGCCGTCATGGCCGCGCTCGGCCGAGAGCGCACCGTCACGCGCCTGCGCGCCGCAACTTCACTTCCAACTCAATGAAGACCGCCGCCGTCACCGGTTGGCCGATGGCACTTGGCGGTCAACACTTGGCCGTCCAGCTCGGTGGTATTTGCTTCCGTGAGTCCGCATTGACTTCACGGGCCAAATGCCGAGTGCTAAGCGCCAACTGCCGTCCTACAATGCAGCCCAAACAGGGAGGGTTTGCATGGGACGCGCCATCGGCTTCATCAGCATCATCATCGTCGCCGCAATCGGCTTCTGGATCTACACCAAACAGGGGAGCAGCGCGTCACCAGGCGGCAATGCCGCCGCCAGTCCACGCGCCACGATTGACCTTGTCGGCGTGAAAAACGACCTCAACGCCATCGCGCAGGCCGAGCGCCGCCACTATGCCAGCGATGGCAAGTACGTTTCGCTCGACGACCTGCGCTCCAACGGTGACATCAGCATGCAGGGCAGCGGCCGCGGCCCCTACACCTACTCGGTCGAGACCAGCGACACCGGCTTCCGCGTGATCGCCACCCTGACCGGCGCCGCCGAAGGGGTGCCGCGCAGCATCAGCGTGGACGAAACGATGCAGATGAAGCAGGAATGAGCTATTTGTGATTTGTGATTGGTCATTTGTGATTTCCTCTCAGCTCGCGCACATCGCCGATCACAAATAACAGATCACACTTGGCCTTACCGATGTACGTGCGGGCTCTGCGCCGGATTTCTCTGCGGCGCAGCCTGGCGCGGCGCGCGGTCCACCCGGACATCGAACGCGATGGGAAGTTTCTTGGGAGGGAAGCAGGCGCGATCGTCGCACGCCTGGTAAACCAGGTCACCGTGCACGCGGAACGTGCCGGGCGCCGCCCTGCGCGTGGAGCTCACCACCGCACCGATGGAGAATTCGCCGGTGTATACGCTGAGGATCTCTTTCGGCGCGAACTGAAAGCTCATGTCGCGCCCGGCCGGATAGGCGATCTGCCCAATGCCTACGTCGGTCGGCGGATTCAGCCGCAGCTTGGTGGCGATCAGGTATTCGCCGCGCGGCATGTTGGAATTGATGTGCTTCCCCGGCTCCACCTTGAAACGGAACGTGATCTTCGCCGGCTTTCCAGACACCACGCGAATCGGCGCGACCGGAAGTGCGGTAACGAACTGAACATTGTCCGGCGCCGAAAACGACCTTATGGCCTTGTCGTCGCCCTGCGCGCCCGCGGCCAGGCGCCCGATCACGCACACCAGCACGAGCGACACGGCCAAACCCCATGCCTTTGCACGCCCGGGCTCGATGGACAGCCGTTTCATCTCGTCGCCGCGGCCGGCTGTGCGGTGGGGGCCGCGCTCGCCGCCTGGTTGCCCGGCCCGACGGCCAGCGCCTTCTTGATGTTGTCTTCGATTTCCTTGCGGCTCACGATGCCGAACACGCGGTCGAGCACTTTGCCGTTGCGGTCGATATAGAACGTGGTCGGCAGGAACTGTACGCCGCCGTAGGCCTGGCCCACCGCTTCTTTGCCGATCAGGATGGTGTAGCTCACCTTCACGTCATCGCGCGCGAACTTGCGGATGTCCGCCACCGAGGCGTCGTCCATCGCCACACCCACCACCTCGAGGCCCTGCCCGGCGTACTGCTTGTGCAGCTCTTCAAACCACGGCATCTCCAGCTTGCAGGGCTGGCACCACGTGGCCCAGAAGTTCAGCAGCACCGCCTTACCGCGCAGGCTCGAAAGCTTCACCGGCTGCCCATCGAGCGACTTCAGCTCGAAGTCCGGCGCCATGGCGCCGCGCAGATCAGCGGGACTCGTGCTGCCGCCCCCGGCATTGAACTGCGCAGTATCCTTGCGCGCCATCCGCACCGCCGCCGTGATCATGATTCCCACCGCCAGTACCACGACGATCAGCACAACCAGGTCCTTACGCATGATTACCGTGTTTCCCTTTCACGTTTTCCTTTGTTGGCCGGCAGCCGGCGGCCGAAAGCCGACAACGGCTTCTTAAAGTGCGAACCGGTTCAGGAATGACAAGTATCCGCTCAGCACCGTGAAGTGCCGCGTCAGCACGAGTGCGCCAATCACGATCAGCAGCACGCCGCTGGCAACCTCCACCGTGTGCAGGTGCCGCCGAAACCGTCCATAGAACGCCAGGAAACGATCAATGCCCAGCGACGTCAGCAGAAACGGCACCGCCAGGCCGGCCGAATACACCGCCAGCAACAGGACGCCGCGGCTGACGTGCTCCTGCGATGCCGCGAACGCCAGGATGGTCGCCAGGATCGGCCCAATGCACGGGGTCCACCCAAAGGCGAACGCAAATCCCACCACGAACGCCCCGAAGGCGGTGCTGCCGCCCTTCACCTCGTGCAGGCGCTTGTCCGCGTACAGCGCCTTGATCTTCAGCAGACCCGTCAGGTGCAGGCCGAAAATGATGATGACCACGCCCGCCAGCCGCGTCAGCAGGGGATAGTACGAGCGCGTCGCCTGCCCAATCCCGGTTGCCACCGCGCCCAGCGAGATGAACACGATGCTGAAGCCCAGGATGAACGTAATGGAGTTCAGCATCACCCGCCGGAACAGGTGCTGCTGCTCGGCGGCGCGCAATTCGTCCACGCCCGTGCCTGAGATCAGCGAAACATACCCCGGCACCAGCGGCAGCACGCACGGCGAGAGAAACGACAGCAGTCCGGCGACGAACGCGGCAATGGGCAGCGGCAGTGATGTCATCGTGATGTTCTATTGTAGCAACGCTGGCGCCGCCCTCCCTCCCGTGTTCCCCGCGAGGGTGCATGGGCTTCCGCGTCGCCACCATCTGGATTCGCCGCGCGCCGCCAAAGTTGCGGAAAGTTCGGCCCGCTGGGACGAACAGGCCAATTGATTGACACTCCCGCAACCTGGGACTAGCATCGAACCCGCGCCAATGCTGGCGAAATCAACAAGCGGATGAGCGTCCAGTTCAACACGCGCCAGGAGAATGGCGTCATCGTGCTGGAAGTGACCGGCCGCCTCATCCTCGGCGAAAGCGGCAGCGGTCTTTACGACCGCGTGGTCGAACACCTCAAGCGCGGCGAAAACAAGGTAGTGCTGAGCCTGGGCGGCGTCAGCTACATCGACAGCTCCGGCCTCGGCGAAATGGCCCGCGCGCTCACCGCCGTCCGCCGCGAAGGCGGCGACATCAAGCTTTCCTCGCTCACCCGCAAGGTCCAGGAACTGGTCCAGGTCACGCAGATCTACAAGATCTTCGACGTCCGCCCCACCGACGCCGCCGCCCTCGCCGCCTTCCAGTAGGCGAAGAAACACGCGCCACGCACTACGGGAGAATCCGTGTCATCGGTGTTTATCCGCGGTGAGCCTTGTTTTCTCTGCCCCTCTGCGGTGTAGTCTCACCGCCGCAGTCCAATCCAGCCTTCCGCGATCACGATCGAATTCCCCGGATTGTGCGGATCGTACTTCACCGACGTGGGCAGACCCAGCCGGCAGGAGTGCAGGTCGAGAAACTGCCGCAGGTGCGTGATGTCCTGAGAGGCTTCGTAGGAAACGCCCGCCACGTCGTACTTGTAGAGGATGAGTTGGATGGTGCCGTGGCCGTTGGGCGTCATCTCGTGCACGTCGGTCACGGTGCCGTCGGTAATGCGTCCCACCGTGCTGATCCACACGCGCCGCTCGCGCTCGCGGTCCTCCGGCGATTTGCGGTTGCGGCGCATCCACCACCACGCGGCGTAGGCAGTGCCCGCGCCGCCGGCCAGGACCAGACTGTAAAGACGAAGTGAAGTCATACCGCGTGGCGAAGTGCTTCGAGCTTACACCAGGAAGTCCGACGCCGGGGATACGGCGGAAACCCTAAACCGGCTGCGGAATTGCCGAACTGCCGTCGTGCCGAATTGAAACCCTTGGGACTGAGCTGCCGAAGCCCATCCGCGTCCCTCCGCAGGTTTTCAATTCGGCAATTCCGCCCTTCGGCCATTCTGCAGTCGATTCATTCGTCCACCACCACGTTGCTCAGGGTGCCCACGCCTTCCACCGTGACCTCCACCAGGTCTCCGGCCGCCAGCGGACCCACACCTGCCGGCGTGCCGGTCGAGATCAGGTCTCCGGGAAACAGCGTCATCACCCGCGAGATGTAGCGCACCACGTGGTCGAGCGTGAAGATGAAGTCGCGCGTGTTGCCGCTTTGCCGCACCTGGCCGTTCACGCGCGTTTCCACGTTCACGCCCGCCCACGGGTCCGGCTCGGTGGAAACCACCGGGCCGACCGGGCAGAACGTGTCAAAGCCTTTGCCGCGCGTCCACTGGCCGTCTTTTTTCTGGAGATCGCGCGCCGTAACGTCGTTCACGCAGGTGTAGCCATGGATATACGGACGCACCGGCTCGTCGTCGCTGAGGCGGCTGCACGTCTTTCCGATGATCGCCCCCAGCTCGCCCTCGTGGTCCACCCGCTGTGAAATTTTCGGACGCCGTATCGGCTGCGCCGGCCCGATGATCGACGACGGCGGCTTCAGGAAGATGAGCAGCTCCACCGGCACCTCGTTGCCCAGTTCCGCTGCGTGCTCGCGATAGTTGCGCCCCACGCACACGATCTTCGATGGCGCCACCGGCGCCAGCAGCTTCGCTTCGGCCAGCGGCACCGGCTGGAAACCCCCGTTGGGCGCGGTAACGCGCGCGTTCGCCACCGGCAGCGGCTGCAGCGTTCGCGTAATCATCTCGCGCCCGCCGGCCACTTCCACCACTCCGTACTGAATGGCCTCGTCTGTTTGGAAACGGCAATATTTCATGCCAGTGAAAACCTTCGCACAAACCTTACGCAATTACCAGTGTGCGCTACTCGGCTCTTTCGCCATCCGCGTTCATCGGCGTGAATCCGCGGGAAGCATTTTTCTGCCGTTGGCCCGGATCGCGGGCACAGGAAAGACTTCGAAGCCGCGCGCCGGATTCTCCACCGCATGCACCAGCGCCCCCACCATCTCGTCCAGCGTGACCAGCCCGAGCCGCCGCGCGCCCTCGCGCGTTGCCGGGAGCCGCTCGCAGATCCAGTAGAACGGCAGCAGCGCGTAAGGCCAGCGATGCCCTGGTCCAAGCACGTACCACGGCCGCAGCACGGTGCAGTTCATCCCCGACTCGCGCAGCAGCCGCTCGCCTTCCGCCCGCACCGCCTGGTACGCCTTCATCACCGGCGCTGGCTGTCCCACGCTCACGTAAACGAAATGCGTGATCCCGGCGCGCGCCGCCGCCGGCGCCGACGCCTGTATGGAAGCCAGGTCAATCGTCTTGAACTCAGCCGCCTTCGCCGGACCGGGGTGCGCCACGCCCACCAGGTGGACGAAGGTTTCGCCCGCGCGCAGTACGCCATCGTATGACTCGCCGCGCAGCGCGTCGCCGATCACCGCGTCACATCCCACCGGCAGCCGCGACTCCGATCCGCGCCGCGCCATCGCCCGCACGGTATGCCCGCGCTCCAACAGCCGCGCGATCATCCGGCGGCCCATGTACCCGCTGCCGCCGGCGACGAAAACAGTTTTTGCAGCCATGCGAACGAAAAAGGACCCCCACGTTCGCGCCCTGCTTTTCGGCGCTAACGTGGGGAAAGACTACTGCTGCGGTACGCTCTCCGTGGCCTCCGCGGATTTCTCGCTCTCGTTGCCGCGCACGTCGACGGCGGTAACCGAATACAGATATCGCCCCCTGGCCACGACGTTCGTGTCGCGGAACGCGGGCGCCTTCAGCAACTCGCTGTTGGTTCGCACCGCGGCGCCGCCCTCCTCGCGCCGGTAGACGTTGTACCCGGCCAGGTCGGCATCGGTATTCGGCGTCCACGTCAGATCGATAAAGCGTTGTGCGCCCGCCGAGGCAAATACAGCTTGCACGCCTGAGGGCGCCGCCGGCGGGAACGTGTCGTGCGCGAAGACTTTGACCGGTGGCGAGTCATCGCCTTCGACGACGATCTTCGTGCCATCCCGGGTCAGGGTGGTCACCGCGGCGACGTGGTACGTGTAGGTCTTCTCCCATTCGATGTTGCGATCCAGGAATATCAGGCTGTACGCGCGGCCTAATTCCGCGTTGACGATCGCCGCGCCCAAATCAACAGTCACGTTTCCGCCCTCTGGTTTTCGGAACACGTGATACTCGATCGTCAGCCCCGGCGATGGCCGAGGCAACCCTTCGCCTCCGCTGGCGCTAATTTGAACGCCTTCGGGAATAACCGCGGATGAAACTCTCTCCGGCGGCGGCGCCGTGGGCGCGGTCGGCGCCTGCACCTGGTTTGAGAGCCCCGCGCCGCGCCCGCGCGTGTTCAGCACCTCGACCGCGTAAGTCACGAACCCGGTAGGCTGGCTCGCCATCAGATCGGCCGGCAACGTATCCACGAACTCGGATTGTGTCTGCTCGTTGCGCCCCGGCGGCGCTCCGCCTGGCGCCTCACCAATCGTCTGGCAGGTGGTCATTGGCGACGTCCCCGGAACACTGCAGATGCGCGTCGGCCCTAGCGCGCGCACGCTCCTCCGATCCGTCGTCTGGCGAGGCGGCGTCCAGGTCAGGATCACGCGCGCACCCTTGCGCGCGGCGCGCAGGTCGCCCACCGTCTTCGGCAATTCCAGCGACGGCGGCTGCGGCGCTCCCGGCAGCCCGCACCCCGCCGCGCAGGCGAGCGCCAGCAACGCCGCGCACAGCGAGCAAATCCCGCTGAGTTTCTTAGAGGACATGCGAACGCGACAGCCTAGCAGATGACGGCGCGAAAGCAACTCGAGCGCCACCCCTATCTCGATCCTCGTAGCGCCAGGCCGGAAAGATTTATTCCCGCTCCGGCTTTCCCAGCAGCCAGTGCCAGAGCGTATTGAGGATGAAAATCAGGATCGCGCCCACGAACGCCGGCCCGAAGCCGCGCACTTCGAACCCGGGCGCCACGGCCGACGCCATCTTCAGCATCAGCGCGTTAATCACGAAGATGAAGATGCCCAGCGTCATCACACTCAGGGGAAAGGTGATGATCTTGAGCAGAAGACCGAGGGTAGCGTTCACCAGGCCGATCACGACCGCTGCGATCAGCGCCGAACCCAGCCCGCTCACATAGAATCCGGGAACGAAGCGCGCCACCAGCAGCAGCGTCAGCGCGCTCAGGAGCCAATGCAGCAGCAGTCGCATGCGATTACGCCAGTGGAAAGTGAATAGTGGACAGTGAATAGTAACGCTTGGCCGCCGCAGTCCATCGCGGTTTTTCGCTATACACTATCCCTATTCACTGCCTTACGCCGCCGGCTGCTTTTCGCCAACCCGCTCGCTGACCCGGAAGACGATCTTGCCTTCACGCTGGTCGGCGTCGGCGATCACGTGGTCGCCGTGCCGGACCTCGCCATCCAGGATCTTCAGCGCCAGCGGGTCCTGGATCAGCCGCTGGATGGCGCGCTTCAGCGGACGCGCGCCGTACACCGGATCGTGGCCCTCGGTGAAGATCAGTTCCTTGGCCGCTTCGGTCAGCTCCAGGCTGATCTTGCGGTCGGCCAGCTGCCGCCGCAGGTCTTCCAGCCGCAGCTCGACAATCCGCGCCAGTTGCTCCTTCCCCAGCGGGTTGAAGATGATGATGTCGTCCACGCGGTTGAGGAACTCGGGCTTGAAATGCGCCTGGAGCGTAGTCATCACCTGCTGCGACGCCTCGCGATAGCCCTCCGGCGTGCGCAGGGCTTCGGCCGTCAGGTACGCGGCCCCCAGGTTCGACGTCATGATCAGCACTACGTTCTTGAAGTCCACCGTGCGGCCCTTGCCGTCGGTCAGGCGGCCGTCGTCCATGATCTGCAGCAGCACGTTGAACACGTCCGGATGCGCCTTTTCGATTTCATCCAGCAGCACCACCGAGTACGGACGCCGGCGAACAGCCTCGGTCAGTTGCCCGCCCTCTTCGTAGCCCACGTAGCCCGGAGGCGCGCCGATCAGCCGCGACACGGCGTGCTTCTCCATGTACTCCGACATGTCGATCCGGACCATGGCGTGCTCGTCGTCGAACAGGAATTCGGCCAGCGCGCGCGCCAGCTCCGTTTTCCCCACCCCCGTCGGCCCCAGGAAGATAAACGACCCGATCGGCTTGCGGGGATCGGCCAACCCCGCGCGCGAGCGCCGGATGGCGTTGGCCACGCGCTGCAGGGCTTCGTCCTGCCCGATCACGCGCTGCCGCAGCCGGTCTTCCATCGTGACCAGCTTCTGCACCTCGCCCTCGAGCATCTTCGAGACGGGAATGCCGGTCCACTTGCTGACGATTCTCGCCACGTCCTCTTCGTCCACTTCTTCTTTCAGCATGCGCGAGCCCGAGGCGTCCATCTCCGCCTGCAGCTTCGCCAGCTCAGTCTCCACCTGCCGCAAATCGCCATAACGGATCTGCGCCGCGCGCTCGTAGTTGGCCTGCCGCTCGGCCGTCTGCTCTTCCAGCTTGAGCTGCTCAATGCGCTCCTTCAGCTGCCGGATGCGCGTAATCTTCTCCTTCTCCGCCTTCCAGCGCGCCTTCAGCGCATTCGACTGCTCGCGAATGCCGGCCAGCTCTTGTTCCACGGCGGTGAGTCGCTCGCGCGAGTTGGGATCGTTTTCTTTCTTCAGCGCCTGCCGCTCGATCTCCAGTTGCGTCGCGCGCCGCTCCAGCTGATCGATCTCGGTCGGCATGGAATCAATCTGGATGCGCAGCGAGGCCGCCGCCTCATCGATCAGGTCAATCGCCTTGTCGGGCAGGAAGCGGTCGGTGATGTAGCGGTGCGAGAGCGTCGCCGCCGCCACGATCGCCGAATCCTTGATGCGCACTCCGTGGTGAACCTCGTACTTCTCTTTCAGCCCGCGCAGGATGGCGATGGTGTCCTCCACCGTGGGCTCGCTGACCATCACGATCTGGAAGCGCCGCTCCAGCGCCGCGTCCTTCTCGATGTACTTGCGGTACTCGTTCAGCGTCGTGGCGCCAATGCAGCGCAGCTCGCCCCGCGCCAGCGCCGGCTTGAGCATGTTGCTGGCGTCAATCGCCCCTTCGGCCGCGCCCGCGCCCACCAGCGTGTGCAGCTCGTCGATGAACAGGATGATCTTCCCCTGCGAGTCCTCAATTTCCTTCAGCACGGCCTTCAGCCGGTCCTCGAACTCACCGCGATACTTCGCACCGGCGAGCATCGCACCCAGGTCGAGCGCAACCAGGCGCTTGGTGCGCAGGACCTCCGGCACGTCGCCGGAAACGATGCGCTGCGCCAGGCCTTCCACAATGGCCGTTTTGCCCACGCCCGGCTCGCCGATGAGCACGGGATTGTTCTTCGTGCGCCGCGACAGCACCTGGACGACGCGGCGAATCTCCTCGTCGCGCCCGATCACTGGATCGAGCTTCCCGCGCCGCGCCGCCTCGGTCAGGTCGCGCGCGTAGCGCTCCAGCGCCTGGTACTTGGCCTCGGGATTCTGATCGGTCACCTTCTGCGACCCGCGCACGGTCGTGAGCGCCTTCAAAATGGCGTCGTGGGTGGCGCCATAGCGCGCCAGGATCTGCTGCGCATCGTCTCCCTTCAGCTGCGCCGCCGCCAGCAGGATGTGCTCGGTCGAGACATACTGGTCCTTGAAGTTCTCCGCTTCCTGAAAGGCCGAATCGAGCAGCTTCTGCGCCGCCCGTGAAAGCGTGGCTTGAGCCCCGCCCGACACTTTGGGCAGCCGCTCGACCGCGCTTCGCGCCTCGTTTGCAATCGTGGCTGCGTTCGCGCCCACGCGCTCCAGCACCGGCGCCACAATTCCTTCCGCATCCGACGCCAGCGCCGCCAGCAGGTGCACCGGCATCAGCTCCGGATTGCCGTGCTCCGACGCCAGCTCATTGGCCGCCTGCACCGCTTCCTGCGCCTTCACCGTCAATTTGTCCCAGCGAATTGCCATTGGATTTCTCGACTCTCGTTTTTTGTAGAACGTACCTTGCCAACGTCTCCTGATTCAGAAAAAAAGGGAGGCGCGACTGGCGCCTCCCGTCCATTCGCAGCAGGCGCGCTGTTATGCCGCCTTGCCGGCGCCGCCCTTGGACTCGATCGTCTTCTGCGGTCCCGGGCCCGCGTTCACTTTGATCTGCTTCGGCTTGGCCTCGGCGCGCTTGGCCAGCGTGATGTTCAGCACGCCGTTCTCGTAGGTGGCCGAAACGTTCTCGGTGTCCACCGTGTTAGGCAGCGTGAAGGAGCGTGAGAACGCCCCGTAGCTGCGTTCGATGCGATGGAAGTTCTCCTGCTTCTCTTCCTCCTCGAACTTGCGCTCGCCCCGCACCACCAGCGTGTGGTCCTGCACACGCACGTCAATGTCCTTCTCCTGAATTCCGGGGACCTCCAGTTTGAGAACGATGTTGTTCTCGGTCTCATAGATGTCCACCGGTGGAACGAATGTCCCCGTCGTCAGAAACTCGTCGCCGGCCTGCTGCGCAGTTCCGCGCGACGTCTCCTGGAACAACCGGTTCATCTGGCTCTGCAGCGATGTCAGCTCACGGAATGGGTCCCAGCGAGTGATAGCCATCTTTCTACCTCCTCCAATTCTCAAAATGAAGTTTTGCTTTGCACAACCGCTCGAATGAAGTCTCGCGCAGCGCTTCACTGCCTTGGATGCAGTAATGAGCGCACTAGAAGCATAAAATATGAGTGTATTGTTGTCAATGTATTTAGTTGATTGTTTTTCATCTACTTACGGCGACAACCACGCACTTCAGGTAGCTCGTCTCCGGGACTTGCAGGATACTGGGATGGTCCGGCGCGGCGCCGCGATGCTCCAGCAGGCAGACCCTCCGCCGGGCGTCTTCGGCGGCCGAAGTCAGCATGTGCAGGAAGTCGGATTCGCTGACGTGGTGCGAGCAACTGCACGTCACCAGAACTCCGCCGGGCCGCAGCATCTTGAGCGCGCGCAGGTTGATTTCCTTGTAGCCGCGCAGCGCCCGAGGCACCGACTTCAGATTGCGCGCGAAGGCCGGCGGGTCGAGCACGATCGTGTCGTAGCTCTTGCCCGCGCGCGCATAGTCCTTGAGCAGATCAAACGCGTTCGCCTCGATCCACTCCATTTCCTTCACCCGCAGCGCTCCCGCATTCAGCTTCTCGTTGCGCTCCGCCGCCTCCAGCGCCGGACGCGAGCTGTCCACCGCGGTCACGTGCTCGCAGCGCCTCCCCAGGTGCAGCGCAAACCCGCCCTGGTAGCAGAAAACGTCGAGCGCCTCGCCGCGCGAATGTCGCTCCGCCGCCGCGTAGTTCTCCCGCTGATCGAGAAACGCCCCGGTCTTCTGCCCCTCGCCGGCCACGTACTCAAATGCGAGATTGTTCATGTGAAACACCGTGCGCGGGGGCGCCCCGGCTGCTGCCGCTGGTGAATTCGGCCACACTACGCCGCCTTCTCGCGGCGGCAGCTTCTCCAGTTGCCGTATGCGCGCGTCCACCCGCTCAACAATCGCGCGCGGCTTGAGCGCGTCCGCCATCCAGTCCAGCACCACGCCACGGAGCCCGGCCCTGTCCCACGCCTGCGTCAGCACCTGGAACGCGACCACGTCGTTGTATCGATCAATGATCAGCCCCGGCAGCGCGTCGGCTTCGCTGAACACCACCCGAAACGCGTCGCTCTCCCGGACGACCTGCTCCCGATACGCCCGCGCCGCTTCCAGCCGCGCTCGCACCAACGCGGGTAGCTTTTCCTCGGTCACCGCGTCGCTCGAGATGAGCCGCAGGGCGATCACCGACGCGCTGCTGTACAGCGCCGTGCCAAGCCGTTTCCCGCGCTCGTCCTCCAGCAGGACCAGCGATCCCGGGTCCGCCGGCGGCGCCTTGAGCAGGTCCGACCGGTACACCCACACGTGTCCTTTACGCAGGCGCGCGGCCGCACGCCAGTCCACCTTCGCCGTCGAAACTTGGCCGGTTTTGGCCACAGGGCCCTGCCTTTGGACTGGTATTCGCGAGCCTGCGCCGTCCCGCACAGAGAGAAACACGTCGCACAGGAAGACCCCGGGTCCTGTTTTTCTCTGCGATCTCTGCGGTGAGAGCTCTTCTCGCTTCAGTTGGGATTGTTGCAGATTGTGCCGCGCCGCGGCCAGCCGCTCAATGCGACTGCTGCGCCACGTTGACGTCCGCCGGCTGAAGTTCGGCCAGCGCCTTGCGCGCGTTCTCGGCGTTCGGACCTTGCGGGGTCTCGCGCAGATACCACTCGTACTCGACCATCGCTTCCTGCACGCGCCGCTGCGCCCGAAGCGCCTGCCCCGCGATGAAATGCGCCACGCTGTAGCCCTGGTCGCCGAGCGTGTGGACGCGATGCGCATTGTCGGCCGCCTCGGTGTATTTCCCCTCCATCAACTGTGACATCGCCAGCAACGTGTACCCCTCCGGCCCGCGGACATCGATCGCCACCGCCTGCGCCAGCTCTTCTTCGGCCTGCGCATATTGCTTTTCACTCATCAGCAGCTTGCCCATGTTGGTATGCGCCTGCGAGCAGCGCGGATCCAGCGCCAGCGCCTTCTCGAACGCCGCGCGGCCGTCCCTGGGCCGCGCCACCTTCATGTACAGCACACCGAGGTTGTTGTGCGCGAGCGCATACCTGGGGAACAGTTCAATCGCCTTTTCGAAGTGGCGAATCGCCTCCTCGATCTTCTGGTGCGTGGCTGCCTGGTTGCCCTTGTCGAGCTCGCGGCGCGCTTTGTCGGGAATGTTGAGCTGCGACGCCGATACCACGCCTCCGGGCCCGGAGGGCGCGTCGCTTTCTTCCGTTCGCACGCGGATCACTTCCATCTGGTCGGCGCCCATGCAGGTCACACTGAGGGGAAGCCCTTCGGTGGGCTGCACGCCCGGACCGGTGACCCGCAGCCGATACGTTCCCGACGGCACGCGCGTGAACTGTGCTTCGCCCATCACGCTGGTCATCGCTTCCGCCTGCACGCTCCCACCCGACCGCAGCAGTTGCACGCGCAACTGTTGCCCGCTGCCGTGGTAAACGCCCTCGAGCTGTATTCGCACGTTCAGCACGCCGCCGTTGGGACAGCGCTGCGCCAGGGCAAACAGGGGGCTGACTGCGGCGAGAACGCCGGCGACGAGCGTGCGCCGAAGCATTCGAACCTCCAGATGGGCCAAAGGAAAGGGGGAGGGGCGGAACGTATCTCAGGTGGGACGAAAATTCAAGAAATGTTTCGAGTGGTCGAAATTACGACGCGACCGGCGCCTCGGCGCTGCTGGAGGAGGCGCTGGCGGCGGCCTCCGGCGGCGCCGGCTCGGCGGCCGCTTCGTACCACAGAATGCGCCCGCAGGAGTCGCACATGATCACCTGCTCGTTGCTGGTAACGTCGTTGTACGTCTGCGGACGCAGCATCACGTTGCACGCCATGCACTTGTGGTCGCGCGCCTGCGCCACCGCTGACCCGCGCAGCTTCAAAACACGGTCGTAGTGCGCCAGCACGCCCGGGTCCATCCCTTTACGCAGCTCATCGCGCTTGGCATTCCACACCGCCAGCTGCTTTTCGTCCTCGGCGGTAATCGCCCGCGCGGCGGCCTTTTCCTTTTCGATCTCGGCGGTCTCGGCCTTCAGTTCGGCCTCGGCGGCCCGGGCCAGTTTGTCCTGCTCTTCGGCGCCGACCATCAGCTCCAGGATCCTGTCTTCGGCCTCGCGGATGGCCCGCTCGGCAAACTGGATCTCGTGTAGCAGCGCCCTGTACTGCTCGTTGGTCTTCACCTCGAGCGACTGGTCGCGATACTTGGAGATCTTCTGCTGCTGCCCCTGGATGTCGGCCTCGTGCTTGCGCCGCTGCGCCTCGCCGTTCTTGATGGCCGCCCGCGCCGCTTCCAGGTGCGCCTTCGACGCGGCCAGTTTCTGCTCGATCGCCGCCACCCGCGCCGGCAGCGCCGCCACCTCTTGCCGCAACCGCGCAATCTCGCGGTCGGTGCGCTCCAGTTCGATGGCCCGGGCCAGGTCGGGGTTCATGGGGACGCCTGTGAGGAAAGAGCTATCTGCTGATTGTAGCACCGTTGCAGCAGGCCGCTGTGGCGTGCGCCGGTAGCCTCACTGCGTGGTCTGCACGGCGTCCGGCGGCAGGAGTACGAAGTTGACTGCGCGTTGTTGCTTTTTCCCTGCGGCTCACTCAGCCCTAAGCCAGTCTTCGAAAAATGACCTGCAATGCTCTGCGTCCTCCGCGCCTCTGCGGTGAACTGTTCGAAGCGCGGCGTTACAATACGAAGTTTCCCAGGAGACCGCCGCGATGAACAGCTTCAACAGTCGCGCCACGTTGCGCGTCGGCAGCCGCGAATACGACATCTTCCGCCTCGACGCCCTCGACAAGCAGGGCCTCTCCACCCGCCGCCTGCCGTTCTCCATGCGCATCCTGCTCGAGAACCTGCTGCGCAACGAAGACGGCCGCTCCGTCAAGCGCGAAGACCTCGAATTCCTCGCCTGCTGGGACCCCAAGGCGCCGCCCTCGCGCGAAATTGCCTTCAGCCCCAGCCGCGTTCTGTTGCAGGACTTCACCGGTGTCCCCGCCATCGTTGACCTGGCCGCCATGCGCGACGCCATGGTCGCGCTCAAAGGCGACCCCAGGCTCATCAATCCCATCCAGCCCGTTGAGCTCGTGATTGACCACAGCGTCCAGGTGGACGCCTTCGGCACGCCCGACGCCTTCCGCGTCAACGCCGAACTCGAATTTCAGCGCAATCAGGAGCGTTACGCCTTCCTGCGCTGGGGCCAGACCGCCTTCCGCAACTTCAAAGCTGTCCCGCCCGACATGGGCATCGTCCATCAGGTCAACCTCGAGTACCTGGCGCGCGTGGTCTTCACCCGGCCGCCGGAGAACGGCTCGCGCCCGCTCGCCTATCCCGACACGCTGGTCGGCACCGACTCGCATACCACCATGATCAACGGACTCGGCGTGCTCGGTTGGGGTGTGGGCGGCATCGAGGCCGAGGCCGCCATGCTCGGGCAGCCCGTCAGCATGCTGCTGCCGCACGTGGTCGGCTTCCGCCTCACCGGCACGCTGCGTGAAGGCTCGACCGCGACCGATCTCGTCCTCACCGTCACCGAGATGCTGCGCAAGCACGGCGTTGTCGGCAAGTTCGTGGAATTCTTCGGACCAGGACTGGCTAAGCTGCCGCTCGCCGATCGCGCCACCATCGGCAACATGTCGCCCGAGTACGGCGCCACCTGCGGCATCTTCCCTATCGACAATGAAACGCTGCGCTACCTGCGCATGACCGGACGCAGCCCGGAGCAGGTCGCGCTCGTCGAGGCCTACGCGAAAGAGCAGGGCCTCTTCCACGACGAGAACACGCCCGCCGCCGACTACTCGGAAACGCTCGAGCTCGACCTCGACACCGTCGAGCCCAGCGTCGCCGGCCCCAAGCGCCCGCAGGACCGCGTGGCGCTCTCCGCCGCAAAACAGTCGTTTGAGATAGCCCTGCCCTCGCTGGTCAAGCCCGCCGCGCCGCAGAAGAACGCGTTGCGCATCGTGGGACGCATGGAGGGCGAGGGCGGACCGGCCTCGTCGGTCGCCGTGGCAGAGGCTCCCGAGCCGCCCAAGCCGATCGGCGAGCTGCACGATCTGCGCAACGGCAGCGTCGTCATCGCCGCCATCACCAGCTGCACCAACACCTCGAACCCGTCGGTCATGATCGCCGCCGGCCTTCTCGCCAAGAAAGCAGTCGAGCGCGGACTCAAGCCGCCCAGCTGGGTAAAAACGTCGCTCGCGCCCGGCTCGCGCGTGGTCACCGAGTACTACAAGCGCGCCGGCCTCATGCCCTATCTCGACGCGCTCGGCTTTGGCGTGGTCGGATACGGCTGCACCACCTGCATCGGCAACTCCGGCCCGCTGCCCTCCGTGGTTTCAAAGGCCGTCGAACAACGCGACCTGGTTGTTGTCTCCGTGCTGAGCGGCAATCGCAACTTCGAAGGCCGCATCAACGCCGAAGTCCGCGCCAACTACCTGATGTCGCCACCCCTCGTCATCGCCTACGCGCTGGCCGGCGACATCAACACCGACCTCACCCGCGAGCCGCTCGGCGCCGGCAAAGACGGCAAGCCGGTCTTCCTGCGCGACATCTGGCCTTCGCAGCGCGAAGTGGCCGACACCGTGCAGCAGTGCATCGCCTCCGACATGTTCCAGAAGAACTACCAAACCATCTTCGCCGGCGACGAGCAGTGGCAGAGGCTGAAAGTGCCTCAGGGCGAAACCTACGCCTGGGAAGGCGGCTCCACCTACATCAAGCGCCCGCCGTATTTCGACGACATGAAGCCCGAGCCCGCGCCGGTGCGCGACATTCGCGGCGCCCGCGTGCTCGCCAGGCTGGGCGACTCCATCACCACCGACCACATCTCGCCTGCCGGCTCCATCAAGCCGAAGAGCCCCGCCGGCCAATACCTGATCGCGCACGGCGTCGAGGTCAAAGACTTCAACTCCTACGGCTCGCGCCGCGGCAACCATGAGGTCATGGTGCGCGGCACCTTCGCCAACGTCCGCCTGCGCAACAAGCTCGTGCCGAGCCTCGAAGGCGGTATGACCAAGCACCTGCCCGACGGCAAAGAGATGACCATCTTCGATGCCTCCGAGATTTATCGCGGCGAAGGCGTGCCGCTCATCATTCTGGCCGGGAAAGAATACGGATCAGGTTCGTCGCGCGACTGGGCCGCCAAAGGCCCGCTGCTGCTCGGGGTGCGCGCCGTTATCGCCGAGAGCTACGAGCGCATCCATCGCTCGAACCTGGTGGGCATGGGCATTCTTCCGCTTCAATTCCTGCCGGAGGAAGACTCGGAATCGCTCGGCCTCACCGGCGAAGAAACCTACGAGATCCTCGGTATCGAAAAGCTTTTGACCGACTTCACGCAGGAGCGGCGCGTGCGAGTTCGCGCCACCAACAAGGACGGCGCCTGTGTCGAGTTCCAGGCCATCGTGCGGATCGACACGCCGCAGGAAGTGCTTTACTACAAGCACGGCGGCATCCTGCACTACGTCCTGCGCCAGCTCCTCGCCGGACGCAAACCTCAACCTATCGCCGCCGGCGGCATCTCCACCGTCGCGGACCCAGGCACGGGCAGCATCGTGACGTAGCCAAACGGCGTTTCACTCCAAGGACACAAGAGTCGCACAAAGGGATGGCGGACCGGGCCCTTTGTGTTTCCTCCATGTCCTTCGTGTGAAAGGTTTTGATCCGCGCCAATCCGCGTTCATCCGCGGTGAGATTTTTCCTGAATTGCGCGCACCATCTGCTCGCACGACGGCGTCTCCACACCGTGCTTCTTTCCGCCGCGCAGGATCGGCCCCGCGATGGCGTCCAGCTCCGGCGCTCGCCCGGCGCCAACATCCTTCTGCATCGAGCTGCGCATACCAGCAGGCAGGGATTCCGCCGTCGCCGTGATCTTCGCCGCATCGACCTTCGCGCCTTCGGCTGCGGCCACCGCGCACGCTTCCTGGATTGCCATGTACAGCCGCGCCGACCACTGCGCGTCACCGCGCACCTCGCCGACGGTCTTGCCCGACGCCGTCGTTGCCAGCGCGATCGGCGCCAGGAAACAGAGCTTCGACCACAAAAGCGTCGTTTCGTCCGCGACGAACTGCGCCTCCACGCCTGCCGCCGCCAGCTTTGCCCGCGCCGGTTCCAGCCGCGAGGCGCCGGAAGCTGTTATGTTCAGCCGCACCCACGGCGAGCGCTGCACAATCTGGCCCGCCGCCGTGCGTTCGGTCTCGACGGCGATTGTCGCTGCCACCACGCGCTGTTTCCCGAACCTCTCGCGCAGCAACGCCACATGATCAATCCCGTTCAGCAGCGGAACCACGGCGCCGATCCGCTCCGCCGGTGTGCGGACACGCCGCAGCGCGTCGTTCAACTGAGGCGCTTTCGTCGCAATCCACAGCACGTCAACCGGCTCCTCCAGGGTCGAAACGCCGCGCACCGGCGCCGTCACCGCTCCCGTCGGCCGCTCCAGGCGCAACTCAGCCGGATACCCAGCCAGTGTCTCCGGCCGCAGCACCAGCACCACTTCATCGCCGGCCGCGGCAAGCAACCCGCCAATCAGTCCGCCAACCCCACCTGCGCCAAGCATCGCGTGTTTCATCCGTCGCTCCGCTTATTGATTGTCGGGTCATCGGGCCATCGGGTCATTGCGATAGCGACTGAATGGCCCGATGACCCGATGGCCCGATGATCAATCGTTACGAAACCAGCTCCGCCACGATGCTCGCCACGTGGATCTTCGTCGTGTCCAGCGCGGGCATGCCCAGGTCAACGCCGCGCAACAGCAGTGGCAATTCCGTCCCCCCGAAGATCAGGCCGTCAAGCCGGTCGCGCCCACGCATTCTCAATGCGATCTCCACGAAACGATCGCGCGTTTCCGGCAGGAATTTCCCCGGCACGAGTTCGTCGAAATACTTCTGATGGATCCATGCCACCTCATCGCCCAGCGGCGGCACAATCGCCATGCCTTCGCGCGCGAACACCTCGGGATAGAACTTCTCCTGCATCGTGAATCGCGTGCCCAGCAGCCCCAGCCGCTTCAACGCCAGCGCCTTCGCCTCCGCGCGCGTCGCCTCCACAATGCTGATCAGCGGAATCGGCGACTGCGCCCGCACCTGGTCAAAGACAACGTGCGCCGTGTTGGCCGACAGCACCCCAAAGTCCGCGCCTGCGACCGCCAGTCTGTGCAGCGAACGCACCAGATGTCCGCCCATTTCCTCGAAGCGTCCGGCCTCGGCCAGGTCGCGCAGCTCCTTCAGGTTCAAGCTGTCAATCAGGATGTGCGGGTCGCTCCCGTCGGTCACCCGCTCACGAAAGCCGGCGAGGACCTGCCGGTAGTAATCGACCGTGGACTCGGGCCCGATACCGCCAACGATGCCGAGGGTTTTGGCCATGGCTTTCCACACTTCAGTGATGTGCGTTGGATTCCTGGGCCGCGTCCGCGCTTCAGAATACTCGTGCAGATCGTTGTCGGACCGACGCAGGGTGAGATGCCTTCTGCCACCTCGGCCAGCAGAAAGGGCGGGCTCAGGCCCGCCCGGGAAACACTCCATCAACGGAAAACATGACCGTCCCGCAAGCCGCAATCGCCAGACGCTGGTTTAGCCGGCCGATAATGGCTGCCCTGCGCCGAGCCGTGCCACCAGCCGCTCCAGCAACTCCTCCTCAAGTTTCAAATCGTGTTTGAAGGGACCAGCCTCGGTTCGGTAGATCTCCTGCCGCAAAGTGCCCCGGTAATCTTTCAGAATCCTCAGAAGCAGCGCTTGTTCTTCGGAAGAAAGCTCCAGTTGCACGGCTGACCTCCCGCCCCTGACTAAAGTCTAGCTCCCGAGCAGGGCCGGTTCCACTTGGGGTGGCAAACCTTGGAACGGCGGCGTGGAGACGCCCATCCTCGAGGGGACCTACACCGCCACCGCCACGCCGGCCAACTCGTTCAGCAACTCGCGCAGCCGCGCCAGCACCTGGTCCGCCCGCGTGGTCTTCAGGGCGAACGTGAGCACACCCTGCGGCGTAAACTGTGCTCCGCGCTCGCCCGCGACGAACCTGGCCAGCCGCTCCAGATCCACCGCCGCTTTCCCGCTGAACTTGATGGAAACCTGGTCGCGCTTGCGATCAATCGCGGCCACGCCCACGCGCTGCGCCAGCAGCCGCAGCCGCGCATACTCAAACAGGTTCCCCACCGGGCGCGGTGGCTCCCCATACCGGTCCTGCATTTCGGCGATCACATCGGCGAGTTGCAGCTCGTTCTCGACGCCGGCCACGCGCTTGTACATGCGCAGCCGCTGGTTTTCCTCTGCGATGTACTCGCCCGGGATGCGGATGTTCAGCCCGAGGTTGAGCTGCGTCTCCGCCTCGATGGCAACTTCTTCGCCCTTCAGCTCGCGGATGGTGCGATCGAGCATCGCCGTGTACATCTCGAAGCCGACGGCATCAATGTGCCCGCTCTGCTCGCCGCCGAGAAGATTGCCAGCGCCGCGCAGCTCCAGGTCGAGCGCCGCGATCTTGAATCCCGCGCCCAGGTCGCTGAACTCCTTCAGCGCCGCCAGCCGCCGCCGCGCGATCGGCGTGAGTTCCACCTCCGCCGGCACCAGCAGATACGCATACGCGCGCCGGTTCGAGCGTCCCACGCGCCCGCGCAACTGGTAGAGCTCGCTCAACCCGTGCCGGTCGGCGCGATTCACGATCATGGTGTTGCATAGCGGAATGTCGAGGCCGTTCTCGATGATGGTGGTGGCCACGAGGATGTCGGCTTCGTGGCGAATGAAGCTGAGCATCACTTTTTCCAGTTCGCCCTCGCTCATCTGGCCGTGGCCGACCAGAATGCGCGCGCGCGGAACGAGTTCCTGGAGCTTGGCCGCGATCTCGTAAATGCTCTCCACGCGGTTGTGGACGAAGTACACCTGCCCGCCGCGCTCCAGCTCGTGCTCGAGCGCCGAGCGGACCAGCGCCTCGTCCCACGCCGCGACCACCGTCTGGATTGCAATGCGGTCTTTCGGCGGCGTCTCGATCACGCTCATGTCGCGCAGCCCCACCATGCTCATGTGCAGCGTCCGCGGAATCGGCGTGGCCGACATGGTGAGCACGTCCACTTCCTTCTTCAGCTGCTTCAGCCGCTCCTTGTGCCGCACACCGAAGCGCTGCTCTTCATCCACCACCACGAGCCCGAGATCGTGAAACTTGATGTCCTTCGAGAGCAGCCGATGCGTGCCGATCAGAACGTCCACCTGCCCGGCCTCGACCTTCTCCACGATTTCCCTTTGCTGCTTCGCCGAGCGGAAGCGCGAGAGCATCTCGATCTTGATGGGAAACGCCGCCATCCGCTGCTTGAACGTCTCGAAGTGCTGGAAGGCGAGCACCGTCGTGGGCGCCAGCACCGCCACCTGCCGGTTGTCGCTCACCGCTTTGAACGCGGCGCGCATCGCGACTTCCGTCTTGCCATAGCCAACATCGCCGCACAGCAGACGGTCCATCGGCTGCGGCGACTCCATGTCGTGCTTCACATCCACGATCGCGGTGAGCTGGTCTTCCGTTTCGTTGAACTCGAACTGGTCTTCGAACTCGCGCTGCCACTCCGTGTCCGGCGGAAACGCGTGCCCCTCGGCCGTTTTGCGTGCGGCGTAGAGCTTGAGCAGCTCGTCGGCCATGTCCTTCATGGCCTTCTTCACGCGCGCCTTCGTCTTGGCCCACTGCCCGGTGCCCAGCCGGTTCAACACGGGCTTGGCGCCCTCCGCCGAGCGATACTTCTGCACAAGATCGAGACGCGTCAACGGCACGTACAACCGCGCGCCTTCGGCATACTCCAGCACCATGAACTCGACGTTCGCCCCCTCCGGCTGCGCGATCTCCTTCAGCCCCTGGTACTGCCCGATTCCGTGCTCCACGTGCACCACGTAATCGCCGACCGCGAGATCGCGGAAGTCGGAGAGAAACGCCGAAGTCTTCGACTTGCTTCGCTGCGGCCTCTGCGCCACCGCCTCCGACTCGTCGAACAGGTCGCGCGAGCCGAACACCGCCAGCGCCGCGTCGGGCAGCGCCACGCCGTCCGGCACGTAAGCGCGCACAATCGTCGCCGCCGCATAATTCCCCGCGAAGTATGAGGTTTCTTCGACGTATGTTTCGCCAGGACGCGGCGCGCGCGTCCCCAGCCGGAACGGCACGCCGTATTCGGCGAAGATGTCGGCCAGCCGCTCCACTTCGCCCATGTTCGCCGCCGCGATCACCACGCGCGTGCCCGCCGCCGACAGCTTCTTCACTTCCTCGGCCATCGCCGCCACCGAGCCGTGAAACCGCGGCGTGGTCTGCGAAGTAAACTGGATGCTGTTGCCTTGAAGGGGCGCGGCTTCAACCGCGCCGTCATGGCCGCCACTTTGGATTGGGGCTTCAGCCCCGGTCAACAACCGAGGGTGCCCCACCCCTTCGCCATCCGTTGTCGAAGGGTGGGGATCTTGACCGCCCGCGCCCGATGCGCCTTCGTCCGTGTCCATCCGCGGGAAGGAAGTTTCGGCAGACCGCACCAGCCCCAGCTGCTCCAACTCCACTCCGCCGCGTCGCGCAATCTCGTGGCGCAGCGTTTCCGGCTGCAGATACAGTTCCTCTGGTCGAGCCAGCGCGCCCACGCCGCTGCGCTCGTGCGTTTGCTCCAGCCGCTCCCACCAGCCGTCGAGTTCACGCTGCACGTCGTCGGGCTCATCCACCAGCGCCAGCGCGTTCGGCAGCATCTCGAAGACAGTGCGCGAATCGCCCAGGTAGGCCAGCGGCGCATACAGCTCCCATCCGGGAAAAATGCTGACGCCGGCTTCGCGCACCGACTGCTCCACAATCTCTTCCGTTCCGGCGATGCGCCGCCCCGACAAGCGCGCGTGTATCGCGCCCAGCGTGGCTTCCTCCACCGGCGTGGGCGTCAGCGGCAGCAGCGCAGTTTCGTCCAATGGCGCCGGAAGCGAGCGCTGCGTTCCGGGATCGAACCTCCGAATGCTCTCTACTTCGTCGCCGAAAAGCTCCAGGCGCACTGGACGCTCCGCCTCGGGCGGATACACGTCCACAATCCCGCCGCGCTGCGCGAACTCGCCCGGCATCTCGACCACGTCGGTGCGTGTGTACCCCGCCATCGCCAGTTGGCCCAGCATCTGCTCGGCGTCCACCGACTCGCCGCGCCTTACCACGCGCGCCAGGCCGCCGTAGAACTCCGGCGCGCGGAAGCGCATTGCCGCCGCCCGCGCCGGCACAAGCACGATCTGCGCCTGGCCCATGGCCATCTTCCACAGTGTGATCGCCTGTTTTTCCTGGATCTCCGGATGCGGCGAGAGGTTTTCGTAGGGCAGGACGTCGTGCGCCGGCAGCGCCACGACCGCCGACGGATCGCAGCCGCCGCTGAGGTCGGCGAACGCCTGCACCGTCGGCAACATCTCGTCGGCCGCGCGGTTGTCAGCCACCACAACGATCAGCGGCTTCCCCGCAGCATGCCGCAGCATTGGCAGCAACAGAGTTTTTGCGCTGGGTGTGAGTCCAGACAGAATGATCCGCCCCGCGCCGCTCTTCAGGTGGGAGGTGGCACGCGCAAAGGCCGGCAGTTTTTCCACGTCCGCGAACAATTCGCGGACGAACGGCAGGACCATGTCTTCTCTTCGATTGTAAATGCTGAATACGGGACGCAAGCAATCAGCACTCAGCAAGCGATCGATGCTGAAATCCGTGTTCATCCGCGTTCATCCGCGGTAAGGTTTTACGTTGATGTCTCGTCAGCGCCAAAGGTCCCGTGCGCTCCAGCGCCGCGCCGAGCGCGTCCTGCCCGGCGGCGTGGATTCGCCGGTGCGCGCTTTCCGCGCTGTCGGCGGCGAACCCGTCTTCATCGCCCGCGGCGAGGGCTCCCGCGTGTGGGACGCCGACGGTAACTCCTACATCGACTACCTTGGCTCCTGGGGCCCGCTCATTCTTGGCCACGCCGCCCCGGGCGTCGTCGAGCAGATCATCGCCGCCGCGCGCAACGGCGCCAGCTTCGGCGCGTCGACCCAGCTCGAAGTCGAACTCGCCGAGTCGGTGCTGGCCGCTTATCCGAGCATGGAGAAGGTCCGCTTCGTCTCCAGCGGCACCGAAGCGACCATGTCGGCCATCCGCCTGGCGCGCGCCGCGACCAATCGCAAGTTCATCGTGAAGTTCGAAGGCTGTTACCACGGACACGGCGATTCGCTGCTCGTCAAAGCCGGCTCGGGCGTGGCCACGCTCGGCATTCCTGGCTCCGCCGGCGTGCCGGAAGAAGTGGTGCAGTACACGCTCGCCCTGCCCTACAACGACCGCGCCGCGGTCGAGCGGGCCTTCGCCAGATTTCCCAGGCAGATCGCCTGCGTGATCGTCGAGCCGGTTGTCGGCAACATGGGATGCGTGCCGCCCAGGCCCGGCTACCTGCAATTCCTGCGCGAGATCACCGCGCATGACGGCGCCTTGCTCATCTTCGATGAAGTAATGACCGGCTTCCGCCTCGCCCTGGGCGGCGCGCAGCAGTTGTTCGGCATCCGCCCGGACCTCACGACGCTGGGAAAAATCATTGGCGGCGGACTGCCCGTCGGCGCCTACGGAGGGCCAGCCAGATTCATGGATCAGGTGGCGCCCCTCGGGCCCGTCTACCAGGCCGGCACGCTGAGCGGCAACCCGCTCGCCATGGCCGCCGGCCTCGCCACGCTGCGCGGCCTCGCCGACGATCCGCAGATCTACGGCCGCATGGACGCGCTCGCCGCCACTCTCCTGGAGGGCGTACTCGACGCCGCGCGCACCGCCGGCGTTCCGCTCGTCGCCAACCGCGCCGGCTCCATGTTCACCTGGTTCTTCACCGGCTCGCCCGTGACCGACTGGGCTTCAGCCGCACGCTCCGACACCGCCCGCTTCGCCAGGTTCCACCAGGCGATGATGCACGCCGGCATCTACTTGCCGCCGTCGCAGTTCGAAGCCGCATTCCTCAGCGGCGCGCACACGGAAAAAGACATCGCAGAAACTCTCGCCGCCGCCCGCGAGGCCCTGCAAACGTTGTGACACCTACCGCCGAGGCACAGAGACACAGGGAAACCGAAACAGGTTGGCTGCTAACAGCTCCAGAGTGATTACTCGTGGCCTGCTCTGTGCCTCTGTGTCTCTGTGGTGGACGTTGCTTTCATTTCCCCAACGCTAACAAACTCATACCCGCCATCCCGCAGCCGCGGAATCAGCGCATCGGTCGCCTTCACCGTGTTCCCCCGGTCCCATTCCATCCCGCGGTGGCTGCCATCGTGCATCAGGATGACGTCGCCCCCACGCAAGCCCCGCGACACTTTCTCCTCGATCGCGCGCGCGTCCAGCACCCAATCGCGCGAGCTCACGCGCCAAAGCACCGGCTCCATACCCAGGGCGCGCACCACCGCCAGAACATCCGGACGCCGCCCGCCAAACGGCGGACGGAACCATCGCGAGTGCTCGCCCACCGCATCGCGCAGCGCCGCGCGACACTGCTCCAGCTCCGAGCGCACCCGCGCCGGCGAGCACCCGATCAGGTTCGGATGACGGAAGGTGTGGTTCCCAATCTCGTGTCCCGCTTCCGCCACCCGCCGCGCAATCTCCGGACGCGCCGCCACGTAGCTGCCTATCATGAAGAACGTCACTCGCGCGCCGTGCTTCGCCAGCACGTCCAGCAGCGGGAGGGTGCAACGGTCATTCGGGCCGTCATCGTAGGTCAGCGCAATGAATTTGCGCCCGGCCACATCGTCGCGCCCGATGAACGTCCGCCCAAACAGTTGCGAGCGTGCATCCATCGACGCCCATCCCAGCGCCGACGCCGCCGCCACTCCGCCCAGCGCGCCCAGTGCGGCTCCTAGCATGCGGAGATTCTAAATTGAACATCGGGCCATCGGGTCATCTGGCCCTCGAGCCCAGGAATGACGTCGAGAAATTGTCGGCTCAATAACTCAATGAGCCGATGACCCGATAACCAATGAAGCAATTGTCCCGCGCCGCACTCCGTACTATGCTCCACCACGTCGGGCGACCCGTAATCCATGGCGAACCTCTTCGAGCTTCCCCACTACATCGCAATTGAAGGCCCGTTGCGCGTCGGCAAGAGCACGCTGGCGCAAATCATCGCCGAGCGCCTTCATGGACAGCGCGTCGCCGAACCCGACCGCAATCCGTTCCTCCGCGCCTTTTACGACGGCGAGCCTGGCGCCGGTTTCCAGGCGCAGTTTTCGTTCCTCATCCAGCGCTACGAGCAGCTCAGCGCCCTCGATCTGCGCTCGCCCAAGACCATTGTTGCCGACTACATCTTCGAAAAAGACAAGCTCTTCGCATGCATCAACCTCAGCGACGCGGAACTGGAGATTTACAACCGCTACTACAGCCTGTTTCGAACTCAACTCCGCACGCCCGACCTGGTCATCTATTTGCAGGCCACTCCAGAAGTCCTCAAGAAGCGCCTGCGCAAGAAAGGCGCGCCCGGCGAAGCCGCCATTTCCGACGATTACATAGAAGAGGTCGCGCGCGCCTACGAGCACTTCTTCTTCCATTACACGGCTTCGGACCTGCTCGTGGTCAACACCACCGACATCGATTTCGTTGACCGCCACGAAGATTTGCAGGAACTTCTCCGCCGCCTCACCGAGCCCATCAAAGGCACGCAGTACTTCCTGCCGTTGGGGTCGGACGACAAGGCAGCGAGCGCCTAAGAGCAGCGTTCGGCACTCAGCATTCAGCCCCCGAACGGCTTTCGGCGAAAGTGCGAACGGTTTTTGCCGGGATGCGCGAGGGCTGAATGCTGACCGCTGAGTGCTGATTGCTAAAATATCGGCGCGATGTTATCCGCCAATCCACTCTACGTCACCCTCTCCGGCTTCCCCGTCCGCATCGCGCTCGAATGGCCGTTCCACCCCTCCACCAGCGGCGCCGACTGGTTTTCGCTCCACGGACGCCTCACGCTCGACGACGGCTCGGGCCTGCACGCCGACGTCGCCGTGAACCTCACCCAGATCATTAAGGAAGCGCTGCCCTCGCTCGCTCCCGAGCACGCGCTCTCCGCCGTCGTCAACGCGCTCCGCAAAGAACTCGACACCAAGCAGCTCGAGCTGCTCAAGAGCGGCAAGCGCCAGCCCGTCCCCGTCTCCAGCCGCCACTACGACTTCAGGAACAAGAAACTGATCTTCGCCCAGGCTTCACCCGACGACATTTACGCCTTCCTCCGCCGCAAGACCTACTGGACCGCCATGCGCGACAATGCGCCGGCAATTCTGCTCGATCCGATTGACCTGGAGTATCTGAACGCGAGCCGCGACCAGTTTCAGCAGGCCGCCCGCCGCCTCGCCGATGAGGGACTGGTCACGCTCTCCGGCGGCGACCGCGCCGCCGCGATGCCAAGCCTGCTCGAGATGAAAGCTGAAATTGAAGGTGAGAAGGACGCGGCGCTGAAGGCCCTGGAAGCCAAGCACGCCTACGAGAGAGCGTAAGTCGAATTCAGAATGAAAAATTAAGAATGCAAAATCCGTTCCCGATTACACTTTTCCTCTGGCATTTTTCATTTTGCATTCAGGGCCCTGCCCTGCAGCTCGATATACACATTCACCAGCGATACCGCCGCGGGCGTCACCCCCGGAATCCCCAGCGCTTGCCCTAGCGTCCTCGGACGCACGCGCTCGAACTTTTCCTTCATCTCGCGCGAAAGGCCGCTCACCGCGCGATAGTCGAACCACTCCGGAATCGCGCGCTGCTCCGCCCGCTTCAGCCGCTCGATCGACTTGCGCTGCTGGTCGAGATAGCCGGCGTACTTGATCTCGGTCTCCACCGACTTCAGCTCATTGCGAACCAAGGCCGTGTTCACCGCAGAGCTCGCAGAGACGGCGGGCGACAACCGATCAAAGAACTCGGGCATCACCTCGCACAGCACCGGCGCCATTTGCTCGATTGTTACCTCCGGTCGTTTTAGCACCTGCGCCAGTGTGGAACCGACGACACCCGTGTGGACGCGGGCGACCTCGGGGTCGCCGCCGCGCCCGGTGTTGGCGCGGTGGGGTGAGGCCTCGCCCGCGCGGTTTTCGTCGGAGCCATTCGTCTGTTCGCTGGCTGAATGCCGAGTGCTCAGCGCTGACTGCTCGATCCGCTCCGCCATCTCCGCCGTCACCCTCGTCGTCTCCAATATCGCCGCCAGCTTCGCCAGTCGCTCCTGCTTCGCCAGATGCTCCGCCCACGCCGCGTCGCTGATCAGCCCCACGCGCCGCCCATGCGGCGTCAGCCGCCGGTCGGCATTGTCAATCCGCAGATGCAGCCGGAACTCGGCGCGCGACGTGAACATGCGATACGGCTCGTTCGTTCCCTTTGAGATCAGGTCGTCAATCAGGATTCCGATGTACGCCTCGGTCCGATCCAGCACCAGCGGCGCCTCGCCCTTGATCGCCAGTGCGGCGTTGATGCCCGCCATCAGTCCCTGGCAACCCGCTTCTTCGTAGCCCGACGTTCCGTTGATCTGCCCCGCCAGGAACAGCCCGGCAATCTTCTTTGTCTCCAGCGTGCGCTCCAGTTCGGTGGGATCAATCGCGTCGTACTCAATCGCGTATCCCGGGCGCAGCAGTTCGGCGTTCTCCAGGCCCGGAATCGAGTGCACCATCGCCGTCTGCACGTCGATCGGCATCGACGTGCTCATGCCGTTCACGTAGATCTCGTGCGTGTCCAGTCCTTCGGGCTCGAGAAAAATCTGGTGCGTGGCCTTGTCGGGGAACTTGACGATCTTGTCTTCGATGCTCGGGCAATACCGCGGACCAATACTCTTGATCTGCCCGCTGTACATCGGCGAGCGATGCACGTTCTCGCGGATGATGCGGTGCGTCTCCTCCGTCGTGAACGCGATGTAGCACGGCACCTGCGGCTGCCGGATCTCGCGCGTGCGAAAGCTGAACGGCGTCGGCTCCTTGTCGCCCGGCTGCACCGCAAAGCGCGACCAGTCAATCGTCCGCCCATCCAGGCGGGGCGGCGTTCCCGTCTTCAGCCGCGTGCCGCGCAACCCGAGCAGCTTCAGCGCTTCGCCCAGCAGTTGTGACGGCGGCTCACCGCTTCTCCCCGCCGGATACGTCTGCTGGCCGCAATGAATCAGCCCGTTGAGAAACGTTCCGGTCGTGATCACTACAGCGCGCGCGCCCACGCGGCGCCCGTCGCGCAACTTGATGCCGATGGCGCGGCGGTGAACCCCAGGCGAAGAGGACGCCGGGGACTCAGAGGGTTTTGAAACTCCTTCCTTTGCGACCTCCGTGTCCTCTGTGGTTTGGGGTTGGTTCGGCGAGAGCAGCAGGTCCGCCACCTCCGCCTGCTTGATCTTCAGGTTCGGCTGCGACTCCAGCACCTGGCGCATCTTCAGCCGGTACTGCTGCTTGTCGCACTGCGCGCGCGGCGACCACACCGCCGGTCCGCGCGACGTGTTCAGCAGCCGGAACTGAATGCCGACCGCGTCGGTCACCTCGCCCATGATCCCGCCCAGCGCGTCAATCTCGCGGACCAGATGCCCCTTGGCAATCCCGCCGACCGCCGGATTGCACGACATCTGCGCGATCAGGTCCACGTTCAGCGTGTACAGCGCCGTCTTCAGCCCCATGCGCGCCGCCGCCATCGCCGCCTCGCACCCGGCATGCCCGGCGCCGACCACGACCACGTCGAATTGTTCGTCAAACTTCATCGGAAGCAAACGCTTACCGCCGATTCACGCGGATGAACGCGGATCATTCAATTCTATCAATGTCTTTTCTGTGCCTCTGTGTCTCTGTGGTGGAAGTTTCTTTTCCGCGCTGCTAACTTCACCCCATGCCCAAGCCCGTCCCGGTCGGCGCGCGCGCGCAGGTGGAGCGCCGCGTGGACTTCGAAAACACGCTGGCGAAGCACCATCCGGAACTTCCGCCGGTCCTCTCCACGCCGGACATGATCGGCATGATGGAGTGGGCCTGCTTCGTCGCCCAGCAGCCCTATTGCGAAGACGGCGAGATCACCGTCGGCACCGCCATTCACGTCGAGCACCTGGCCGCAACCGGCATCGGCCAGCTCGTCCGCGCCGAAGCGGTCTTCGAACAAATGGACGGCAAGTTCTACGTCTTCCGCGTCCGCGCCTGGGACGAGCACCACGAAATCGGACGCGGCACCGTCTCCCGCGCCGTCGTCAGCGTCGGCCGCTTCCTCAAGCGCGTGAACGAGAAAACCTCTACCGCGGATTCACGCGGATAACGCACATTCTCAAGAATGATTTCTTCACCGTCATGCTGAGCGAAGGCCTGAGCGGTGAGCGAGGGCCGTAGTCGAAGCATCCCTACTTGACCCGTGCACGCCGGCGAAGAGCGTCCCGTGCCGCGGAAGAATATGTAATCCGCGTCATCCGCGGTAAGAATTGTCTCTCTGCGTCCTCTGCGGCTCTGCGGTGAATCAGTTTTCCATTCCTGCGCTGTCGAACACTTTCTCCAGCTTGTCCGGTCCGGGACGATACAGCCGGAATCCCCAGGTTGAAGGCTCCTGCGGGTTCCAGCGCGGGCCGGTTGTGCGGAACAGCACGTCGCCCACTCCACCGCCGTCGGCGTCTACCGCGTCGAGCAGCTCCATGCGCGGAAACTGGTCCAGATGCCGGTCGTCAGTGTTGTAGGTCAGCATGCGCGTGAACTTGTCGGTCCCGTTCGGGTTCAGCTCCACGCGCACCGCCAGCACTACATAGAAGGACTGGATCGCCGCGGGCACGCCCGCCGCAATCGCGATCGGCAGCTTGCGGCTGGCCGAAACGATCAACTCGGGATAATTGTCGGTGTCGAGATCGAACGCGCGCACGCTGAACTCATCCAGCCCGTCCGTCCCCGTCGCTGCCGCAGGCGCAGACGCGCTGCGCGCACCGCGCGCGGGCGTGGTTGGCGTGGCCGGCTGCGGTTTGTAACCGTAACGCTGCGCCGCGTAGCGATTGATCTCTTCCGCCGCCATGGCGCGGACTTCACGGGTCAGGCGCTGCTGCTCCTCCGGCGACCAACTGAACCCGAAAGAGCGCGGCAGCGGCGTCTTCGCGTCCGACACGGCAACCAGGAACTCTCCTGCGCCTTTCGCCGAGGGCGCGGCAGCTGCCATCGCGCGCTTCTCGCTTTCCTTTGGCGAGGGACGGGACGCAGCGGCCCCGTCTCCCTTCGCGGCTGTGCTGTCGGCCCGCTTCAGCCGCGGTGGACCGCTGTCGTCGCCGGAACGGGACGACGCCGAGGAACCCGAATCCGAACTCGGAGAAGCGCTCGGTGTGGTGGGCGAATCACTGTCGGCCGCCGGCTTCTGCTCCGCGCCCGGCTTCGCGTCGCCTGACTTCGGATAGCGCAGCTTGGGCGGACCTTCGTCGGTGTCCTTGCCCGCGTCGTAGCTTTTCTTCTTCGGCGCCTCGGGGATGGTGGTGTCCCGGTAGCGGCCGTTCGCCATCCACGTGCCGTCGGTGCGCACCGCCTCGTTTACCGTGAACAGTCCCACCGGCTCGCCGGTGCGCTGCGCTTCGTAAACCGTTTCGGGCTCGATCGCCATCGGACGCGGCGTGGCCTTGTACAGCCCGGCGTCGAAAAAGCGCTTCTGATAGTAGAACGTCACCGGCACCAGGAACGGCGCTACCGGCTTTGGCTTCCCGCTTGCCGTGGTCCCGTCGCTTCGCCACACCAGGACAGCGACCGCGCGCGGTCCTTCCGGGACCTTGGCGTAGCGCTGCGCTGGCGCCATCAGCGTCAGCATGAGGAGCGACAGTGCCGCCGCAACCGCCCCTCGCGCCCGATGTACAATGCCCTCCTCGGCCGAGCGAGACCTCATGAACATCAATGATAAAGCACCCGACTTCACTGTCCCCGACGAGGAAGGCCGCAACGTTTCGCTGAAAGACTTCCGCGGCCGCAACGTCGTGCTCTTCTTCTTCCCCAAGGCCAACACGCCGGGCTGAACCATCGAGGCGTGCGGGTTCCGCGACGCATACAAGAAGATCGAAAAGGCCGGCGCGGTCGTGCTCGGCATCTCCGGCGACACGCCCAAAGCCCAGAAGAGCTTCAAAGAGAAGTACAACTTCCCCTTCACCCTGCTCGCCGACTCCGACAAGAAGGTCGCCAAGCAGTTCGGCGTGCTGAAAGAGAAGAACATGTACGGGAAGAAGGTGATGGGGATCGAGCGGACCACGTTCCTCATCGGCCCCGACGGCAAGATCGCGCGCGTCTTCCCCAAGGTGAAGCCCGAAGGCCACGCGGAAGAGGTGCTGGCGGCGCTGAAGTAGATTCTTTTATTGTCATCCTGAGCGAGCACCCGCGACGCAGCTTTTGCGTCGCGACCGGCGCGAGTCGAAGGATCCCTACCGCTACCCGACGTTTCAGGTCGAGCAGGGCCCCTTCGACTCTCCCCTATTTTCGTTCTGGGATTCGCTCAGGGTGACGAAACCGCAGGCCTACCGCGCTGCGGTCGTCCCGCTGGTCACCGTAAAGCTCAGCACAGACTCGGCCGGGATTTCGGCTTCCTGCTTGCCCGTGGCCGCGGCCACGCCGGTGCCGGCCGCGCCGCCCGCCAGCGTGCCGATCGCCGCGCCCTTGCCGCCGCCGGCAATCGCGCCGATGATGGCGCCCGCCGCCGCGCCGCCGCCAATCTTGGTGGCGTTGCTCTTGGTGTGGCTCTTGCCCTGGCGGCTCACCGCCGAGGTGTGGATCGACTGCGTGCCGCTGTCGGTGTCAACCGAGGTGAGCCGCACGGTCAGGATGCCGGGCGCGTGCAGCCGTCCGCTCGACTTGGCATTGGTCACCTTGCCATGCACGGTCGCGCCCGAGCGCGCGATCGTCTTGCCATTCACCACCAAGTCGCGGGCGAGCGTGCCCTCGAACGTGTCGCCGATGTGCGCGCTGCCCGAACTCAAGCTGCTGCCCATGCGGACTTCCAGCCGCGTCCCGGCGGGAATGGCCGCAGCGCTCGCCGCCGTCACGGCCAGCGTCACCACCAGCGCCAGCCCAATCCATCGCAGATTGCGAACCATAGTCTTCCTCCTCGTAAGCTCCTGAAGTGGCCTGCACAGTGTACGGGAATCCCGGTGCTGTGATGCAAGCAGAGCTGCTGAAGGCTGCTTCAAAACCCGCTTCTGGCTGCTGGCTTAGAGCGAGAAGCACAGCGGCCTTTCGTGTGGAGCTTATTGGCCGCGGATTGCGCGATCAGGTTATGTCATGGCGGGTGAGCATGACGTCGGTGGCTTCGGTGTTGGCGGCGTTGTCGCGGGCGCGCGGCGTCCAGGTGTTGTAGGCGGCGTCGATGGCGTCGGTTTCGGGGATGAGCGATGGCGGCTCGGTGGTCATCTCCTCGGTGTGGAGGCCGAGTTCGACGCGCTTGAGGTTGGAGACGGCGGTCTGGAGGATGTAGGCGAGGACGCTGGCGCGCTTGAGGTCAACGGTCTCGGCGAGGACCGCGCGGGCGAGGTCGGTGAGCGCGAGCTGGATCGCATCGGCGTCCTCGAGCGGCGGAACGGTGGCACGAGGACGGTTCACCTGGTAGTGGAAGTAACAGAAGCGTCCTTGGCGGACGGGCGGCGAGCCGCAAGGGCGACCGTCAATGTGGACGTAGCCGCAGCGGCTCGCGAGTGTGCGATGCCGTTTCGTAGGGCACCCCCCTCTGGTGGTAATGATTTCAGTCAGTTGCGGAGCGGGTTTCGGGCAAGTTGATGCAGGGCCGTGGGTTAGGACCGAGGTCTTAAGCTGTTTGTTTTCAGTTTTAGTGTTCTGATTGCGCGGCTTAGTCGCGCTGCGCCCTCCCGCGCCGCGACTTCAAGCAAGCAGGCGAATGGCACGGCTGAAGCCGTGCCCCTTCAAAGCACAATCAGCATCGCAAAGTTTGCGGCGGAGCTGGTAGACACTTCGGCCGCAAACAGCGCAGCCTCAGCATGACCCCCTAGTTCTACATTAGCAAATTGGAAAGGGTGAATGGGAAGGCGGGGGAAGTTTTTATTGCGAGTGTTTGGAGCGAGTTGGGCTGAAATCCAACGCGGCGGGGAGTTGACAAGAGTGCGCCCGCACCTTTGGTCCGCGGCAAAACACTCCGCAAAGGATGGGACACCCGGCACCCGGCAAGGTCTGGATCACTTGCGTGTGCCGCCGAGAATATGGAACGACTTTCGCGATACATAATAGAAAGCAAGTCGTTTCGTTGCTAGACCGAATGCCACCAAAAGCGACGCTAATAGAATGCCGGCGCCAAGCAGAATGACTCCCGTACGCTTCGAAACTACTCCCGAGACGTACAAGAGTGGGACGCCGAGGAACACCGCACAGACTCCGAGAAGGAACAGGCGGATGATCAGTACGGCATTGTTGGCTTCTGCCAAGGATCTCTCGTCGGCGTTGAGCTCACGCGAGTCGGACTTCATGGGTCCAAATTCTCTCGACATCATGGAACAGGAAGATGCGGAGGCACAGCTGTGCAAGTGTTTGCGGGAGCAACGCTTTCACTAGAATTGTTTTTCGGCCCCAGGCATCCACCGACGATGCCAAACCAAAATTTTACCTCCGCGTAGTCATATAGCGATACCAATGACGAGAAAGGTTCAGCCGTGGACGAGACACACCGTCCAAGATGCGCCCTGCGAGGGCAGCGTGAACAACTCCTCCGGCTCGGAGACGCCGTTGTGGTTGGCGTCGATCCAGAGGCGCAGCGAGTTGAAGATGGCGTCGTTGGCGTCAATCAGCAAACGGAAATATTTGAAAAGTTTTCCCCGTTTTGGGAATTGCGCGCGGACGAGGGCGTCCGCGCCACGAGAGTTGTGACGGCGCGGGCGACTACTTTCCGAAGTGCTGCCAGCCTGCCGGCACGAGCGGCTTGCGCTGGCCGTGGCTGTCGGCGAGGTAGAGGAGGGGGGACTTGGCTCGTCCGGGCGGCAAGACTTGGCCGATGCGCGTCACGCGGACGCCGCCCAGCCGCGCCGGAACGCGTGCCCGTGGCGGCGCGGTGAACAGCAGTTCATAGTCCTCGCCGCCGTGCAGGGCAAAGTGCAGCGAGCTGCCGGTAAAGCTGACGCCGCGCGGGATGCTGTGCTCGTGGATCACGGCGGCCACACCGCTCTCTTCGCAAATGTGCGCCAGGTCGGTGGAGAGGCCGTCGCTCACATCGATTGCGGAAGACGCGAGGCCGCGCAGCCGGCGCCCGGTCTGGAGGCGCGGTTCGGGGAAGAAGTGGGGGGCAAGGTCTTTCGCACGAGGTAGCGACGGGCGCCCTCGCCCGTCGGCTTTTACGACGAACCCTCCACCTTCGAGCCGGTGCAGCACGGCGGCGGCGCGTCCCAACTCGCCGGTCACGTAGATCCCATCTCCCGCGCGCGCGCCGGAGCGCAGCAGGGCCTTTCCGCGCGGGACGCTGCCCACGACCACGATGTCGGCGACGATGCCTTCGGGGTTTTCGCCGGTATCGCCGCCGGCCAGCGGCACGCGGAAGCGGCGGGCGAGACGCGTGAAGCCGGCAAGAAAGCCGTCCATCCATTTCTGCGGCGTTTCAGCCGGTACGGCCAGCGAGAGGAAGGCGGCGATCGGCTCGCCGCCCATGGCGGCGATGTCGCTCAGGCCGCGGGCGAGCACGCGGTGTCCCACCGACTCGGGCGGATGCCATTCGCGGCGAAAGTGCACGCCCTCGAGCGATAGGTCGGTGGTGACGAGCAGCTCGTGTCCGGCGGGCGGGCGCAGGATGGCGGCGTCGTCGCCGACGCCCGCGATTACCGCGCGCGACTTGCCGGCGGCGCGGCGGATGCGGGCGATGAGCTGGTGTTCGGGGAGCGGCACGCCCAGTACGTTACCACCTGCCACCGAGACACAGAGGCACAGAGAAATCCAATGGGAAGCGAAAAAAGGCAATTCGAACTCCTCAGCGTCGCTGGGCCTCGGTGGCAGGTGTGCCGGCGCGTAGGGATTAACACTGATATCAACCTCCGCCCGCCGGTGGTATTAACCCGAATGGCATCCTACGGAAAGGTTGACAGCGTCTTACCTGCACTGATAGCTTTTCGGGTCGTTCACGAAAGTCTCTCTGGCCGGGCCCGAATTGGGACGGTAACCGCCGTCCATGGGCAGTTCTAGGATTGCATCGCCGCGGCATCCGCGACTGCCGTTTGTGACCAAGGGTCGGCAAAATCTGGGAATTCGACGTAAACGAGCGCTTGCGAAAACGCTACTACATCCTTTTCGTAGCCCGCGATGGTGAAGGGGAACTGCGCAAGATCCCCATTCCCATGCATTACATGTACGTTTTTGTGGCGGGGGCGCTGTTCGGGCTGTTTTCGCTGACCGGGATGGCCGGCTCCTACACCCGCATGCTGATGAAGGTGTCGCGCTTCAACCAGCTGCGCTCGGAGAAAGAGGCGCTCAGCAAGCGGTACACAAAACTAGAGGCAGTCGCCAAAGAGAAAGAACTTCAGGCGGCCTCGCTCAGCTCGCTGGCCGACGAGGTATCGGCGCTCTACGGGCTGAAGTCGGAGCCGATCCTGGCCAAGACTTCCGACGAAGACGACCCGCAGTACACCGCCTCATTCGACCGCTTCTACGCGCTGCGCACTACCGCCATGACCGGCGCCGCGACCCTGGGCATTTCCTTCGGGCCGCAGCGCAACGCCACCACGGCAGATTGGCTGCACCTGGCTTCCTCCCCCACCCTTTGGCCGGTTGAAGGCACCGTGACCGGCTCGTTCGGCGAGCGCGTGGACCCGTTCAACGGTGAAGGGGCGTTCCACAGCGGCATCGATATCTCCACCACCTACGGCCACGCCGTGCTGGCGCCGGCCGACGGCTTGGTGACCTTCGCCGACCAGATGTCGGGCTACGGCCGCGTGGTGATGGTGCAGCACGCGCACGGCATCTCGACGCGCTTCGGCCACCTGGCCGGATTCGCCGTCATCCCCGGGCAGCAGGTGCGCCGCGGCGACACGCTGGGCTATGTCGGCCTGAGCGGACGCAGCACCGGCCCGCACCTGCACTACGAAGTGCGCATCAACGACGTCCCGGTCAACCCGCACAAGTACCTGCGGGTGGGACCGCGGCAGGCGCCGGTGATGATCTCAGGGATGGACTAGCAAGAGCAGCAGTCGGCAGCCCGCATTCAGCCTTTCGGCGGGTATTTTCGCTCACGCAAGACTGCATCGGTCGGGATCGCGCGGTCATCGTTTCGAAATGACTTGGTCTTTCTCCGCGACTCCGTGCCTCCATCTCTCCGTGACTAGCGCTTTTTCCTGGAAGGCGCCAGTTTGCCCGGAGATGGCTTGCCGCTGGAATTGGCGTTCACGTCGCTTGCCGGGGTCTGCGGCGATTTGCCGCCGGCGCCTTGCGAGAGCGCCCCGCTGCCGGGTCCGCCGTCGAGCAGCGTGACGTGCACGATGCGCATTTCCGGCGCCTGCCTGTCCCACGTCTCGGGCACGCCGGCGAATTGCACGCGGAAATCCTGCGCCTGGCCGGGCGCGATAGGCCGCGACTGCATGTCAACCGGCCTTGCGCCGGCTCCGCGCTGCGCCGTGACGGCGCTGGCGGGCTGCGTGTCGCGGAAGACGTCATTGCCCTGGGCGTCGTTGAAGATGGCGTCGATCATCACGCCGCCGACCGGCCGCTGGCCGGTGTTGGTGAGGCGTCCGGAGACGACCACGGCGCCGCCGTCGGCGGGCGAGGGCGTGATTTTCACCTCGCTCATCTGGAGTTCACCGGCGTTGGGCTGGTCGGGGACCTGCCCGGCGGCGGGCCCTTCGGCCTTCTTCGGCGAGCGCGGCGCCTGGTAGAGCACGACGATGAGCAGCAGCGCCGCCACGACGATGGCGATCAGCGGCCACGGCGCCATGCTCTTCAGCTTCGAACCGCGCGGTTCAAATCTCGGGTCGGGATGCCGGGCCATGCTCCACCTCGAAAAAGTGGGATGGCGGGCCACTCATGAAGTTTGCCTCAAGAGAGAACTTCTTCACCGCGGATGAACGCGGATGAAAACTGAACCGATGTCTTCTTTAGGAGATCCAACTGATCGGGCGAAAGTCCGCGTTGATCCGCGGCAGAGAAGTTTGTTACTCGCCTGCAACCGTCAGACCTTCGATGCGAATCGTGGGCGACGCGATTGAGCCGCGAAACTCCAGGTCGCTGCCGATCTCGGCGATGGAGTTGAGCATGTCCTTGAGGTTGCCGGCCACGGTGATCTCTTCCACCGGGTAGGCCAGCTCGCCGCCGGAGATCCACAGGCCGGAAGCGCCGCGGGAGAAGTCGCCGGTCACCAGGTTCACACCGAAGCCGAGGAAGTCGGTGACGTAGAGGCCGTCTTTGACGCCGGCGATGATGTCGCGCGCGGCGCGCGTGCCGGGCTCCAGGTAGAAGTTGCCGGCGCCGATGCCGGGATTGCCGGTGATGCCGCGGGAGGCGTTGCCGGTCGTTTTCAGCCCCAGTTTGCGGGCGGTGTAGGAGTTCAGCAAATAGGACTTGAGCACGCCACGCTCGATGACCACGGTCCGGCGCGAGGGGACGCCTTCGCTGTCGAAGGGCGAGGAGCCGAAACCGCCGCGCATTGTGCCATCGTCAATGACGGTGACGTTGCCGCCGGCAATTTTTTCGCCGAGCTTGCCGGTGAGGAACGACGCGTGGCGGTAGATGGCGTCGCCGTTTACCGCTTCGAAGACGTGCTCGAGCAGCGCGCGGGCGGTAAGGGGATCGAAGATGACGGGCACGCGCGCGGTCTTCACTTTGCGGGCGCCCAGGCGGCGCACGGTGCGCTCGGCGGCGATGCGGCCGACGTGTTCGGGCGTATCGAGCCTCGCCAGCGAGCGCGCGGGCGACCACCAGTAGTCGCGCTGCATGGCGCCGTCGGCGCCGGCGGCAACCGGTGCGGCCATCACCGAGCAGTACGTTCGCTGATACTCTCCGACGAAGCCGAGCGAATTGGCCAGGACCGTACGTCCCGAAGAGGCGTCGAAGCCGGCGCCCTCGGAGTTCGTGATCCGTGGGTCGGCGCTGAATGCGGCCTTTTCCGCACGGCGGGCGTACTCAATCCGGTCCGCTGTGGGCAGCGAATAGACATCTTCGTGGTAGAGGTCGAGGTCGGCCGAGAGCATGCCGAGTTCTTCGGCGGCGGGCAGGCCGGCGTGCGGGTCTTCCGAGGTGACGCGCGCCAGAGCGAGCGCGCCCTCGAGCATCTGCTCGAGTCCTTGGGGCGAAAAATCGGTGCTGTAGGTGGAGCCCACGCGCTGTCCGAAGAAGACGCGCACGCCCATGGCGCGCGAGCCGGCTTCCTTCAGCGTCTCGACTTCGTTCATGCGAACGACGGTGGAGAACTCGTTGCCCTCGTGAATCATGGCCTCGGCGGCCGTGGCGCCGGAGCGCATGGCGCGGGCGACGGTGGAGGCGGCAAGTTGTTGGAGATCAGTAGTCATACAGATCAACTTCACACTAGAGAGGACGCAGGACGGGCAGGAATTGAGGTCTCCTTAGGTTTAGCGCCCTTGCAGATGCCATTTTCTCGCTCAAATCGTCTTGAGGACCTTGTCGTACTCGGCATGTGATCCGATCCAAAACCATACAGCTGTGTTGTCCTTAACAATCGCAAGTGCCCGCCAATTCTGGCCAATTCGCACGGAGAAAACCGGCAACCGCGAGTAAACTCTCTTGAAACGCAATCCGCTGCTGGATGGATTGGCAGCCCATACCCGAAATGCCTTCCTCGCCAACTGGCGGACGGGCTTGGGCAATTGCTGGAATTGCGTCTTGAACGCGTTTGTTACGTGTGAGTCCAGAGCCATACCTGGCTGTTACAGCAGTCTCGAAAAAGCTGTCAACAGGGGGCCCTGTGCTTAAGCTGAAACAAACGACTAATCTTCTGCTTTCAAGAACTTATCCAAGGGAATCGTTTCGCCGCGTTGATGCTCCGCCCACGCGTCGTCGGCGAGTTTGGCGAGCGAACCCTGCGATTTCGCGAACAGATCATCCCACTTTCGCTCAGAAGCAAGCTCTTGCGCGAGTACGGATGCAATCTCGTCCTGTTCCTCTGGCGGCAGTTTGGTGATCTCGTCGAAGACCTTCTTGAGCGCTTCCGTCATATACCCATTCTACTGCGTTAACTTCCCGTTCCGCCCACCGTGATCCGGTCCACCTTCAGCGTGGGAATCCCGACGCCGACCGGGACCGACTGGCCGTCTTTGCCGCAGGTGCCGACGCCTTCGTCGAGCGCCAGGTCGTTGCCGACCATGGAAACGCGGGTGAGCACGTCAGGGCCGTTGCCGATCAGGCTCGCGTTTTTCAGCGGGCTGGTGACCACGCCGTCTTCGATCAGGTAGGCCTCGGACGCGGAGAAGACGAACTTGCCGCTGGTGATGTCCACCTGGCCGCCGCCGAAGTTCACCGCGTAGACGCCGTACTTGACCGACCTGATGATGTCCTCGGGCGAGTCCTGGCCGGCGAGCATGTAGGTGTTGGTCATGCGCGGCATGGGGATGTGCTCGTAGCTCTCGCGGCGCCCGTTGCCGGTGTCGGGCATGGACATGAGCCTGGACGACAGCTTGTCGCTCAGGTAGCCCTTCAGGATTCCCTTTTCGATGAGCACGGTGTTCTGCGTGGGCGAGCCTTCGTCATCCACGTTGATGGACCCGCGGCGCGAGGGCAGCGTGCCGTTGTCCACCACGGTGCACTTTTCAGAAGCGACGCGCTTGCCGAGCAGGCCGGCGAAGGCGGACGTCTTCTTGCGGTTGAAGTCGGCCTCCAGGCCGTGCCCGATGGCTTCGTGCAGCAGGATGCCCGGCCAACCGGGGCCGAGCACGACTTCCATTTCGCCTGCCGGCGCCTGTCGCGCGTCGAGCTGGATGATGGCCTGCCGCGCGGCTTCGTGGGCAAAGTGCTCCGGCGTTTTTTCGGTATTGAAGTAATCGAGCAGCACGCGGCCGCCGCCGCCGGCGGTGCCGCGGGAAGAATTCTCACCGTCGTTGGCGATGCAGAAGACGCTCACGCGGGCCAGCGGCTGTATGTCTTCGGCGAAGGTCCCGTCCGAGCCGATGACAAGAATGCGGCGCACTTCGTCAGCGTAGCTGGCGCGCACCTGCACGATGCGCGGGTCATAGGCGCGCGCGGCGCGGTCGGCGCGCTGGACAATTTCCAATTTGGGTTGAATGCCGGCGTCGGCCGGCGAAACCGCGGCGGGATACAGGCTGGCGTGCCGGCGCTCGTTGACGGAAACCACCGGCGACCTGGCCGGGCCGCTGGCGATGAGCGCGGCGGTGCGGGCGGCGTGAATGATCTTCTCGGGGGCGAGGTCGTCGGTGTAGGCGTATCCGGTGCGCTCGCCGGCGATCACGCGCACGCCGCATCCGGCGGAAATCCCCTGCGTGGCCGACTTCACCATGCTTTCGTCAATGGTGAGCCCGGTCGAGGTCAGGTGCTCGAAGTACAGGTCGGCGTACTCGCCGCCGGCCGAGAGCGCCGCGCCCAGGTAGCGCTCCAGGTCCGCGGGCGTGAGGCCGTAGCGTTCGAAGAAGAAGCGGGTCTTTTCAGACTGGGTCATAGGGGCCGGACAGTTCATGCTAACCGATTGGATGAAGTTGCGGGCGCCGGGGACGCAGCCGCCCGTTACCACGGTGATGGGCAGGGGGCTGCCCGGCGGCAAGAGTCGTGCTGACGCTTCCTGTCGCACCCTCGCCGGGTGCGTCTTGCTTATAATCCGCGCGTTTTGGCCAAAGCGGCGCCAGAAATGTCGGCGGAGCAGCTCCCGCGCCTGCTGGAAGATTTCCTCGGCGCCTCGCGCGAAGCCGTGGTGCTGGAGGACGGGCTGCCGCTGTTCGATCTCGCCTCGGCGCGCTACTCGGTGACGCGCGATCGCGGACGCTGCCTGCTGCACCTGTGGTCGGCCGAGCACAATGTGGTGCGCCGCGTCGTCAGCGCTGAGCAGAAGAACGGCGTGCTGCGGATTTCCGCGCAGCGCTTCGGGCAGGCGAAGCCGTCGCGCATGGAAATTTGCCTGCGTCGCGAACGCGGCGATCCGCGGGCGCGGCGCGCGGCGCGGCGCGCCTATCAGCAGCGCTTCCGCCGGGCGCTGGAGCAGCGCTTCCCCGGACACGCCATCGAGCGCCTGAGCTCGGCAATGGACCTGGAACGTTCTTTCGGTCCGGCTTACGTGCGGGCGGTCGTGCGGCATGGCACAGCGGCGTTCGCCGCCGTCGGCGTGAACGCCGGTGAGACGCAGGCCACGGTGGACGCGTCGCTGACCACCGCGCTGCTGTGGCTCGATCGCTCGCGCGAGCAATTTGCGGCGCGCGGGCACGTGGGCGGCGTGAAGCTGCTGCTGCCGGTGGGGCGCACCGAGCTTGTCCGCGAGCGCATGGCGCACCTGGACCGGAGCGCCGCGGCCTTCGAGCTTTACGAACACGACCAGCGTGAAGGCACGCTCGACGCAATCGAAACCGGCGACCGCGGCAACATCGCCACGCGGCTGGTGCAGCGTCCCAACGAGGCGGGGCTTCGCGAGCGGCTGGCCGAAGCGGTGGCGCGCGTGCTGGCGCTGGCGCCGCAAGCGGAGACGACGGTGCTCTCGTCTTCGGAGATCGGGTTCAGCTGCAACGGGCTGGAGTTTGGGCGCGCGCGCCTGGCGCCGGGTGAGCGCGGCTTCGCGCTGGAGCAGCAGGTCGTCTTCGGCCTGGGCGCGGGGGAGATGCCCCTGACCGATGAAAATGCGCCGCGGTTCGCCGGACTGGCGGCGCGCGTGATCGAGGCGCGCCAGCCGCACGCCGACCGCTCGCATCCGCTGTGGCGCGCGCTGCCCGAACGCTGGCTCGAGGCCATGGTGCTGCGCAACGTGCGCGCGCTCGACGGCGACCTGGACTCCGAGCACGTCTATTCCCAGGTGCCGGCGTTTTCGGCGGCGGACCGCGCCATGATCGACGTGCTCACCATCAACCGGCGCGGGCGGCTGGTGGTCATCGAGCTGAAGGCGGATGAAGATTTGCAGCTGCCGCTGCAAGGGCTCGATTACTGGGCGCGCGTCCGCTGGCACCAGGAGCGCGGCGAGTTCCAGCGCTTCGGATACTTCCCCGGCGTGGAGCTGTCGGCCGAGCCTCCGCTCCTTTACTTGGTCGCGCCGGCGCTGCGCGTGCATCCGGCGACGGACGCCCTGCTGCGCTACTTCGCGCCCGAGGTGGAAGTCGTGCTGATCGCGGTGGACGAGCGCTGGCGCGAGGGCGTGCAGGTGGTGTTCAGGAAGCGGCGATCATGAAACGCCATGGCCTAGGGCATTGACCGCAGCGCTGGCAGAGATCGCCGAGCCCAAAGACGTCTCCGCGTCCCCGGCGGCCCTGCGGTGAATGCGTTTTCCATTTGCGTGCACTACTCGCTGCCACGTATCTCGGCTTCCTTGCCGCGGTTGATCCAATAGTCGCGCGCCGATTCGTTCAGGTCGGGCGCGGGCTTTTCGCCGCGGAAGACGCGCGAAACGCCGCGCACGATGCGGCGCATGGGCAGCTCGCCGTTCGGCTCGGCAAGAAACAGCTCGCCCGTCTTCGAGGTGCGGAAGTACCAGCGGCGCAGGATGGCGAGGTGTTCCATGAGCTCCAGCGCTGATGAAGGCGCGCCGGCTGGAGCGGCGGCGAGCGCATCGGCCACGCGCGACTCCATTGATTTTGGCTGAGAAGGTTTGGGCTTCGCGATGGATGACGAAGGCTTCTGGGCGGCTTCGGCCTGAGGAGGGGAGATGTTGCCAGCAGCGTCTCCCCGCGGATTGATTGCTGCTTCGGTGGTTGCGCCTACGGAAAACACGATGGGCCCGGAGATGAATCCGCCGTCGATGCGGAACAGGGAAACCGCATCGGGCGCGGCCGAAGGCTGCACCATCAGGCCGTGCAGACGATCGAGCGGCCGGGCCACGTCCGGTCGCAATGCCATCGCCGACGCGGCTTTTTCGATGCGCGCATGCACCGCGGCCGCCTGCTCGAACTGGAGCGCGGCGGAGGCGCGGTCGCGCTCGGCGGAGAGCTCGCGGCGCAGCGACTCGCCGCCGCTCTCCAGAAACTGCCGCACGCGCTCGGTTTCGCGCGCGTACTCCTCGTCGGTGCAGCCCTTGAAGCAGGGCGCCAGGCACATCTTCATTTCCGAATAAATGCAGCCGGGGAAAGCGGGGTCGGGGTTCAGGTCGTCGGCGCAGCGGCGGTGCCTGAACAGGTCGAGCGAATCGTTGAGGAACTTCTCCGCCGCCGCGCGCGAGGCGAACGGGCCGTAATAGCGGGAGCGCGAAGCCATGCGACCGATGCGCCGCGTGACGTGCGCGCGCGGGTACGGGTTCTCCAGGTTCAGCTTCACCAGCGGCGCGGGACGCAGCCGCAGGCGGTCGCGATAGCTGCGCGGGAATTCGCGGCGCAGGACCTGGTAGAGAACGAATCCTGATTCGAAATCCGAACCGGTCGTCTGGTAGTCGATCGTCGAGACGCGGTCGCGCAGGTTGAGCTTCCGCGTGCGCTCTTCGCCGGCGCCGAGCAGACGCGCCAGGCGTCGGCGCAGGTTCGCCGTCTTGCTCACGTAGGGTTCGCCGCCAGCTTCGCCCTTGCCGCGCAGCAGAAAGACGGCGGGCGCCGCGGGCAGCGAGCGAAAGATCCCGGCATCGCGCTCGGGCGCGAACTCGAGGCGGGTGGAGAGCATGGTTTTATTGTAGGCCGAAGACTCACCGCGGGTTTTGCGCGGATGAACAGAGATCAAGACCGTTTCACACGCAGGACACGAAGGCCACACCAAGGGCTTCGGCCACGAGCCTTCTTGTGTCGTTGTGTCGTTTGTGTGAAACGCTCTTGCTCTATTTCGGCAGCATCGCTTCGATGCGCGCGCGGAGCTGGTCGGGGTTGAGCCGGATGCTGTTGGCGGGCGCGCCGGTGGAGAGCTGGTGCATCCAGAAGGCGGGCGCGGGCGGCGGAGCGCCGGGCGGGCCCCAGCGCGCGTCGGGGCCGAAGACCAGGTAGACGTCCCAGGCCGGAAGCTGCACGCCGTAGAGCGGCTTGATGTCGAGCACCGGCGCCCACGCCATGGCGGCGCGGCGCGTCGAGTCGGTAAAGTTGACGGCGCGCGGGTCGGTCAGCCAGCGCGGCTGCTCGCGATGCGCGTTGGTTTGCAGCTCGTCCCAGCTCTGCTCGCGGTTCACCGGCACCCAGATGGCGGTCACGCTCACGCGATCGCCGGGCAGGCGGTCAAAAACCTTGCGCTGCACCTCGGAAACTCCGAGGAGGCAGGTGCCTCAAGTCGGATCGGTGATGAGCACCACGCGGACCTTGCCCGCGTTGCGGTTGAACTCGGCAGCCAGCGGGTCGAGATTGGCGGCCAGATCGGGAAAGGGCTGGCCGCTGAAATGCGCGGGCAGCGACAGATATATCGCCGCGCCGAGCAGCGCCAGCAGAACGGCGATGCGTACACCGCGCTTGAGCGGATCAGGCGCGGCCGCGCGGTCGTGGTCGATGTAGGTCATGCAGGACGAGTCATCTCACGATATCGCGGAAAAGCAATCGGTCAAGTTACGTCAGTGATTGAGGAATTCGATTCCCGGGCAACCGCGGCGAGGGGCGCTAGCGGAAGCTGGCGCTGGAGACGCGCTGGCGGAAGTCGTTCCCGGCCATCTCGACTTTGCGGCACATCTCGTGCAAGCGGGAGCGCATTCGCTCGCCGATGCGGTCGCCCAGCGTCTCTTTGCGCGCGGCGCGCTGCGCCTGCTCACGGGCGGAAGAGAGGCGGCCCACGGGGGCCTCGGGTTCGTCGGGAAAATTGGTGGTGATGATGGTGGTGCGCTTGTCGTTGTAGCGCGTGTTCAGGATGAGGCTGACCGTGTCCCACACCCACTCGGTGGGACGAACGGCGCCGAGTTCGTCGAGCACCAGCACCTCGGCCTCGAACACCGGGCGCAGGACGCCGAGTTCGGTGGTCTGAACCGAGGGGTCATAAGAGTTCTGGATCTCTTTGAGCAGCTCGCGGTAGTCCCAGAACAGGCAGGCGATGCCCTTGCTCACCATGAGCTCGCGCATGACGGCGACCGCGAGATGCGTTTTCCCCACGCCCACGCTGCCCACCAGCAGGAGGCCGCTCGATTCGACGGGATACTTCTCCACGAAGCCTTCGGCGGTGAGGCGCGCCCTGGCGAGCGACGCGTGCGCGCCGGGAAAGGCGACGTCGAAGTTGCCCAGCTCGCAGTGCTCGTAGCGCGCCGGGATGCGCGCCCGGGCGAGCAGGCGTTCGGCGCGTCCGCGAAGCACGCAGTCGCAGCGAGTGACGCGGCGCGGCCTGGCTCTTTCGCCCGGCGCGGCGGCGTCGGCGACCGGCTTCCACCCCGTGCCGGAGCAGAGAGGGCATTCGGGCGCAGGGGAGTTCATCGCAGCGGGCATCTCTGGAGATGAATCTATCACAGGCCGAAAAGCTGCAACGCCGGGGACGCGGAGTACGCAGAGGTTCTTGTACACTCTTCTGTTTCGTGCTCATCTCGGAGGAGTCCAGCTTGAAGCGTTCAGCCCGCTTTTCCACTCTCCTTATTATTGCCATCATTGCCGCGCTGGCGGGCGGCCAGGCCCCGGCCCAAACCGCCCCGGCGCCACCGGCGGCGGGTCCGCGCGAGCTGACGATTCCCGCCATCTTCGCCGAGGGCGGGCTGACGGGGCGGGCGCCGGAGACGATCAAGTGGAGTCCCGACGGAACCAAGGTTTCCTACGTGCTGCGCGACGACGCCGGCGTGCGCGGGCAGCTCTACTACGTGGACGTGGCCAGCGGCAAGCCGGCGGTGCTGGTGGCGCAGGAGAAGCTGGCCACGCTGGCGCCACCGGCTTCCTCGCTGAAAGACGAGCGTGAACGCGAGCGGCGCTCGCGCTACTCGGTGGCGGGTTACTTCTGGGCGCCCGACTCAAAGCACATCCTGTTCGACTCGAACGGCCAGCTCTGGCTGTATTCGCTCGACACCGGCACGGCGGTGCAGGTCACGACGAACAACGATCCGGCCAGCGATCCCAAGTTTTCGCCTGACGGCAAACATGTGGCCTACGTGCGCGCGCACAACCTGTACGTGCGGTCGCTGAAGGGAGGCGAGCCGGAGAAGTCGCTGACCGCGCGCGACCGCGGCGACGAAAAAGCCGGCGAAGAAGACGACTCGCTGCTGAACGGCGAAGTGGACTGGGTGTATGCCGAAGAGCTCGACGTGCGCTCGAACTACTTCTGGTCGCCGGACGGGAAGCAGATCGCGTATCTGCAGATGGACGAGAGCAAGGTGCCGCAGTATCCGATTACGGATTTCATCCCGACGCATGCGACGGTGGACAAGCAGCGCTATCCGCAGCCGGGCGATTCCAATCCTGCGGTGCGGGTGGGCGTGGTCGGCGCGGGCGGCGGCAAAACGCGCTGGATCAACGTGCCGCAGCGCAGCGGCGATGACGAATCGCCGGCCGACTACTACATCCCGCGCTTCGGCTGGGTGCGGCCCGGGCTGCTCTACATCATGGTGCTCAACCGCGCGCAGGACCGGATCGACCTGTACTTCGCCGATGCCTCGAGCGGCGCCGTGCGCAAGGTGCTCAGCGACACGAGCAAGAACTGGGTGAATGTGGAAGAACCGCATTTCGTGCTGCCGGGACAATTCCTGTGGCTGAGCTGGCGCTCGGGATACACGCACATTTATCGGTACAGCTACAGCGACGCCGATCCCCTCTCCGCCGAAGCCAAGCTGGAAATGCCGCTCACGGGGGGAGACTTTGAAGTCTTCAGCGTGGATGGATTCCAGAAAGGCGGCGAAAATACCGGCGGATTGGTGTACTTCACGTCAAACCAGGGCGACGCGCGCCAACGCCAGCTCTGGGCCGTGAAGCTGAGCGGCGGCGACGCGGTACGCATCTCACGCGAGCATGGGACGCATGCCGCCACCTTCCCCGACAACGGCGCCGGGTATTACGTGGACAACTACTCGGCCGTGATGGACCCGCCTCGGCTCTCGCTGTGCAGCACCCGAGAAACCGGCGCCTGCTCGGTGTTCTGGCAATCGCGCGCGGTTGACGAATTCCGCCTCACGCCGCCGCACTTTGTGGACTTCAAGGCTGACGACGGCACGGTGCTGCACGGCTCCCTGCTGCTGCCCGAGGGCGCAGCGGCCGGCGCCGCCAAGGTTCCTCTCATCCTGGCGCCCTACGGCGGCCCGGGCGCGCAGACGGTGCGCGACCAGTGGGGCGGGAGCACGTTCCTGTTCCACCAGCTCATGGCGCGGCGCGGCTTTGCCATCCTGCAGGTGGACAATCGCGGCATGGCCGGGCGCGGGCAGGCGTTCGCCGCCGCCCTGCGCCACAACTTCGGCGAGGTGGAAGTGAAAGACCAGCTCACCGCGCTGGACCAGGCGCTGGAAAAATTTCCGCAGCTCGACCGCGACCGCCTGGGCCTCTGGGGATGGAGCTACGGCGGTTACTTGACGCTGATGATGATGACGCACTCGGACCGCTTCAAGGCGGGCGTCTCGGTGGCGCCGGTCACCGACTGGCGCAACTACGATTCCATCTACACCGAGCGTTACATGGGCCTGCCGAAAGACAACGCGCAGGGCTACAAGAAAGGTTCGCCCATCCATTCTGCCGGCCAGCTCAGCGGCCGCGTGCTGATCGTGCACGGCACCAGCGACGACAACGTGCACACCCAGAACACCATCCAGATGACCAATGAGCTCATCAACGCCGGCAAGCAGTTCGACCTGATGCTCTACCCGCGCAAGACGCACGGCATCGCCGGCTCGACCGCGCGCACGAATTTGTTTACCAAGATCCAGGAGCACTTTGAGAAGGGGTTGAAGTAGTTGTCAGTTGCCGGTTTGTTTTGAAATTGCCATCCCGAGCGCAGCAAGGGAGCTGAGCGGCGGATTGCAACGCGGCAAGCGGTGGTGCGGGCCACTGCCGTTTGCGCGACCGCCGTTGGCCGTGCCGGCGCTGCCTCAGGTCCCTGGCGCGCAAGAACGCGCGCTTCGGGATGACGTCACGAGGGTAAGAAACTTGGGTTGAGCTGATCCGCGTTCATCCGCATGAGTCCGCGGTAAGGTTTTTATGGCTGATTCAGTGACCACGCTGCCCGCGCCGCATCCCAAGTCGGACTTCATACAGCCCACCACGCGTTCGCTGGGCGACTTTGAGCTGACCGTTCTCTCCGACGGCAACTACTACCTCGATGGCGGCGGTCTGTTTGGCGTGGTGCCCAAGCCGCTGTGGGAGCGGCGCATGGGCGCCGACGCGCGCAACCGCGTTGCCGTCGGGATGAACTCGCTGCTGGTCCGCACCGGCAAGCACAACGTGCTGATCGAAACCGGCGCGGGCGACAAGCTCAATGACAAGCAGCGCGCCATCTGGGAAACCGAAGCGCGCCTCATGTCGAGCCTGGAGCGCGCAAAGATCGATCCAGGCGACATTGACGTCGTTATCAACACGCACCTGCACTTCGACCACTCCGGCTGGAACACGCTGCGCAGGGGCGACCGCATTGTGCCGGCGTTTCCCAGGGCGAAGTACTACGTGCAGGAAGGCGAGCTGCGGCACGCGCGGCTGCAGCACGTGCGTGATCGGGTGAGCTATCTCACCGACAACTACGACCCGCTGGTCGAATCCGGGCAGATGCACCTGCTGCACGGCGACAGCGACATTGTGCCCGGCGTCTCGGTGAAGGTCTTCCCCGGACACACGCGCAATCTTCAGGCGGTGGTGATACGCAGCAACAACCAGCGCGCCTGTTATATCTCCGACCTGATTCCGACCACCGCGCACCTTGATCCTACCTGGGTGATGGCCTTCGACCTGTTTCCGCTGGAGACGATCGAGAGCCGCAAGCGCTTTTACGAACACGCCGTGCCGGAGAAATGGCTGGTGGTGTTTACCCACGATCCCAAAACACCGTGGGCGTTCGTCGAGACGGGCGACAAGGGGAAATATGAGGCGCGGCTGGGGTAGCGCCGCAAGAATCCCCACCCCATCTTGAGTGGGGCGCCGGCAACTTTCAGCTGTGGCTGAGCGTTGGACGCGCGGCTAAGAAAACTGGAACGTTCGTCAACCGATTCACGCCCGGGATGGCGCTGGCCGCATCTTCTCGCCCGCGTCTTCATCCTGAAGTAGTCACTATTCCCTGCAAGGAGTCAGCAATGCCCAAATTTGTGATTGAGCGCGATATTCCCGGCGTCGGCAATCTTTGTCCGGAGGAGGTAGTTGCGGCGGCACAGAAATCGTGCAGCGTGCTGCGCAAGCTCGGCCCCAGCATTCAGTGGGTGCACAGTTACCGCACGGCCGACAAGCTGTACTGCATCTATATTGCCGCCAACGAAAGCGAGATCCGGCAGCACGCGGCCGAGTCGGGCTTCCCGGCGAACAAGGTGAGCCGCGTGGTCAGCATCGTGGACCCTACCTCGGCGGAAAAGTAGAGTGGATCTTGACCACGGATTCACGCGGACAACACGGATTCAGGCGTGCCTGGCCGGTGTTCATCCGCGTGCATCCGTGGTGAGTCCTGCAATTGCAGTTCCCTCTCGAAGAACTGCTCCACGCGGTGGAGGATTTCGCGCTCGGTCTTGGCCTCGTACACGGCCTTGCGCAGGGCGCTGCCGTTGGCCACGCCGTGCGTGAACCACGACGCGAACTGCTTCATCTTGCCGGCGGCGCCGGGCATCCCCTCTTCGATCAGCATCGAGAAGTACGTGCGGATCATCTGGTAGCGGTCGGCGTCGGTGGGCTTGTCGTACAGCGCGCCGCTGGCGTGCCGGCGGGCGAGGGCGCCCGTCGCTGCATCGTGTGAAGCGGTACTGGCGCCATCGGCGTGCTGCGCGATCCGGCGCTCGCGGTAGTCCGCGATTTGTCGAAAGATCCATGGGTTCGACGCGGCGGTGCGGCCGATCATGACGGCGTCGCAGCCGGTCGAAGCGAACATCGAAGCGGCGTCTTCGGGCGAGCGGATGTCGCCGTTGCCGATCACGGGAATCTTCACCGCGTCCTTGACCGCGGCAATCCACTCCCAGCGCGCGTTGCCGCTGTAGCCCTGCTCGCGCGTGCGGGCGTGCAGCGCGACCGCGGCCAGGCCGCAGTCTTCGGCGATGCGCGCCAGCTCCACGCAAACAATTTCCTTCTCGCTCCAGCCGGCGCGGAACTTCACGGTGAAGGGAATCGTCACCGCGGCGCGGACCTTTTCGAAAATCGCGCGAATGAGCGGCAGGTCGCGCAGCAGGCCCGAGCCGCCGTTGCACTTCACCACCTTCTTCGCCGGGCAGCCCAGGTTCAGGTCCACCAGGTCGAAGCCCAGGTCCTGCACCAAGCGGGCGGCGTCGGCAAGCACCTGTGGATCGGAGCCGAACAACTGCGCCGAAATGGGATGCTCGTCCTCGTAAAAGTGCAGGTAGCGGTCGAGCATGCGCTGGTTGCGGTGGTCGCGCGCGCGCAGTACGCCGTCGGCCGAGGTGAACTCGGTCATGATCAGGCCGCAACCGGAGTCGGCCGCGCTGACCAGGCGGTCCGCGCCCGGGCGCAGGCTGGTGTTGCGGATGAAGCGGCGGAAGACGGTGTCGGTAACGCCGGCCATGGGCGCGAGAACGGTCGGAGGCGCAATGCGCACCGCGCCGATCTGGACGGACGAGGGCATCGGCGCCGGGAATTCAGGCGCGCTGCGGTCAGCCGGAGTGTCCCAGAACTTGCGCATCGGGCTTTTATTCTAGCGTGTGGTACCGAGCGATGGCCTTGATTAGGACATCCCGAACGAGGTGAGGGAGCCCTGCCTGACCTGGAATGCTCAGGTGAGGGTAGGGTTCCCTCGTCGCTGCACTCCTCGGGACAAACCTAGAAAAACAAAAGCCTCCGTCGCCGGAGGCTTTTCAGAACTTCGAAGTCGCCAAGCCTACTTCTTCGCCGTCTCGCCGGCCTTGGCAGGCTCGTTTTTGGCGTACTTGCGGCGGAAGCGCTCGATGCGGCCGGCGGTGTCCAGCAGTTTCTGCTTACCGGTGAAAAACGGGTGGCAGTTGGAGCAGATTTCCACGTGGATGTCGCCCTTGTGGGTCGAGCGGGTCATGAACGAGTTGCCGCAGGCGCAGTGCACGCGCACTTCGTTGTATGCGGGATGGATGGCTGCCTTCATAAAGCTTCAACGCACCTTTCGCAAAATGTTTATTTTACAAGCAGGGGTGAACGTTGGCAAACTGCGGGCCGCGCCGCGTTCCAGCGTGCGCGCCGGCGGACGACAACACCGCCGCCGGCAAGCATCGAAAGAAAAACTGCTTTCCTGGAGGCTTGCGGATGCGGTTCCGGACCCAAGGACCAAAAACTGCCGTTCTTGCCCTGCTGACTGCCTGCCTTTCGATGCCGCTTGCGGCGCAAAAGACTCAAGCGGCCGCCGGGCCGAAGTCCGCGAAGCTGACACGCGGACGATATCTGGTGGAGAACGTGCTGGTCTGCCACTACTGCCACTCAAAGGTGGACTGGCATTCGCCCGAGGGCGGGCTCCCGATTGCGGGCACGAACTTGGGCGGCAACCGTTTTCCGCTGGAGAATTTTCCGTTTCCGCTGGTCGCGCCCAATGTTTCGGCGGACAAAACAACCGGGGCGGGCGCCTGGAGCGATGCGCAACTGGCCAACGCCATCCGCAACGGCATCGGACACGACGGGCGCGTGCTGTTTCCCGTGATGCCATTCATGCAGTACCGCAGCATGTCTGACGCCGACCTGGCGGCGGTGATCGCCTACGTACGCTCGCTGCCCGCGGTGAAGAACGATCCCGGCAAATCGCAGTTGCCGCCGCCGGTGGCGGCATCGCTAAAAGCGCCGCCGCGCGTCGAGCATGTTCCCGTTCCGGACCTCTCGAATCCCGTGAAACGCGGCGAGTACCTGGCGACGCTGGCCGATTGCGTGGGCTGCCACACGCCGGTGGACGAACAAGGCGTTCCCCTGCCCGGGCTCGACTTCAGCGGCGGACAGTGGTTCAAGGGTCCCTGGGGCGAGGTGGCCAGCGCCAACATCACGCCCGATGCTTCCGGGATTTCCTACTACACCGAAAAGACGTTCGTGACCGCGCTGCGCACCGGCCATGTGGGCGCGCGCAGGCTGAGCACAATCATGCCGTGGGGGCTCTTCAAGGGGATGACCGACCAGGACCTGAAGAGCATTTACGCTTATCTGAAGACGGTGAAGCCGATTCAGCACCGCGTGGACAACACCGAGCCGGTCGCCTACTGCAAGATTTGCCGCGCGAAACACGGCGGCGGAGAGTTGAACCACTGAATAGGGAAGAGTGGATAGCGGACAGGCAGCGCATCGCCGCTGCCAGAAGACAACAGCGGCAGGCGCGCAGCCTGCCGCTCAATTCTTTTCGGGGGTTACTGCAACCAACCTATGGATGCCTGAACGAACCTTGGTCGGACTATTTCCGGTTCACCGCCTTCTTCAGCTCGACACCGGGAGTGAACTTTGCCACCTTGCGGGCGGCGATCTTGATCACCGACCCGGTCTGAGGATTGCGCCCGTTGCGGGCCCTTCGTTGCGAAACCGAGAAGGTCCCAAATCCAACCAGCGCCACCCGCTCGCCTTTCTTGAGCGCTCCGGTAATGCTGCCCACCAAGGACTCGACGGCGGCAGATGCCTGCGTCTTGGTGATGCCCGAAGCGGAGGAGATCCGGTCAATGAGGTCTGCTTTGTTCATTGTGTCTCCAACGCGGAGTGACCCGCGGGCAGTATTAGGCCCCGGGCCCGAGGGCGTGTCAAGACAACGAAGGTTTTGGCCGAAGATGGCGCTTGGCGCGGATTCCCGGCCCTGGGGCCCGCATTGTCCTTGCTTTGAGGGGCTGCTCTGCTTTATCCTGCGCGGCTCGAGTTCGATCGAAGCATTTGTAGCGGTACCCGCTTACCAGCGTTACCTGCCTGCAGTCACTCCGATCCCTCGGCAATTCACCTGGAAGGAAAGCCTGACTCACATGGAACAAGGAACCGTGAAGTGGTTTAACGATGCCAAGGGCTACGGGTTTATCAGCCGCAGCAACGGCGAAGACGTCTTCGTGCACTACTCGGCGATTCAGACTGAAGGTTTCCGCAGCCTGAAGGAAGGCCAGGCGGTGCAGTTCAACCTGATCAAAGGCCCCAAGGGCTGGCAGGCGGAGAACGTGCAGGCGGTCTAACTTCGGCTGACGTGGTACCCCAGGGCGGCGCAAGCCGCCCTTTTTTCTTGAAGAACATTCACGGCAGGGCGCGGAGGTGGCAGAGATTTTCGGAAAAGGTTCTTCTCTGCGTTCTCTGCGCCGGTGCGGTGAAACGTTCTTACTTACCGATGCAGAAGCTGCTGAAGATCAGGTTCAGGATGTCGTCCGCCGTGGTGGCGCCGGTGAGGGCGTCGAGCGGGCGCAGCGCGGCGTAGAGATCGATCAGCAGCATCTCGTGGGGCGTGGCGTTGCTGACTGCGGCAGAGGCGGCGTCGAGTGCTTTGAGCGAATCGCGCACCAACCCTTGGTGGCGCGCGCTGGTGAGGAACCCGGACTCGCTTTGCGCGCCGTTGGGGCCGCCGATCGCCTCAAGAATAGCGGCGCGCAGTTCGGCGATGCCTTCGCCGGTGAGGGCGGAAGTGCGCACCACGGCGGGACCGCCAGCCTCCTGGTTGATCGCAGAGACGGCCATCTGAAGCAGGTCTGTCCTGGAACGGTCAGGTTGGCGCTCGAAGTCGGTGAGCATCGCCCGGTCGATGCCAATCGCGCCCAGTCCCACGGCTCGGTCACCGGTGGCCATCGAGGCAAGAAGCTCCGACGGAATCTCGGGCAGCTTGTACTGTAGATCGGACTTGTTGAATACCAGGATGCGCGGCCGGCCCTCGGTGCGCTGCAAGAGTCTATTGTTTTCTTCGATCGGGACCGGCGGCCGCAACGGATCGTGACTGGCATCCTGCGCCATCTCCGCGATCATGCCGAACCAGTCCATCACCACCAGCACCAGGTCCGCATCGGCCAGCGCCTCGAGCGACTTGCGAATGCCGATGCTTTCGACCTCATCCGCCGACTCGCGCAGGCCGGCCGTGTCCACCAGGCGCACGGGGATGCCGCCCAGCGACACGGTTTCGGTCACCAGGTCGCGCGTGGTGCCGGGCGTGGCGGTCACGATGGCGCGCTCGCGCTCCACCAGGCGGTTGAACAGGCTGCTCTTGCCGACATTGGGGCGGCCCACAATGGCCAGCGTCAGCCCTTCGTGCACGACTTTTCCATAAGTGAACGACGCCGCCAGCTCCTCCAGCGGCGCGCGCACGGAGGCGATGCGCGAGCTGATTTCGTGCGCCGGCAGGACGGCAACGTCGTCTTCGGCGAAGTCCACGCCGGCTTCGAGCGCCGCGATCAGGTCCACCAGCCTTTGCTTGACCGGCGCGATGCGGTGCGCCAGCGCGCCCTCCAGTTGTTGGGCCGCCACCTTGGCCTGGTAAAGCGTTTGCGACTCGATCAGGTCGCGCACCGCCTCGGCCTGCGTCAGGTCCATGCGGCCGTTGAGGAAGGCGCGCATGGTGAATTCGCCCGGCTCGGCCAGCCGCGCGCCGCGCTCCAGGGCCAGCTCCACGATGTGCCGCAGGACGACGGGCGAGCCGTGCGCGGAGATTTCGACCACGTCATCGGCGGTATAGGAGTGCGGCGCCTGGAAGAAGGTGACGACCACGTCGTCAAGGCGCTCGCCGGGCCGGAAGGCGGCCGTCGGTCCCTGGTCGTCGGTCGCCGGCAAAGCATTCGTGGATGCGTTCTGGCCGACGACCGAAGGGCGCAGATTAACGGCCGGCTCTATCAATTCCCCGACGACCGCTCGCCCCGGCTCCAGCTCGCGTGGCAGGCGCAGCATGGGCGCGGCAATCGCGCGCGCTTCCGGACCGGAGAGGCGCACCACGCCGATGCCGCCGCGGCCGGCGGGCGTGGAGATGGCGACTATGGTGTCGTCGGTATGCATGCGAACGGCCAGCCGCCGGGGGGACGCTGAGGGCGCAGAGGATTCTAAATAATTACGGGCTCCAGGCCGCGGTGTGCCCTGCCCACGGTCCGTGGGTGGTGCGGGGCGGACTCCATAGATCCTGGGCCCGCAAAGAACGCGGGCTCAGCATGGCCCCTCATTTGATTTTGGAACAACCCATCTCTCTGAATTTGATTTTTGGGACAGCTCTCTCGGTGAATGTCGAACGGCTCCTCCGCGTCCTTGCGGCTATCTCTTGTCGTCCTTCGGCTCGAGTCTTAGCGCCGCCGAGTTGACGCAGTAGCGCATGCCGGTGGGGCGCGGGCCGTCGGGGAAGACGTGCCCCAGGTGCGCGTCGCAGCGGCTGCACAACACTTCCGTGCGGCGCATGCCGAAGCTGGAGTCGCTCTCGGTGGCCACGCTCTCCTCGCTCAGCGGCTGATAGAAGCTGGGCCATCCGCTGCCGGAGTGGAACTTGGTGTCGGAGCTGAAAAGCGGCTGGCCGCAGCACACGCACAGGTACGTTCCCGCGTCTTCGTTGTCGCAGTACTCGCCGGTGAAAGGCGCCTCAGTGCCTTTCTTCCGGGTGACGCGGTACTGCTCGGGGGTGAGCTGCGCCCGCCAGTCGGCGTCGGGCTTGGTGATTTTTTCGGACATGCAGAAATTGTATCGCCGGGGCCGCTCCCTGGCGCGGCTCGGATGCCCGGCGGGAAGCGGACAGCGGTTCAGTTCCCGCTGCTGCCGCCGCGCTTGTCCTTGTAGATGGCCAGCCGCACTTCCTCATAAATGCGGTCGAGCTTGTTGTGGAGTTGCGCAACCTCGAGCTCGGCCTTCAGGTTGACTTCATAGTCCAGGTCGGCCTTCAGGCGGTCCTTGGCCGACTGGCGGTTCTGGCTCATCATGATGACCGGCGCCTGCAGCGCGGCCAGCATGGAGAGAAACAGGTTCAGCAGGATATAGGGATAGGGATCGAAGGCCTTTTCCAGAAGGATGAACGTGTTCACGCCGGTCCAGGCTACGAGTAGGACGGCGAACGAAATGATGAACGTCCATGAGCCGCCGAAGGCGGCCACCTTGTCGGCCACGCGCTGGCCGAAGGTGAGCATCTCTTCTTCTTCCACGTTGGGGTTGCGCGAGACGCGCGTGCGCAGCAGCTCGTCGGTGGAGCGCAGGCGGCGTCCCATGATGGTGAGCAGGTCAAGCGCCACGTGCGGATGCTTCTGCACCAGCTCGAGCAGGCGGTCGCGGTCGAGGGTGAGGCACTCGGTGTCTTCGATGGCCACGGCGCTGGCGGTCCTGGGGCCGCCGTCGAGCAGGGAGATCTCGCCAAAGACATCGCCGCGCTCGTTTTCCCCGAGGATGACTTTCTCGCCGGTGGTGCTGGTGACGAACACCTGCACGCGGCCGCTGCGCACCATATAGATGGTGTCGCCCGGGTCGCCGAAGTCGAAGATGGTTTCGCCCTGGGTGAACTTGGTCGTCTCCAGCAGTTCGGCCAGGGTGGCGCGCTCATCATTGTCGATCAGGGAAAAAATCGGCACTTCGGCAAGAATGGCGATGTCGGTTGACAAATCAGACCTCCGCGGGAGGCAACAGTGCGCCTGAGATTATGGGCGGGACCGACGGCATTGCAAAATCAAAAATGAAAAATGCCAAATGGGGCCTGGCGGGCGACGGCCCCTCCAAGGCCTTAATTTTGCATTCTCAATCTTGACTTGGGTTCAGCGCCGTCCCCGTGGCCGGCTCATGATGGCCGACTGCTGGCGCGGCTTGTAGTCCTTGGGCAGGACGACCACGTGGCGGTCGCCGCCTTCGCCCGTGCTCTCGGTCTTCAGCTCGGGAAAGTCGCGCAGCGCCAGATGGACCACGCGGCGCTCGCGCGAGGTCATGGGACCGAATTCATAGGGCATGCCGGTCTTGCGGACGCGTTCGGCGGCCACGCCGGCGGCGGTGCGCAACTCTTCCAGCCGCTGCGCGCGGAAGTTCATGCAATCGAAACTGACCTTGTCGTGCTCGTCCTGGGGAAGGTGCAGCATCTGCTGGGCCAGGTGCTCGAGCGAACGCAGAAGCTCGGCGCCGCGTTCCAGCATGAGCGGGCTGTCGGGCCCGGCCAGCTCAACCACGATCGCCGGACGCTCCCAGTCGCGGTCCTCGGGCAAGGGCGGATCCACCGTGATGCGGTACTTCAGCTTGAAGCCCCCGTGCCGTATGGCGCTCTTCAGCAGCTCTTCGATCTTGCGGGCGGCGGCGACTTTGTCGGCCATGGGCATAAGCTTGGGATTATAGCGAGTTGCCAGTACTCAGTTGCCAGTTGTTAGAAGCGGAACTGGGAACTGGCAACCGGCGACTGGCAACTTCACTTCTTCTTCTTCGCCGCCCTCTTCTCCATCTCTTCGCGCATTTCGCGGCCAAAGGCGGTCTTGTTGATGCCGTATTGCTGCGCGATGGCCAGCAGATTGCCGATCGTCCAGTAGAGGCCGAGTCCGGCGGCCAGGTTCCAGCTGATGGCGCCGATCATGACCGGCATCATCAGGTTCATCATCTTCTGCTGCACCGGGTCCATGCCGGCCTGCGGCGTCAGCTTCTGCACGAAGAACATGGTGAGGATGATGCCGATCGGCAGAATGTGCCACGGATCGGGCGACGACAGGTCGCGCACCCATATCCAGCTGGCGTGCCGCAGCTCGATCGCCACGCCCAGCATGCTGTAGAAGGCGATGAGGAACGGCATCTGCAGCAGCAGCGGCAGGCAGCCGCCGGCGGGATTCACCCCGTGCTGCTTGTAGAGGTCGGCCACCTCTTTGTTCATCTCCGCGCGGCGCGGATCGCGCACCGAGTACTTCTTGTACTTCTCCTGGATGGCCTTGATCTGCGGCTGGATCTTCTGCATCTTCAGCGCCGACTTCATGCTGGTGATGCGCAGCGGCATGAGCGCGACGTTGATGATGATGGTGAGCAGCACGATCGCCCATCCCCAGTTGGGAACGAAGTGCTGTTGCGTCCACTTCAGCCACAGGAAGAGCGGCCGCGCCAGCCATCCGAACCACTTGCCGAAGTCAACCAGGCGCTCCAGGTCGGGGCCGCTGTTCGGACCCGCCGGGCCGGTGGAGCGCACCGACTTGAGCACGTCCACCGACTTCGGCCCGACGAAGAAGCGTCCGGCGGTCACGCCGCGGCGATCGCCGGCCGCCATGCCGGCCACTTCTTCCTTCACCGTGCCCGCGCCGGGGTTCTTCGGGTCCTTGGGAAGGGTGATGGTGCGGCGCAAGGTTACGAGCGCGGCGGAATCGGGCGCGTCGGGAAGGAACACGGCGGCAAAGTACTGGTCGGTGGCGCCGGCCCAGTGGAACGGGCCCGGGATCGTGTTCCCGCCGGAAACCTTCTTCAGCGGCACGCGCTCTTCGCGGTCGGCGTTCTGGTAAACGATCGCCGCAAGGCCATAGGCCGTCGGCGAGGTCTGGTCGCCGAAGCCCGCCGGCCACGCCGGGTACGCCTGCACGGCAGCGCCATTCTGCGTGACCGATACCTCCGCGCGAACCACGTAGGTGTGGTCGAAGCTGAAGGTCTTGCGCGCCTGGAGCGCGCCGTCGGCGTACTCGAAGCTGATGGCGGCTGGGGCGGTTTTCGTGCCGCTTTCGCTGGCGACGTAGAGCGCCGTGTTCAACCGGCCGCGCAGCCCTTCGTCATACGTCCAGAGCGAGAGCGGACAGCCGTACTGCGGCGCGGCGAGCGGGTGGACCAGGTCGAGCGGTTTGCCCTGGTCATCCTCGTATTTCTTCAGCACCCACGACTTCACCTGCGCGCCGCGATTGGTGAAGACGATGCGGTACAGGTCGTTCTCGATGACGGTTTCCGATTCCGTCGCGGCCTGCTTCACGGCAACCGGCGGCGGCGCCGCAGGTTTCCTCTCCGCGGAGGCGCGCACCGGACCCGGCGCGGTGATGGCGCCGGCTTCCGGCGCCGGCGCAGGGGCAGCCGCGGTTTCCGTGGCAGCGGACTTTTCCGGCGCTGCGCCCTGCTGCTGCCTGGCGTAGCGCGAGATGAGCGGCTGCATCAGCGCCAGAAAAACAAACGTCAGCGCAAACGCGAGCAGAACGCGCTTCTCGGTGCCGGGATCGGGAGGTGGACCGGGCTGGTGCAATTAAGTTCTCAGTTCTCGGTTGTCGGTTCTCAGGATAGTTCTCAGTTCGCGGTCCTCGGTTCTCAGCCCGATGCCGTGCCGGTTTGCTGAGAACGGCGAACGGAGAACTGAGAACCGGGGTACTGGGTCATGGCCGCCGCGCACGAACGGATGGCAGCGCAACAGGCGCCATAGCGCCAGCGCTCCGCCGCGCAACACACCGTGGCGCTCGAGCGCTTCAGCGGCATATTCGGAGCACGTGGGCACGTAGCGGCAGGCGGGTGGAAGCAGCGGCGACACCATCCGCTTGTAGATCCGCAACAGGCGGGCGAGGGCATGCTTCATGCGCGCGGCCTCGGCAATTTGCTGGATTTTCCGCTGGCGACGGCGCGCAGCGCGTCGGCCACTTCGCGCGAAAGCTCGGCGAAGGGCGCGTTGAGCGCTGACTTTTTCGGGTTGATGACCACGTCCACCGGCGCGCGCAGCAGCGAGCGGTTCAGCCGCACCGCTTCGCGCAGACGCCGCCGGATGCGGTTGCGCGCCACGGCGCCGCCGAGCACGCGGCCCACGGTGAATCCGAAGCGCGCGCCCGCAGGCGCGCATGGGTCCGCCGCGCGCGGCAGCCAGAACAGCGTAAGGTTCGCGGAAAAATGCCGGCGGCCCTTCCGGTACACCGCGTCGAAGTCCGCCCGGCGCAGCAGGCGCGCCCTGCGGGGAAACCTCAGGCCAAAGTCCTGCTCGGGCTCCGGCGCCGGGCCGGAGTCGGGCGGAAGGATGTGAAACGGGGGAGCTTCCACGGTGAGAATTTCCATCGAGCGGTCTTTCGTGCGGAACTCCCACCCTTCGCCAAAACACGGCGAAGGCTGGGGCGCCCAAAGCGCTGCTTACTCGCGGAAGCCGGGCTTTACCGAGACGCGCTTGCGTCCCTTGGCGCGGCGGCGCGACAGCACCGCGCGGCCGCTCTTGGTCTTCATGCGACTGCGAAATCCGTGCGTCTTCGAGCGGCGACGCCGGTTAGGCTGGAACGTGCGCTTGGGCATGCGAAAACTGCGCTCCTCGTATCAGAAATCCACAAGAATGCCGGGACAAGAGTTTAAGTATAGCAAACAGGGGCGGCGTGGACCGCTCAGCGGTCATGGTGGTCCGACCGCCATCGCGAGACGAACCTGAAATAGAAACGGTGCGCCCCCGGCCGGCTGCACCAGAAACGGTGCATCCGTTTTATAATCGCCGCATGGCCCGCGGTTGGGAGAGCAAGTCGGTCGAGTCGCAGCAGGACGAGGCGCAGCAGAAGCCCGCCGTCGACGGCCAGCGCCAGCTCACACCCGAAGAGCAGCAGCGCGCCCGCCAGCGGCAGAACCTGGAACTGGCCCGCAGCAACACCCTCCAGCAGATCGAGGCCTCGCGCGATCCCCGCTATACCGAGCTGCTGAACAAGACGCTCGCCGACCTGGACGCGCGCATCGCCAAGCTGCGGTAAGTTGCGCTTCCACCCCAGAGGCGCAGAGAAAACAGTTTTCTTGGCCGACTTCGTCTCTTGCGGCGCGCGGTGAATACGGTTTCTTGGTGTCTCTGTGGTGGACGTTTCTTTTCGTTACACGCCTGCACCATCTTTGCGTCGTTACAACTCTGCTACTTGACATCTAGCGTCCGGCGGCGTTCAACTGTCCGCCGCTTCGCAGCAAATGCATTGCGAGATTTTCCCGGCGGAGAAAATTTCGTGCTAGTATCGCCAGAGTTGATTGGAGTTACGGTTTCCGTACAGTTCGGTCGCAAGCGTAGTCTGGAAATCTAAGGTTCTGCGCCGTTCGGCGCAGGTTCAATCGAGGAAGCAGGGGATTCGCACAATCCGGGTGGAAGCGCCCGGTCGTATTTTTTTTTATTTGCTACGAGCTGCCCGGGCACTGGACGAGGCGGCCGAAGAATTGGCTATGTCATTTTCCTCAAGCGCCGCCTCCGCGCCGAACCCGTGGGTCCGCATCCTCGACGCGCTGGAAAAGAAAATCAACCGCCACTCCTACGAGACCTGGCTGAAGCCCACGCGCTACAGCCACAGCAAGGGCGGCATCCTGTACATCCGCGTCCCCACGGCTGAGTTCCGCCACATCGGGGAGAAATACGCCGACCTGATCCAGGAAGCGATCGAAAACCTGGCGCTGGAATTCAATGACGTGGAGTTCGTCACGCCCGACGAGGAGCCGCAGCCGGCTGCGTCGCGACTGGCGCCCGGCGAGACGCCGCTGCGCCACGATGGCGGCTTCGCTCCCGGCTCGCAGGCGCGCTTCGACTGGGAGACGGCGGCGCAACTTAACCCGCGCTACACCTTCGACGCGTTCGTGATCGGCGCCGGCAACCAGTTTGCGCACGCGGCGGCGCGGGCCGTGGCCGAGCAGCCGTCGAAGGCCTACAACCCGCTCTTCCTGTACGGCGGTGTGGGCATGGGCAAGACGCACCTCATGCAGGCCATCGGGCACGAAGTGAAGCGCCGGCTGCCGCAGGCCAGCATCTGCTACGTATCGAGCGAGAAGTTCACCAATGAGATGATCAACTCGCTGCGCTACGACAAGATGACCAGCTTCCGCGACCGCTTCCGCAACGTGGACCTGCTGCTGGTTGACGACATCCAGTTCCTCGCCCACAAGGAGCGCACCCAGGAAGAGTTCTTCCACACCTTCAACGCCCTGCACGAGAGCATGAAGCAGATCGTGATCGCCAGCGACCGCCCGCCCAAGGAGCTGGCCGAGATCGAAGACCGCCTGCGCTCGCGCTTTGAGTGGGGGCTGATCGCCGACATCCAGCCGCCCGACCTGGAGACCAAGGTCGCGATCCTGCAGAAGAAGGCGGACTCGGAGCGCGTGGCGCTGCCCACCGACGTGGCGCTCTACATCGCGTCGAACATTCGCTCGAACGTGCGCGAACTGGAGGGCGCGCTGATCCGCCTGGTCGCCTACGCTTCGCTCACCGGCGCCACCATCAACTTAATGACGGCGCAGCAGGTGCTGAAGAACTTTATCGACGCGCAGACGCGCCGCGTGACCATCGAGAACATTCAGAAGACGGTGGCCGAGCAGTTCGGCCTGCGCGTGGTGGAGATCAAGGCGAAGAACAACTCGCGGCCCATCGTCTTCCCGCGCCAGATCGCCATGTACCTGTCGAAGCACCTCACCGACCACTCGCTGCCTGAGATCGGGCGCCAGTTCGGCGGCAAACACCACACTACCGTGCTCCACTCGGTGGAGAAGATCGAAGAGCAGCGCAAGGGCGACAAGGACCTGAACCGCCTTCTGAACAAGCTGACCGAGACGCTGACCGGCTGAAGGCGTACCCACCGCGGAGACCCAGGGAGCGCAAACGAATCTGCGCTCTTTCTGTTTCTGCGCGCGTATGATTTCCTTCTGACGCCGTGCTTGCCGCCGGCTCCAGACTCGGCCGCTACGAAGTCCTTGCCACCGCCGGCTCCTGAAAAAGTGATCGGCGCGTCGCCGCCCTTTCACGGCTCCTGCCGCGCCAGCGCCTCCAGCAGCCACTCCTGAAATTGCTCCTCCCTCTCGGAGCGGTCCAGCAGCTTGGGATTTTCTTCGTCGGTCGCCAGGCACCAGGTACCGTCGTCATCGCGCTCCAGGCGGAAGCGCTGGCCCATGGTGGCCAGCTTGACGGCGGCCGGCAGCCTTCGCCGCGGCACATAGGAAATGTCCAGCCAGTCCTGGGCCGCCTGCGAGAGGTGTGCTTCGATGAAACTCCTCAGCAAAATGATTTCGTCTTTCTCCAGATCAATCGTGCGCTGCATAACGCCTCCCCTGCTGCAATCTGGTTGACCATGTTGCGCCGCGGAACCGCGGCGCAGACCAATCGATCCGGCCGGCTTAGGAGAGCGGTGGCCCGCGCGTGGCGCGGACGGCCGCGCGATGCCCGTGGGCAGGGACGATCGGCGCCAAAATGGGGGCCGTACTGCCGCGTGGTGTGTGGGAAATGGCAGGCGCGGTTGCCACCGCCGGAACGGAGTGTTGCGCTCCGGGGGTCCAGTTGCGAAGCGAATCGGAGCGGTCTTCCATTGCCGTTGAGGCAGCCTGCAGGTCGTCGCTGATGGAAACAGCGGGGAACAACACCAACAGCGCGCAGGCCAGCGTCAGCAGGCCGGACCAGAGGCTCGTTCCCTTCAACCTCTCGGTCCGCGGCCAAAGCCACAACGCGGCCGCGGCGATGCAAACCCATACCAAGTTGAGCGTAAGTTCCATGCCTTCCGCCGGGATACTGACTTAGAAGCTGCTGGCCAGGCTGCGGATGGCAGCGTTTAAATTCAACTCACGCCGGCGCTTGCGGAGCATACACTGTCAAGCCCTGTGCGGATCGGGCTCCAGTTTTCCGCAAGCGCACGCTCGGTTCGCGCCGCCGGAGCAGCGGTTTGGGACCGCATTTCCACCAAATCGCGCTTGTGGGTAATTGCAAATCGCGTCCCGCGTGTGGAGGCTGCGGAACTCTGGACCGCAACCGGGAAACCGCATCCACGTTTTTCCCGCGGACGGAAGTTTCAGACGCTTTCCCCGAAGTCGTTTGTTGGCGCATCCGGCGGCGCTGGTGCGTGTGCTGTCCCTGATTTCCACATCTCCTCAGCGCCTACTGCTTCTGTTGGTATTTATCTGCATTTGAATTTGATATAAGTTAAAGCGTTCGCAACCAGCCAGGCGTAGGCCATAGCAATCGCTCGGGGGTAGGTCATGGAGATTTCCGTAAGCAAAGCCGATCTGCTCAGGGAACTCACGGCGACGCAGGGCGTGGTGGAGCGCAAGACCACCATCCCCATCCTGTCAAATTTCCTGTTCGAGGCCGCGGGCGACAAGCTCGCCATCACCGCCACCGACCTCGACCTCAGCCTGCGCACGTCCTGCCCCGCCAGGGTGAAGAAGGAAGGCTCCTGCACCATCCCGGCGCGCAAGCTGTACGACTACGTCAAACTGCTGCCCGAGGGTGAAATCTCCATCAAGCTGCTGGAGAACCACTGGGTGCAGATCCGCAGCGGCCGGTCGAACACCAAGATGGTCGGAATGGCGCGTGCCAATTTCCCCAGCCTGCCAAACTTCCCGGCCGCCGATGTGGTGAAGATTCCCGCCGGCGTGCTGCGCACTATGATCGCCAAGACCATCTTCGCGATATCGAACGAAGAGTCGCGCTACACGCTGAACGGCGCGCTGATGGTGCTCAAGCCCGAGTCCATCACCATGGTCGCGACCGACGGCCACCGCCTGGCGCACATCGAGGGCACGGCGAAGTTCGAAGGCGTCTCGGGCGAGATGAAGACGCTCGTCCCCAAGAAAGCCATGGCGGAGCTGAATTCGCTGCTCCAGGCCGACGGACTGGAAATCGTTGAGTTTGCCAAGGACGAGTCCACGCTCTTCTTCCGCGCCGGCGGACGCCTCCTGACCTCGCGCCAGCTCACCGGCCAGTTCCCCAATTACGAAGCCGTGCTGCCGCGCGATAACACCAAATCCGTCACCGTGCGTTGTGAAGACATTGCCGGCGCCATCCAGCGCGTGGCCCAGTTCGCCGACGAGCGCTCCGGCGCCATTCGCCTCAAGCTCGACAAAGACGAGATCAAGATTTCCTCTTCAAGCACCGAAACCGGCGAATCGGAAGACTCGATCGAGACCGTGTACAAGGCCGACCCGCTGGTGATCGGATTCAACTCCGCCTATCTGCTCGACTTCCTGAAGGCGTCGAGCTCCGGCGAGGTGCGCTTCGAGTTCAAAGACCCGCAGTCCGCCGGCCAGATGCGCCCCGAAGACGCCGCCGGCGACTACAAGTACCGCTACATCGTCATGCCGATGCGCATCTGAGGACTGGACCTACTCGTATTCGCTGATGGCCAACTCACCCGATGGACCGTCATATTCGAGGATCCATCGACGCAACAAGTCCCGGCCGATCAGGCATTCGATAGCGGGGTGATGCAGGTCAGCTTGGATGATTTCCATCGCTGGCCAGCTCGCGAGTGGACTCGGATCGAACAAGATTTGGGCGCTGTAGACTGGACCCTTTACCTCTCCGCCTCCAACCACAAAAATCCGATCCGTGTTTATCGCGACAAGCTTGCATCGAGCCGCTGCAGCGGGAGCGATCACTGTTCGTCGTGCACCCGTGTCGATCAGTGCTTTCACGGGTTGTGGGTCAATCAGTTCTACCCTGGCGTTCTGCCGCGCGCCGCTCCGGGACGGATGGCCCTATTCTGATGGGCAACTCGGGTCCGATCTCCATGAGGCGTCCCCGAAGCTGGGCAACGACATAACGGCGCATCGGGCTTCAGAAGATGGCGTAAACCGGATCTCGGTCGAAGATCTGCTTGACTAGACACTCCCCGATTGCGTACTTCGACAGGGCGGCTTCCAGCGCCTTGTCGAAGGTGGGGTAGAAGCCGACAACTTCAGTTCGTCGGATGACAACGTATTCCTGAGGATGGGCTAGCGCCCACGCAGCCCGGTGCGCACTGAACACTTTCAGTTCCGTCTGGAATACCCCCTGATTTGCCATGAGGTCCACTCCCGCCGCCGGGGATTATAACCTTGGTTGGTGTTGATATAATAACAATTTGTTATTACAACAACTGGTTCCATGGCCAAAAAGCGAACTCGCGAGGATGTCACTTTTGCAAAGGCGTTCACCGCCGCGCTAATGCGCAAGTGGGACCAGAGCAGGCGTGACGGCACCCACACCGATGAAACTTTTGCGCGCTCTGTCGGTATTGACCGATCAAGTCTTTACCAATACAGGCGAAGGCCGCAGGTGCCAAGTATTCGAACAGTCGCGATGGCACTTGAACATCATGGTATTGCAATACCTTATGATGTTACCGACTTGCGGCGAGTTCTCCCGCGTCGGCCGAGCCGTCGGGAATCGGCACAGCAACTGTCACTCCCGCTTAGGATTGAAGCGGTCGGCGACAACCGAGTGGCGTTCAGCGTTACAGGCGTAAGGCCTAGCAGGCTGGATTTCTCTTTGACCCTCGGGAAATCAAGCGGACGCCGGGGCGCCTAGCTCAAGAACTCCTGCTCATCGTAGCTGCGGCATGACTGCAAAGATCGGCGAGTAACCGTGCGGCCACCTGTGCTCTCATCTCTCATCGCAGCCCTAGCTCTCGCCCAAATAGCGACTACGCCCGCGCAGAAGGCTGCGCCTCCCGCCGCTCGCCCGCGTGTCCGCACCGTATCTCCCGAAGCGGGCGCCACCACGACCGGGCACACGTACACGAACCGCTACTTCGGATTCAGCTACACGACGCCGCAGAACTGGGTGTGGGCGGGCAACGAGGAGATGACGGCGATGCGCGAGTCAACCCGCCGCCAAACCGAGCAACTCCTCGGCGCCGAGCAGGGCCGCGCGGCCGTGAGCGGCTCGCACTTCCTGGCGCTGGCTACCTCCACGCCGGCGGGCGAGAGCGTGCTGGTGAGCGCCGAATCGCTCACGCAGTATCCGGAGGTTAAAACGGGCGCCGACTACCTGGCCAACATGCTGGACAACATGGGCGAGGCCTTCGAGCCGCTGGGCGACGTGCAGCAGGTGGCCCTGGCCGGCCGCGGATTCTGGCGCCAGCGCACCAGGCAGAAGGTGGGAGACGGATTCGTCTTCCACGCCCTCACCGTCACCGTGGTCAACCACCACGCCCTCAGCTTCGATTGCGTGGGCGTGAGCGAGGCGCAACTGGAAGAGGCGCTGGAGACGCTCGACTCGGTGAAGTTTTCTGCCCTGCCTGCCGGTCCGGTCCGCTCCGCCCCGAAGAAAAACTGACTCGTAGCAAACCCGACGCCGATTACGGCGTCGGGGTGCTGCTGAGCGCGGGGGCGTCGAGCATTCCCTTGGCAGTGTAGGCTGCCGGCACGATGCGATACCGGTAGGCCATGCCGTGCTCACCCACCACCATGCCAAAGTTCGCGCGCGGCAGGCTGGCGTCCCACGGCGTCGCCGGGAAGCGCTCTTGCCGGGTTGACCAGTGCTCGCCTCCGTCGGCGCTGAATCCCATGCGGCTGTAGTGGAATGCCCAGGCTGCGGCCTTGTCGGAGGAAAACGACATGCGCTCCCCGGGCGACGTCGCAATCGCCGTCCATGTCTGCCCGCCGTTGGTCGTCTTGTAGAGCTTGCCGGTGTCGGCCCCTCCCACCCGCAGGAAGCCGGTGTCGGCGTTGACGAAGTAAACGTCCTTCGGCCCGGGATGTTCGCCCACGATGTCGAGGGTCATCATCGTCCAGCTCGCACCGCCGTCGGTCGTCTTGGCCAGGAACAGGTTCTGGTCAGTCTCATCCGACTTGGCGGCGGCGTACCCCGTGCTGCCGGTGGGGAAACTCAGGGAGAGGAAATTACACTTCACGCTGCGCGCCAGGCCGTTGACCTGCGCGTTCGCCCGGCAGTGCGCCACCGGATTCCAGGTCTTGCCTGCATCCTGGGTGTAGTCAATGCTCTCGCCGCCCACGGCCACCCCGGTGGTCGGCGAACTGAAGTGATAGTCGGCAATATGCTCGGCGATCTTGCCCACCGGCAGCCAATGCTCTCCGTCGTCGGTGCGATACAGGTTCGACGCTTGGCCGGTGTGCTGCACGGCGAACCCGGTATGCCCGTCGAGGAAGCGCAGTTGCACGAAGGCGCGGTCGGCCGACTGCGGATCGCCCGCCTCCACCGTCCACGTCTTGCCCTGGTCGGCGGTGTGCAGAATCACGCCGCCCCGGATCTCGCTGGCGCCGCCCGCCGCCCAGCAGCTCTGCGGACCGGAGCAGTACACGCTCATCAGCTTCACGTCCTGGTCGTAGTTCACCGGTTCGAAGATGCCCTTGTACTTCGGCTTTTCCGCCGCAGCGGACGGCGCGCGCGTTCCCGCCGGACGGCGGGGACTGCGCGTTTGAGCAGCCGCGGTGAGAAGCAGGAATGCAGGAAGAAAACCGATCACGATGGCTCGACAACGCATGCTTTCACCCCCTGGGAAGATTGGCGCGGCCAGGGTGCTGTCGCGCGCCCGCGCACGTTAGCGCCGCCGCGCCGCCTTGTCAATTGCGCCGCCCTGCCCCGCCGGGCCGCCGGGGACGATCGCGGCCTCTGCCGCCCGGCGAGAGCCTGTGCCCGGTGCCGCGAGGGCTGGTCAGCTCGGGGCGGCGGTTTCCGTTACCCTCGCCCTCGCATCTGATCCCACAAACGCGGCTCGTCGTGCTCGATCTGGCGGCCGAAGCTCATTGAGGAGAAGCAGCATGGCAATCGAACGCCGCATTCGCAGCCGGGGTGAGAAAGAAGACCCCTTCACCGGCGCCATCGAGTCACAAACCGCAAAAATTCCCTCCAGCGGCTACCTTGGGGCCGCGCTTGCCTCCATGGGCGCTTCCGCCGTGCTCAAAATGATGGGACGCGACGACTGGGCCTTGTTCGTGGGCCAGTGGGCGCCCGCGTTTCTCATCATGGGCGTGTACAACAAAGTAGTGAAGCAGCACGGGTCCGGTGCGCTCAGCCGCGTTGCGTAAGCGGCTTCCCGCTTCCCGCTAAAGGAAACTGACGAGCAGCACTGCCGCCTATCAACTCAGCCCCTCGGCTGTGAGGCCGCAGGGGCTGAAGGCTGTGTGGCGAGTGCCGCTGCCGGTCGTGGGTCCGCGCCTCAGTCGCGCAGCTCCCTCGGCGCGATCCCAATGAAAGGAGTCGTTTTACGGAACGGCTGAAGCCGTGCCCTTTCAAACCGCCTGGAACTGACCCACTACCCGCCGCCGGCGCAAGTTGCCGACTCCGAGGCACAGGCGTAGAGTGTCGCCCGTCGAGGTTGGCAACGGAGGGCGCCATGTTCAAAGGCTTCAAGCAGTTCATCCTGCGCGGTAACGTAGTGGACCTGGCGGTGGCGGTGGTGATGGGCGCGGCCTTCGGCGCGGTGGTTGACGCCTTCGTGAAAGACCTGCTCACGCCGCTCATCTCGGCCATCTTCGGCAAACCGAACTTCGAATCACTCACGTTGACCGTGAACAACGCCACGTTCCTCTACGGCGCGTTCCTCAACGCGGTGATCTCGTTCCTGCTCATCGCCATCGCGGTGTACTTCTTCATCGTGACGCCGCTGAACGCGCTCACCGCTCGCATGAACCGCGGCGACGCGCCGCCCGACCCGACCACGAAAAAGTGTGCCGAGTGCCTGAGCGAAATTCCCATCGCCGCCAGGCGCTGCTCGCACTGCGCCCAGCCGGTCGCGGCGTAGCCGTAATCAAACCGCGGAGACGCTGAGGCGCGGAGGACCGCCTCAGATTCCGGGTTTTCGAAGGGGCGCGCAAAATGGAGATGGCCGCCATGGTTGCTGGACGAAAACGCAACTTCTTTCGTCGCGCATGTGACGTTCGGGTTCGACGGCCCAGGAGTGAGCCTCTGCGGTCCCGTAATTTCCGTCGACGTTTCGTACAGGCCAAGGCACTGATTTTCTCCGCGTCTCCGCGTCTCCGTGCCTCCGCGGTGAAGCTGTCACCGCCCCACTTCGGCCCCGAATGTGCTACAATAAGCAGTAATCGGGTACGGCCTAAGTGACTTATATATCAATGCTTTGAAGCACATCTAACCCGCCGCCGTCCAGCTCTCAAGCAGGCAGCGGTGCGGCGCGAAGTGTCTCCCAGCCAGGCCGAGCAGAAGTGGAGCCCAATGGCGACCAAGAATCTGGAAGCAGGCGCAGCCGTGGCGGAAGCCAAGCCGGAAAAATCCAAGAAAGCAGCCGTCAATAACGGTGGCAACGGCGACTACACCGCCGACTCCATCAAGGTCCTGGGCGGCATGGAAGCGGTGCGCAAGCGCCCGGCCATGTACATCGGCTCGACCGGCGAGATGGGTCTGCACCACCTGGTGTACGAAGTCGTGGACAACTCGGTTGACGAAGCGCTGGCCGGCTACGCCGACAAAATCGAAGTCACCATCCACATCGACAACTCCATCACCGTGATCGACAACGGCCGCGGCATCCCGGTGGACACGATGGACGTGGACGGCGAAAAGCTTCCCGCCGCCCAGGTCGTGATGACCAAGCTGCACGCCGGCGGAAAATTCGACACCTCCACCTACAAAGTTTCCGGCGGACTGCACGGCGTGGGCGTCTCGGTGGTCAACGCGCTCAGCTACCAGCTCGACCTGGAGATCTGGCGCGACGGACACACCTGGGTGCAGGAGTACTCCAAGGGCGAGCCCGCCACCAAGCTGAAGAAAGCCGGCACCACCAAGAAGCGCGGCACCAAGGTCCACTTCGTGCCCGACAAGGAAATCTTCACCACCGTCGAGTACAACTTCGACACGCTCTCGCAGCGCCTGCGCGAGCTGGCCTTCCTCAACAAGGGCCTGCTCATCACGCTCACCGACGAGCGCACCACCGACGCCAAGACCGGGGAAGCGAAAAAAGTCGAGTTCAAGTACACGGGCGGCATCGCCGAGTTCATCAAGCACCTGAACCGCGGCAAGAACGTGCTGCACGAAAAGCCCATCTACATGGAAGCCGAGCGCGACCAGGTCGCCATGGAGATCGCGCTGCAGTACAACGACGGCTACTCGGAAAACGTGTTCAGCTTCGCCAACAACATCAACACGGTGGACGGCGGCACGCACCTCTCCGGCTTCCGTACCGCGCTCACCCGCACCATCAACTACGCCGGCAAGCAGCTCGGGTCGTTCAAAGACGAAAAAGAAACGCTCACCGGCGACGACGTGCGCGAGGGCCTGGTAGCGGTGGTCAGCGTGAAGCTGCCGCAGCCGCAGTTCGAAGGCCAGACCAAGGGCAAGCTGAACTCCGATATCGCCGGCGTGGTGCAGGCATTCGTGAACGAGCGCCTGGGCGCCTACTTTGAGCAGAACCCGCCGGTGGCGCGCAAGATCATCAACAAGGCGATCGAAGCCGCCCGCGCGCGCGAGGCCGCGCGCAAGGCCCGCGACCTCACGCGCCGCAAAGGCGCGCTCGATGGCGGCGGACTCCCCGGCAAACTCGCCGACTGCTCCGAGCGCGATCCCAATCGCTGCGAGCTGTTTCTCGTCGAGGGCGAGAGCGCCGGCGGCACCGCCAAGCAGGGACGCGACCGCCGCTTCCAGGCCATCCTGCCGCTGAAGGGCAAGATCCTCAACGTCGAAAAAGCGCGCTACGACAAGATGCTCGGCCACGAGGAAATCCGCGCCATGATCACGGCGCTGGGCACCGGCATCGGCAAAGACGACTTCGATCTCGCCAAGCTCCGCTACGGCAAGGTCATTCTCATGACCGACGCCGACGTGGACGGCTCGCACATCCGCACGCTGTTGCTCACGTTCTTTTTCCGCCACATGGGCGAACTCATCAAACACGGCAACGTGTTCATCGCGCAGCCGCCGCTGTACTCCATCAAGAAGGGCAAGAGCGTGCAGTACATCAAGGACGACCGCGAGTTCGTGCGCGTGATGGTGAAGCGCGCCGCCGAGGGGCTGATCGTGCGCTACGGCGAAGGCGCCGCCAAGCTGGAAGGCGCGCAGCTCGCCAAGTTCATGACCACGCTGAACGAGTATCTGGGCTTCTTCGAAAAAGTTGACAAGCGCCTGCGCGACGAAAAAGTCACCGATCTGCTGCCTCGCCTGGACCTGGCCAAGCGCGCCGACTTCGAGAGCGATCCGAAAAATCCTCCGGCGAAGCTTCAGAAGCTCGAGAAGAAACTGAAAGCTCTGCAGAAAGAGCGCGAGTTCAAAGACGTGAAGCTCGAGTTCGAGTCCGAGCACAGCCTGTGGGAGGCCGTGTTCACCGACGCGCAGGGCGCGGTGCGCAAAATCAACTGGGCCCTGGCCGCCACGCCCGAGTACCGCCAGATGATGAGCAAGTTCAAGCAGATCGAGGCCTTCATGCAGCCTCCGTTCGTCATCGAAGCAGCCTTCCGGCCGGCCACTACCGCAACCAACGGCGACGGCGAAGAGCTCAGCGACGCCGAAAAGGCCGAACTGGAGAAGGCGGAGAAGAAGTCCGCCAGGGCGGCGCCGCGCCGCACCAGGGCCGCCATCGAAACGGTCGAGAAGACCAACGTCCGCGAGCTGTTCGACTACGTCCTGAACGAAGGGCGCAAGGAATACACCGTGCAGCGCTACAAAGGCCTGGGCGAGATGACCGCGCCGCAACTCTGGGAAACCACCATGGACCCGGAAAAGCGCACCCTGCTCTCGGTAAAAGCCGAAGACATCGAGGCCTGCGAAACCATCTTCACCACGCTCATGGGCGAAGACGTGGAATCACGCCGCAAGTTCATCGAAGAAAACGCGCTGGACGTGAAGAACCTGGACATCTAAGCAAGGGTTTCACCGCAGAGACGCAGGGGCCGCGGAGAGAATCTGCGGCCTTGTTCTTATTTCACCTCTTCGTCAGGGGTAGGCCGCCGTCGTCAGGGGTAGGCCGCCGTCCGCAGCCCACGTAGACGAAGCCTGCCGCCGGACGGCGAATGGCGCAGAAAAGTTCTTCTGCGGCCTTGTTTTTTCTCTGCGCCCTCCGCGTCCTCTGCGGTTAGTCTTTGACCCATGCCCCTGGTTGAAGTCCGCGACCTGGTGAAGGTCTACCCGCTGGGCGAGTCCCTCTTCGGCGCGCCCGCCAAGGGCGAAGTGCGCGCCGTGGACGGCGTATCGCTCGACATTGCCGCCGGCGAAACGCTGGGCCTGGTCGGGGAATCGGGCTCGGGCAAGAGCACGCTTGGGCGGCTGGTTTTGAGGCTGCTGGAACCCACCTCCGGAAGCATTCGCTTTGAAGACCGCGACGTGCTGCGCGCTTCCGGCAGCGACATGCGCCGCCTGCGCCGCGACATGCAGATCATCTTCCAGGACCCGTTCGCTTCCCTCGACCCGCGCATGCGCGTGCGCGACATCGTGGAGGAGCCGTTCGTGATTCACGGCGGCGATTCAGGTGAAACGCCGTCGCCGTCGCCGCCCTCCAACGCGGACGAGGGCGTCCGCGCCACGCAAATCCGGCGGGGAGTGCGCCGCAGCGGGCAGCGGGCAGCCGAACTTCTCCGCGCCGTCGGCCTCGACGCTTCCGCCCTCGAGCGCTATCCCCACGAATTCTCCGGCGGACAGCGCCAGCGCATCGGCATTGCGCGGGCGCTGGCGTTGCGGCCCAAGTTCATCGTGGCCGACGAGCCCGTCTCCGCGCTCGACGTCAGCGTGGGCGCGCAGATCGTGAACCTGCTGGCCAGGCTTCAGCGGGAGTTCGGGCTCACGTACCTGTTCATCTCGCACTCCATGCCGCTGGTGCGGTATCTCGCCACGCGCATCGCGGTGATGCACCGCGGGAAAATCGTGGAGACCGGCACGGCCGAAGAGATCACCTCGTCGCCGCGGCATCCTTACACGCAATCGTTGTTGAACGCGACGCCGGAGCTGCGCGCGGACTAGCGCTGCGGCTGTCCCGTGACCGGAGGCGGCGGACCCGGGATCGCGGGCTCCCGCTGCACCCACAGAATCGCGCTGAGCAGCAGCAGGGCGGCCAGCACGACCGCAAATAGAAACGTGAGCGAGCGCCGGCTACGGCCGACGTGAAACGGGGCCGCCATCTCACATTAGATGCAGGCTGAACGCGGGGCGAGCGCCGCCGCACAACAGGGCTTGCCACGGATCGTCACGGACCGTCACCGATCTTCACGGCAGAGGTGAAAAATGATCCGTGAAGGTCCCGGTTGGTCCGTGGCAGATGAAGTTTGTCTCAACGAATCCCCACCAGGCCGCGCACCGAATCGAACAGCGCGGCCGAGTCCCAGCCGACACCGTCTTTGAAAACGATCTCGAGCTTCTCGATGTCGCCGATGTCCCTGCTCGGGTCGCCCTTGATGACGAGCACGTCGGCCTGCTTGCCGGGCGCGAGTGAGCCGATGTGCTCGGCTTCGCCCAGGAATTGCGCCGCATTCAGCGTGGCGATCCTGATCGCTTCCAGCGGCGTGAAGCCGGCCTCGACCAGCAATTCGAGCTGGCGCTGGTCGCCGTAGCCGGGCAGCGCCCCGCCGTTGCCGGTCGGGTCCACGCCCATCATGAGCAGGCCGCCGGCGGCAACGAAGCTGCGTTCGAACTCCATCTCTTTTTTCATGCCGGTGGCCCAGGGCGATTCCGGCCCGATGTTGGCGCGCGACTGCAGGTAACGCGCGCGCGCGTCGGCCGACATGGCGTCGAGCACGCGCTTTTGCAGCAGCGACTTTCGCCGCGCCGGCTCGCTGGCGCTGTTCGGCACGAATGCTTCCAGCACGGCGAGTGTTGACGTCACGGCGACTTTCTTCTCCACCAGCTTGCGGACCATCGCCTGCACCGGCGCGCTCTGGATGTCGAGCTTCAGCAGCGCCTGCAACGCCTTCCGCCCCGATGGACACTCGTCGGGCTTCTTGCCGGCCACGAACTCGGTGTCTTCCGTGATGCCGTGCTCCAGGTTGTCGATGCCGAGGTCGGCGGCCTCGGAGAACGTGACCGAGCACAAATGTCCGGTCAGTTTGAAGCCATGCTTGTGCGCTTCGTCAATCGCCGCGCCCAGCTCGGCGCGCGTGATGTTCATGTACGCCTTAAACGACGTCGCGCCCTCCTGCGACCAGTAGGCCACCGTGCGGCGCGCGTCGTCGGCGTCTTTCAGTTCGTACAGATCGGGCGTAAAGCTGCCCGCGCCTTCCAGGTACGGCCCGGTAATGCGGAGCTTGGGGCCGATCATCTGGCCGGTGTCGATGTTGCGCTTGATGGCCAGGTCGGTGTACGGCTCGATGCTGCCGCCGGTGCGCGCCGTGGTCACGCCGCCGGCCAGGTACATGCGCGGAAAACTGAAGCCCATCTCGCTGAAGAGCGGCGGCGGCCCGCCCGCGGGATAAAACAGGTGCTCGTGCATGCCGACCATGCCGGGCATCACGCTGTAGCCGGCCAGGTCGAGCGTCTTCGCGCCCGCCGGGACCGCGGCCGACGCCGGCCCGATGGACTGGATCTTCCCGCCGCTGATGACCAGCGTCTGGTCGTCGCGCGCGGCGGCGCCGGTCCCGTCGATCACGCGAACGTGCGTGAGCGCAACCACCGCCGCGTTCACCTTGATGAACTGGCTGAAATCGGGCGCCTGCTGCGCCGCCAGCGTGCCGGCCAAGCAAAGGATGAGAACGAGCGTTTTGCGCATGGAGAGTAGTTGTAGCAGAAACCTACGACCCGTTTCACACGCGTCGTGTTTTGTAAGTCCCGAAGCGAAGCGAGGGATCCCTGCCCTGACCAGAGGGTCCCCGGTCGAGTAGGGCTCCCTCGCTGCGCTCGGGATGTAGGAATAAAACCCGGCCTTACTTGGTTTTCCGCAGCGCCGCTTCCACTGCCCTGGCCGCCAGCGGCGCGATCAGCTGGTAGCCTTCGGCGTTCGGATGGAGCCCGTCGTTGGCGAGTTCCGGTTTCATCAGCCCGTCGGGCCCGACCATGGCGGAAAAATAATCCACGTAGCCGAGCTTGTGTTCGCGCGTGTACTGCCGCAGCCACGCGTTCAGCTCGCGGATCTTCGCCGGATCGCGGCGATCGGTTTGCTTGCGTGTGCCGGAGTCGTGCACCGGCATGACCGAGGCGAAGATGACCTGCGCGCCGTGCAGCCGCAGCAGTTCGGCCATGGAGGCGTAGTTGCGCTCGATCGCTTCGGTGGTCATCGCGCCAGTGTTGCCGGCAATGTCGTTCGTGCCCGCCAGGATCAGCACCACGCGAGGATGAAGGTCGATCACATCGGGACGCAGGCGCACCAGCATCTGCGGCGTGGTTTGCCCGCTGATGCCGCGGTTGATGTATCCCTTGCCGGGAAAGTATTCATCGAGCTTCCAGCCATCGGTGATCGAGTCGCCCAAAAAGACCACGCGCTTCTCACCCGGCTTGGGCGCGCCCAGTTGATGATTGGCGTCACGATAGCGCGCCAGCTGCGCCCAGTCCTGCAAGCGCGTGTTGGCGCGATCGAGCGCCGCCTTCATCGCCTCGAGAGAATCGGGCGCGGGCTGCGCGGCCGGCGCCGCCGTCTGCGCCATACACCAGCTGGCGACAAGCAGAATCATCGCTAGGCAACGCGACACCTGAAACGCGAAACCTGAAACCTGCATCTTCACCCTCCCACCGCATCCACCCGGTCCAGGAATGCAATCTTCTTCTCCGCCGGCAGGAACGACGCCTCGAACGAATTCCGAGCCAGCTCGCGCAGGTGCTCATCGGTGAATCCGAACTGCTGCTGCCCGAGCGCGTACTCGCGGGCGAGCGAAGTGCCGAACATCGCGGGATCGTCGCTGTTGAGCGTGACCATGGCGCCCAGGTCGAAGAAGTTCTTCACCGGATGCTGCCCGATCGCGGCGCAACATCCCGTGCGCAGGTTGCTGGTGATGCACGCTTCGATCGGCGCCTGGCGCTCCACCAGCACCGCCATCAACTCCGGGTCCTGCCACGCGTGCAGCGCGTGACCCAGCCGCTCGGCGCCCAGGTTGAGCGCGCCCCAAACGGACTCCGGCCCCGCGCTCTCGCCGGCATGCGCCGTCAGGCGCAGCCCGTGGCCGCGCGCCCAGGCAAAGACGTCGCGAAATAGTTCCGGCCCGGCCCGCCGCTCATCGCCGCCAATGCCGAACGCGACCGTGTTTTCCCCGACGTGCCGCGCGGCGGCTTCGGCCACGCGCTGTGCCGCCTCCGGCCCGAAGTGCCGCACCGCGTCCCAGATCCACATGACGGAGACGCCGAGGTCGCGCTCGCCGCGCTCGCGTCCGCGCTCGCACCCGGCGTAGATGGCGTGCACGTCGTAGCCGCGCCGCATCGCCACGCCCGCGGAGAAAATCACCTCGGCGTGCAGCACGTTTTCCGCCGCCAACCGCTCCATCATGCGGTAGGTGATCAGCTCGTAATCTTCCGGCGCGCGCAGCCTCTCGGTCGTGGCCTTGAACGCCATGAGGAAGCCGTGGAAATCGGGATAGCTGTACAGCGCAGCCGCGGACTCCGCCGTGAGCGCCGCATCGCCGTCGTACTTGCGGCTGAGTTCGGCCAGCGTGTCGGGCGCGATCGCGCCTTCGAGATGAATGTGAAGTTCAGCTTTGGGCAGGGAGAGAATGAACGGCGAAATCTTGACGTCGGCCGGCTGGAAGCTCGGGTGATCGGGCGAAAGCGTATCCACGGTCAGGCCCTGCTGCGTCACCGCGACTGTCGTCCCGGCGCGAATTCACTCCGGTGCCGGCTGAACGTGAAGTAGATCACCAGGCCGATGGCCAGCCATCCGAAGAAGCGCAGCCAGTTCATGATCGGCAGCCCGGCCATGAGCAGCAGGCAGAACAGGATGGTCATGACGGGCGCAATCGGCCCGCCGGGCGCGCGGAAGCCGCGCTTCCGCTCCGGCTCGCGATAACGCAGAATCAATACTCCGCCCGCCACCAGCGCAAACGCAAACAGCGTCCCAATGTTCGAAAGGTCGGCGAACGTGCCGATGTCGAACAGCCCGGCGGGAATCCCGACCACGAAGCCGGCGATCCACGTCGCCGTATCCGGCGTGCGAAACCTGGGATGCACGTGGCTGAACAGCCGCGGCAGCAGGCCATCGCGCGACATGGCAAACCACACGCGCGCCTGCCCGAGCTGGAACACCAGCAGCGACGAAATCATGCCCAGCATCGCGCCCGCCAGCACGGTGATGCGCACCCACGGCTTGCCCAGCTTGCGCAGCAGGTTCACCACCGGCGCCGCGCTGTTGGTGATGTCGCTGTTCCACAGCTCCACGCCGCAATAGACCACCACCACCGCGACGTAGAGCGCGGTGCAGATGAGCAGCGTGGCGATGATGCCGAACGGCACGTCGCGCTGCGGGTTCTTCGCTTCTTCGGCGGCGGTGGAGACCGAATCGAACCCGATATAGGTGAAGAAGATGATCGCGCCGCCGGTGAGCACGCCGCCCCATCCGTTCGGCATGAAGGGGTGATAGTTCTCCGGATTGATGAGGTAGGCGGTGAAGCCGACGAACACCATGATGGCGGCGATCTTCAGCAGCACCATCACGTTGTTCGTCTCGGCCGACTCGCGGATGCCGCGCACCAGCACCACCGTGAGAATCATCACCACGATGAAGGCCGGCACGTTGAATCCGAAGTGCCAGCCCGGCGGAAACACCATGCTGCCCGACGGGAGATACGCGGGGAACATCCACGCGTTGGGCAGGTGAATACCGAAGAAGTCGAGCAGGTTCACCAGGTGCTCGGAGAAGCCCACGCTCACCGCCATGTTGCTGACGGCGTATTCCAGGATGAGGTCCCATCCGATCACCCACGCGATCAGCTCGCCCATCGTCGCGTAGGTGTAGGTGTACGCCGAGCCGGCGATCGGAATCATGGACGCCAGTTCCGCGTAGCACAGCGCCGCGAACGCGCAGACAATCGCAACCAGCACGAACGAGAGCGCAATGGCCGGCCCGGCGCCCGGACGTCCAAATGTCGGCGAGTGGTGGATCAGGTACTCGAGCAGCGGCGCGTGCAGCACGCTCTCGGCTTCAAACTTCTGCCCGGCAATCGCCGTGCCGATCACGGTGAAGATGCCCGAACCGATCACCGCGCCAATGCCCAGCGCCGTCAGCGACCACGGCCCGAGCGTCTTGCGCAGCTTGTGCTCCGGCTCCTCGGAGTCGGAGATCAGTTTGTCAATGGATTTGCGGGCGAAGATCTGGCTGGGCAGATGATTCTCCAAAACCTACCACAGAGGCGCGGAGTCACAGAGGACTTGCCGCATCTCTCTGGGTCTCTGTGCCTCTGTGGTGGATGTCATTACGTTCGCTTGCTCTGGCCCCGGACCATCTTCTTCACTTTGCGCTTCTGCGAACCGCGCGCGTACTCGCGCGGCTTCAACGGATTCTCCGCCTTGCGCTTCTTACGCGCGGCGCGCTTGGCCTTCTTGCGGTCTTCCCGGTTCATTGCAGATGTGTTCGCCATCAAGCTCCTCAGTCAGCCCCGAAGGGCCTCTCTCCTTATATGTATGAGTGCAGTGCTGGAACTTCAGAATTGTACCGTAATCGGCGTGCAGGCCCGCGAGCGGCGGACTAGTGTCCCGCCGCTGTCACGCCACGCTGGACCGGTCTGACCGCCAGGCGCCCGGAACGGCTTGGGAAGAGGCGGTCGCGCAGCCGCAGCACGGGGTACTCGATCAGCGCCGCCGCGGCGCATCCCACGGCCACACTGGCGGCGATCGCGGCCACCGTCTGCATCCAGCCGTGCGCGCCGGGAACCAGGCGTCCAACCAGCCGGGTCGCCGGCAAGTGCCACAAGTAGATGGAATACGTATACGGTCCGATCCAGGCCAGCGGCGACGACAGCGCGCCGGCCAGGCGCGCCATTCCCGCGGGCGCCGCCGCGGGAAACAGGGTTGCAACCAGCAATGTGGCGTATCCAAAGCTGATCAACGAAAGTCCGGCTGTGTTCCGCAAGCCATACGGCAGCCCAAGTCCGACAAGCGCCACCGCAACCAACGGCAGCGCCGGGGCAGCGCGGGCAACCCTGCATTCCAGCCACTCGCGCCGGAAGTGATACATGTAGGAAACCAGGACACCGCACGAGAGCGCGTCGAGCCGGTAGTGGGTCATGTGCCCCACATCTTTGCCGGGGAACAGGCCAAGTGTGCCGAGCAGGCGCAGCGCCGGCGAAATCACGATGATCGCCACACACACCCAGGCCACCGGCGCAAAGCCCTGCGCGCGCCCGGCCCGCGACGCCAGGAAGAGCCCCAGCGCCAGCGTGAAGTAAAAGTGCTCCTCTACGGCGAGCGACCACGTATGCGCCCACAGGCTGTGGCCGTAGCTTTGCACGAACAGCGCCTCACCCACCATTCCCGCGGTTGGCAAGCGACGGTGCGCCAGCCACACCTGCTCGAACACGAACGCTGCGAGGAAAAAGTAAAAAGCCGGATAGATCTTCAATCCGCGCCGGATGAGAAACCGCCCCGGATGGATGCTGCCGTAGCGTAGGTGCTCGCGGAAGAGCAGCCCTGAAACCAGAAAGCCGCTGAGGACGAAGAACAGGTCAACCCCTGTCCAGCCGCCGTACTCGAACAGCCATGGCCTGGCCGGCGCGTGGTACAGGACCACCAGCAGCACGGCGATCCCGCGCAACCCATCGAGATTGCGAAATCGGGCGGCGGGCGCCGCTGTCATGCTCGACACATCCGCGGCTGCGTTAAAATCCCCGCCCATGTTCTCCCACACGAAGCTGTGCCTTCGGATTTGTACGCTCTTCCTTATCACAACCGCGTCTCTGGCGCAGGAGCCGGCGCCGGCGCCGCAGTATCCCAACTACCCCAGCGAGACGCCCGCCAACCTGGTGCGGAAGTATGACTACTTCGACTACGAGCGCCGTGAGGCCATGATCCCCATGCGCGACGGCGTGAAGCTGCGCACGGTGATCCTCGTCCCCAAGGGCGCCAGGCGCGCGCCCATCCTGCTCACGCGCACGCCCTACAACGCGCGCGAACTCACCTCGCACCTCGAAAGCGCGCACCTGGGCCCCGCGCTCTACGGCTACGACAACGCCACCGACGTGATCGTCGGCGGCGGATACATCCGCGTGGTGCAGGACATTCGCGGCAAGTACGGCTCGGAAGGCGACTACGTGATGAACCGCCCGCTCCACGGCCCGCAGAACCCCACGCCCGTGGACCACGCCACCGACACCTACGACACCATCGACTGGCTGGTGAAGAACGTCCCGGAAACCAATGGCAACGTCGGCGTGCTCGGCATTTCCTACGACGGCTTCCTGCCGCTCATGGCGCTGGTGAATCCGCATCCCGCGCTCAAGGTGTCGGTGCCAATGAACCCGATGGTCGACGGCTGGATGGGCGACGACTGGTTCCACAACGGCGCCTTCCGCGAGCAGGGCATGGCTTACATCTACGAGCAGCAGGCCACGCGCGACAACGAAGCCAAGTGGTGGACCAGCCATTACGACATGTACGACGAGTTCCTCGCCGCAGGCTCCGCCGGCGAACTCGGCCGCCGCCACGGCCTCGAGCAGGTGGGCTTCTGGCGCAAGATCCTCGAGCATCCCAGCTACGACGCCTTCTGGCGCGACCAGGCGGTGGACAAAATCCTCGCCGCGCAGCCGCTGAAAGTGCCCGTCCTGCTCGTCCACAGCCTGTGGGACCAGGAAGACATCTACGGCGCCCCCGCCGTCTATCGCGCCATCAAGCCCAAAGATACCGCCAACGACAAGGTTTTTCTCGTCATGGGTCCGTGGCACCACGGGCAGGAAATCCTGGAAGGCAGCTCGCTCGGCGCCGTCAAATTTGAGAGCGACACCGCGCTCTGGTTCCGCCGCGAAGTCCTGCGCCCGTTCCTCGATCACTTCCTGCAAGACGGCGCGCCCCGCATGGACATTGCGCCCGTCACCGCGTTTGAAACTGGAACGAACACCTGGCTCCGCCTGCCCGCCTGGCCCGCCGGATGTGCGACTGCCTGTACGGTGAAGCCGACGCCGTTCTACCTGGGCGCCGGCGGCAAGGCCGGGTTCGCCGCTCCCACGCAGGGCGGCGCGGCGTTCACCGAATACGTCTCCGATCCCGCCAAGCCCGTTCCCTTCCGCTCGCGGCCAATCGATTCCACTTACGCCAGCAATGGCAAGGGATGGAAGCTCTGGCTCGCCGACGATCAGCGCGAGTTCTCCGGCCGCACCGACGTTGCCGTGTTCACATCCGACGTGCTCACGTCGCCGCTGAAGATCAGCGGCATGCCGACCGTGAACCTGGTCGCCTCCACCAGCGGCACCGACTCCGATTGGATCGTCAAGGTGATCGACGTCTATCCTGACGAGGTCGCCGGCGACCCGCAAATGGGCGGCTACCAGCTCATGATCTCAGCCGACGCCTTCCGCGGACGCTACCGCGAAAGCTTCCAGACCGCCAAGCCCATCGCCGCCGGCGAGCCGCTGCTCTACAAATTCATCCTGCCCACGGCGAACCACGTCTTCCTGCCCGGACATCGCATCATGGTCCAGGTGCAGTCCAGTTGGTTTCCGCTCTACGACCGCAACCCGCAAACATTCGTGCCGAGCATCTTCTGGGCCAGGCCGGAGGACTACAAGAAGGCGACGCAACGCATCTACCACGCGCCCGGGCAGGCAAGTTTCGTGGAGCTGCCGGTGGTGACGGCGCAATAAAAACTTCACCGCAGAGGTCGCAGAGCGCGGAGAAACAAGAACTTGGTCCTCCGCCATCTCTGCGTCCTCTGCGTTGACTGCCTCGGCTCCTACACCCGCTCCAACTGCGCGTACTTCTCCACCAGCTTCTTCAACCCAAACCGCGGGAACTGCACCGTGATCTTCGCCTCTTCGCCTTCGCCTTCGCGCTTGTACACCGTGCCCTCGCCGTACTTGGGATGCCGCACCTTCTGCCCCGGCCTGAAACCGCGTTTGCCGCTCGGCTCGGCCACGGGCACGCTGGGCAACTTGAACTTCTTGCCGCGCGAGGCAAAGAACTCGGCGATGTTCTCGATCGAGTTGTAGGCGGGGCCGGCATGCTTCTTGGCCGCGACCCTTCCCCGGTTCGATGGAGCCCGGCCGCCCCCGGCCGGGCGGCTCTGGTCTTCGTTCTCGTAGTCGTAGTGCGTGTCGCCAAAGTCCGGCGCCGTCGCCGATCCGTAACCCGGCCGCCCATAGCGCTGCCGGTAATCCGCCGGGATCGCCGGCGCGCCGCGTCCTCGCGGCGAGCCCAGGTCTTCCAGCAACTGCTGCGGAACTTCCTCCAGGAATCGCGACGGCACGCTCGCCTCTGGCAGATCGGATCCGTAGCGCCGCCGGAAGCGCGCGCGCGTGAGGATGAGCGTGTCCATCGCCCGCGTCATGCCGACGTATGCCAGCCGCCGCTCTTCTTCAATGTCGTCGGGCGAATTCAGCGTTCGCGAGTGCGGGAACAGGCCCTCCTCCATGCCGGCGAGAAACACCAGCGGAAACTCCAGCCCCTTGGCGGCGTGCAGCGTCATCAGGGTGATTCCGGCGCGCGCGTCGTACTGGTCGGCCTCGCTCACCAGCGCCGCATGATCGAGAAACTCGGCCAGCGTTTCGCCGCGGTCGCGCGAATCCATCGCCGCGTTCACCAACTCGCGCAGGTTCTCGATGCGCGCCCACGCTTCCGGCGTGTCCTCTTCTTCGAGCGTCTTGATGTAAGCCGTGCGATCGAGCAGGAACTTCAGAATTTCAGCTGTAGACGCCGCTGGGCCGGCGTCGGTCTGCGGTCGTTGGTCGCCGGCCTCGCTCTCTGGTGGAGACGTTGTTGGCAGCGCCTCCGCATCACCCGAATCTGTCTCCTTCACCATCGCCCCGAACGGAAACTGAATTTCCTCATCCGCTGCGGTTTCTAACTCCGGTTCGCTCCGCGCCTCCGCGTTTCCGCGCAATGGTTCCGCAGCGTTCAACACCAGCCGCTGCGCATACTCACCGCCCAGCATCGCCCGCGCGTCGAGGACCAAATCGCGAAAGCTCACCAGCGCGGCCAGCGCGCGCGGCGGCAGCAGCTTGCGCTCGATTGCCTCTTCCATCGCCTGCCACAGCGAGATGCCCGTCTCCAGCGCCAGGCGCTCCAGCGTCTCCAGCGTGCCCTTGCCGAGGCCGCGCGGCGGCGTGTTCACCACGCGCTTGTAGGCAATGTCGTCGCGCGGGTTTAGCGCCAGCTTCAGATAGCTGGTCATGTCCTTGATCTCGGCGCGCTCGTAAAACGAGAAACCGCCAACGACGTGATACTTGAGCTGGTAACGCCGCATCGCCTCTTCGAACAATCGCGACTGCGAGTTCGTGCGATAGAGCACCGCCGCGCGCGGCGCATGCTTGGAGTCGCGCTCGGCGGCGCTTTTTTGCACGTAGGCATTCACCATGTCGGCGATGAACAGCGCCTCGTTCTCGCCGTCGGGCGCTTCGTAAAAACCCACGCGCGCGCCGCCCTTGCGCGACGTCCACAGGTTCTTGCCTTTGCGCTTCAGGTTGTTGCTCACCACCGCGCTCGCCGCCTGGAGAATGTTCTGCGTCGAGCGATAGTTCTGCTCCAGGCGCACGATGCGCGCGTTGGGGAAGTCGCGCTCGAACTCCAGAATGTTGCGAATGTCCGCCCCGCGCCACGAGTAGATGCTCTGGTCCTCGTCGCCCACCGCGCACACGTTGTGGTGCACCGAGGCGAGCTGCCGCATCAGCTCGTACTGCGGCCGGTTCGTGTCCTGGTATTCGTCCACCAGGATGTGCTCGAACCGCCGCGCATATTTCTCGCGGACATCGGCCGCCGTCTTCAGCAGCCGCACCGTCTCCAGCAGCAGGTCGTCGAAATCGAGCGCGTTGGCCTTGCGCAATTCCTGGCGATAAATCTCGTAGACGTGCGCCACCTGCTCGTTCTTCGGATCGGCCGACTGCAGGTAGAGCTCCTGCGGATCGAGCATGTGGTTCTTCGCCCAAGAAATCTTCGAGAGCACCGCGCGCGGCGTGAGCTGCTTGTCGTCGAGCCCCAGCCGCCGGATGGCGGCCTTCACCACGCTTTGCTGATCGCCCTCGTCGTAGATGGCGAAGTCTTTCTGGTAGCCCGCGCCCTTGAGCCCCGGCGGATTCAGGGCTTCGATGTCGCGCCGCAGCACGCGCACGCAGAATGAATGGAACGTCGAAATCCACGGCTGCGCCACCGTCCGCGCGCCGGTGATCTGCTGCACCCGCTCGCCCATCTCGGCGGCGGCCTTGTTGGTGAAGGTGACGGCCAGGATCGCGTCGGGCGAAACGCCCATCTCCTCGATCAGGTACGCGATCCGATACGTAATGACGCGCGTCTTCCCGCTGCCCGCCCCCGCCAGGATGAGCACCGGCCCGGAAACGTGCTCCACCGCTTCACGCTGTTGAGGATTGAGTTGGTCAAGAAGGGGCACTACCCCTCATTCTAATTCTTCCCAGTGTTGACGCAGGACGGCGTTTTGAAAACGATTCGCGCGGGCATACAAACGTTTCCCGGCGGGTAACGAGACAACATGTCGCTGAAAGTAAATCAACCAAGCCGACGCGGATCGAATTCGCCTGCTGCTTGAGAATGCCCTGCAGGCAAACCGGCGTTAACTCTGCGTCCGCAAACCTTCCGCCCTTTTTCCCTTGCACTCCTCGCACGGGCACACATCCCGCAGAAAATCCCACGAGTAGATCCCGTGCAGGTGCCCGTCGCTCCAGGTGAAGCGGAGCGCGTACTTGCCGACCTGCTCGGCCTGCGTGGGTTTCGCCGGCTGCCGAAACATGGGCAGAGCGCCCGCCGGCGTCGCCGGCGGCTGTCCCGGCTGGCGCCCCTGGGTGGCGCGCTCCTCGTCGCAGAGCGCGCAGGGACACGCATCACGCAAAAACTGGAAGCTGTAATGGCTGGTGTGGCCGTCGCTCCAAACGATGTCCACTCCTGTACCGGCCGTCATGTGGACCTTCACGGACGTGGGCGCCGGAGCTGCCGGTGATGGCGGACGCATGCCTCCAGTATGGCACGCCGCCGCTATTGGCAGCCGGTCTTGAGGAATCCCACGATGGCGGCCGCAACTGCGCGCCGCGAGCGAGTGCCCACGCCTCGCGCGTCCGCGGCTCCCGCACGCAACGCCCGCACCTGCTCGGGCGACACCAGGTCGCACCCGCCCACTTCCAGCACGGGAACGGCGCTGCGCCGCTCGCCCAGCCGCCAGTGCAGCTCAACCAGCGGATCCATTCCGGAAGGCGGACGCTGCCCGGGGCCAACGCGCGCCGAAAGCACCGTCGCGGCCGGCGCATACATAGTGGCTGCCGAACCTGAGCTGTCGCGCATCGGCGAAGAAACCAGGTTGAAGCGCACAGACGCCGAACTCTGCGCCGGCGCCGGTATCAGCGCGCTTGACCGCTCCGCCGTCCAGCGCACGGAGGCTATCTCCGGCGCAGCCGGCAGCGTCTCCAGCGCGGCTTCGGCGGCCCACGCGGCCGAAGCTGCCACCAGCATCAGCGCCAGGCACACGGGACGAACTCGCTCATGGACTCGTCGCGCCATGAGCAAGATTTTCCGTCAGCGCCCTCCCGCCCAACAGATGCCCAAGGTCGCCCGACCGGGGACTCGCGCAGAATTTCCATTGCCAGAGCTGGGCCGTGAACATTCCGCCGCGATTACTCCGGGACATGCTCGGTAGCACGTTAACCAGGCAGTGAACACGCGGCCCGGCCTACTCCTCCTCGAGCCCCTTGCTCACGCGGAACACGTGCCCGTCGGGATGCCGCACGTGCATTTCGCGCACGTTCCAGGGCATGTCGCGGGGCGGGAAGGTAACCTCAATTCCCGCGGCAGTGCACTCACGGTACGCCGCATCCACGTCGTCCACCCAGACCGACATCCACACCCCCTTGTCGCCGCGTTCGTCGTCTTCCGTTTGGAACGTGGTGGTGTTGGCCCCGCGGCCGCGGCCGCCCTGCGCGCCCTGGCACAGAAAAATCTCGCACTTGCCGGAGCCGACCGCGCCAAAACTTGGCGGTGTGCCCCAGTCCCAGCACCTTTTCCAGCCCCATTTTTCGAACCAGGCGAAGCTGGCGGCGATATCGGAGACGTTGAGAATGGGCGTCAGGCCTTTGGCTTCCATGGCGCGTGAGGATATCACCGCGCTCCACCGCCGCATCTTCCCGGCGTGGCTGCACGCCCGATTCGCTTTAGCATCTTACAGACCGCGCCTCATCCGAGGCGCCGAGTACACATGCAGTGCGCAAACCTGAGGATCGTTCTCGCCGTGATGTTGCTGCCCGGCACTGCCATCGCCCAGGCCCGGCCGCGCAACAACGAACCGCCACGGCTGCCGCAGAGTTCATTTCGCGTAACGATTGCCGATGAGAACGGCAGGGCGGTGCCCGACGCCATCGTTACCCTGACCGCGGCGAAGGCCGCGGCAAACCCCGCGGCGAATTCCTTACGCCTGGCGGCCCACACCGACCACTCCGGTCGCTGCCTGTTCTACGCCCTGCCGCCCGGCGACTACCAGATCCACGTGCAGAAGACCGGCTTCTACGAACTGGATGCCGGCGAGCTGCGCGCCCAGGGCACGCGCGATGTGGACCTCGTGCTGGCGCACCAGATGGAAGCGCGCGAAGTGGTGAACGTGGTGGAGTCGCCGCCCGCCATCGATGCGGAGCAGACCGGGCAGGAAACGAACCTTGGCACGCCCGAGATCGTCAACATTCCGTATCCCAGCTCGCGCGACATCCGCAACCTGCTCCCCTTTGTCCCCGGCGTGGTCCAGGACCCGACCGGGCAGGTGCACGTGGCCGGCGCCGAGAGCTACCAGACGCTCGATCTGCTGGATGGTTTTGACATCCGCTCGCCGGTGAGCGGGCTGCTCGCCATGCGCGTCAGCGCCGACGGCGTCCGCGAAGTCAATGTGCAGTCGAGCCGCTACTCCGCCGAGTACGGCAAGGCCAGCGGCGGCGTCGTCGCGCTGAACACCGGCATGGGCGCCGACAACTTCCGCTTCACCGCCACCAACTTCCCGCCTTCCTGGACCAGCAAGAAGGGCATCAATTTCGACAAGTGGGTGCCGCGCTTCACGTTCTCAGGCCCGATCAGGAAGGGCCGGGCGTGGTTCTTCGACGCGCTCGACGCCGAGTACGACAGCAACATCGTTCGCGAATTGCCCGACGGGGCTGACCGCGCGCCGGTCTGGCGCGGAAGCAATCTGGCAAAAGCGCAGATCAATCTAAGGCCGGGAAACATCCTCACCTCCAGCCTGCTGCTGAACGGCTACCACTCCGAAGGTGAGGGCCTCTCCGTCTTCAATCCACTCGAAACGACGCTGATCCGCAATCAGACCGCGTATCTGGCCGGCATCAAGGACCAGCAGTACTTCTCCAACGGCATGCTGCTTGAAGCCGGCGTCGCCGCCGTCCGCTTTCGCGACAGCTTCATTCCCTTCGGCGACAAGCCCTACGAGGTCCATCCGAACGGCAACTCGGGGAACTACTTCGAGCGCTCCAGCGGACACTCGCGCCGCGTGGAGGCCTTCGGCAAGCTCTACCTCCCGTCATTCCACGCGGCGGGCCGGCACGACTTCGTCTTCGGCCTCAGCGCCGATCACATCAAGTTCGACCAGGAGTTCGCGCGCCGGCCCATCTTTGTCTTCCGGGAGGACGGCACGCTGTCGCGAACGAGCCAGTTCCTGCCAACCGCCGCATTCGAGAGAAACAATTTCGAAACCGGCGCGTACGCTCAGGACCGCTGGTCGCCCGCCGAACATCTGCTGCTGGAACTCGGCCTGCGATTTGACTGGGACCAGATCGTCCGCCGCTCGCTCTTCTCCCCGCGCCTTGCCAGCACGTATCTGCTCAACAGCGACACCAAAATCTCAGCCGGCGTCGGGCTCTATTACGACCGCACCCACCTCGACTTCCTCGCCCGCGCGCTTACCGGCCCGCGCCTCGACACGTACTTCGCGGCCGACGGCACAACGCCCCTCGGGCCGCCGCTGAAAACGACGTTCAGCGTTGACCAGGCTGCGCTGCAGGCGCCGCGTTTCCTGAACTGGAGCATCGGCGTGGAGCGAAAGCTGCCGGCGAAGGTCTATGCCAGCGTCGAGTTCATCCGGAAGCGCGGCAAAGACGGCTTCACGTTCCTCAACACGAACCCCGCCACGGTGCTGGCGGGAAACTACGCGCTCACCAACGACCGCCGCGACCACTACGATGCGGTCACAATCTCGGCGCGCAAGGTTTTTACGGGAAACTACGCGCTGTTTGGCGCGTACACGCGCTCTTCGGCGCGCTCCAACGCGGTAGTGGACTACACCCTGACCAACCCGGTCTTCAGCCCGCAGGCAGGCGGCCCGCTGCCCTGGGACACACCCAACCGCTTCATCACCTGGGGATGGCTGCCGCTGCCTAAGCTGAAGCGCCTCGATTTCGTTTACTCCATGGAGTGGAGAGACGGCCTGCCTTTTTCCATCCTGAACCAGGACCAACGGATCGTGGGTACCCCCAACGCGGCGCGCTTTCCCGATTTCCTTTCCATCAATCCCGGGCTGGAGTGGCGGTTCCGCTTTGGCGACTACCAGCTCGCGCTGCGCGGCGTCATCGAGAACGTGACGGCGCACTCCAATCCGAGCGTGGTCAACAATGACGTTGACTCGCCGGAATTCCTCACCTTCAGCGGCTTCGAGCGCCGCCGCGTGACCGCCAGAATTAGGCTCCTGGGGAAGAAAAAGTAATTCCTGCCCGTGCCGGTCGCGGCCGGGAAATCACAGGCCAATGCAAAAAACCAGCCGTCCAGCCCGTGGACCGTGCGCCGGCCCGGTTTTTAATTGAAAATGAATTTCAATTTCAAGAAGGCTCTTGCCCGGCGAAGCCACCGAGCGCGCCGAAAAAGTCACCCTTCCCCTATCAGGGATGAGGTGGGTCCCGCATAAAAAGGCGGCGCTGATGCGCCGCTTACGAATTCCTTGCCTACGGGTTTCTGCGGTGAATCCTGCTTACTTCCCTGCCAGCGCCGTTACCACCCGATCGAAATCGTCCAGCGACCCGTACTCGATCACGATCTTTCCGCGGCCTTTGCGATCAACAATCCGCACCTTCATCCCCAGCGACGCCTGCATGTCGCGCTCCGCCTGCCGGACATTGGGATCCACCGCGCGTTCTTTCTTCTGCTTCTCCACCGGATGCTCGATGCGGAACACCAGCTCTTCGAGCGCGCGCACCGAAAGCCCTTCCACGATCACCTTCGCCGCCAGGCGCTCCATGGTTTCAGCGTCAGGCGCCGACATCAGGACCTTGGCGTGTCCGAAGCTGAGCGCGCCGCTCTCCACCTCCACCTGCACGGTAACGGGCAGCTTCAGCAGCCGCATGTAATTCCCGATCGACGCCCGGTCTTTGCCCGTGCGCCGCGCCATCTCCTCCTGCGTCAGGCCGAATTCGTTGCTCAGCCGCTCGAAGGCGCGAGCGTGCTCCATCGGGTTCAGGTCCTCGCGTTGCAGGTTTTCGATGATCGTCATCTCCAGCGCCTGCTCGTTCGAGACCTGCTTCACGATCGCCGGAATCGCCGTCTTCCCTGCGCGCGCCGATGCCAGCCAGCGGCGCTCGCCGGCGATGATCTGAAAACGTCCGCCCTCCACGCGCCGCACCACGATCGGCTGCACCACGCCCGACGCCGCAATCGACGCGGCCAGCTCGTCGAGCGCCGCCTCACGCGTGTGGTTGCGGGTCTGGTAAGGATTGCGCTCGATCTGCTCCAGCGGAATTTCGCGCACGCCGTCACCCTGCTGTTCCGGTGCCGCCACCCCAACCGCCGCGACAGGTTGTGACGACGGCAGCAGCGACTCCAGTCCGCGTCCCAGCGCCTTGCGTTTCTCCGTGATCATTGCGCTTCTCCTTGCGCCGGAGCGCTTGCAACCGCCACTGGATCAGGCGCGGCTTGTCTCTCTAAGTGTTGTGTAATCAATTCTTTAGCTAGCCTTATGTAGCTTTCGGCTCCGCGCGACCGCACATCGTAAAGCAGCGCCGGCTTGCCGAAACTGGGCGCCTCAGCCAGTCGCACGTTCCGCGGAATCGTGGTCGAGCACAGCTTCGGTCCGAAGAAATTCCGCAGCTCGCTGGTCACCTGCTGCGCCAGGTTGGTGCGGTCGTCGTACATGGCCAGCACCACGCCCTCGACTTCCAGCGCGGGATTGAAGCTGGAGCGCACGCGCGCAATCGTGTCGAGCAATTCGCTCACTCCCTCCAGCGCGAAGTATTCCGCCTGCATGGGAATGAGCACCGAATCGGCCGCTACCAGCGCATTCAGGGTGAGCAGGTCCAGCGCCGGCGGACAATCGAGCACGATGTACTCAAAGCGCGCACGCAGCGGCTCCAGCGCGTGCCGCAGGCGGAATTCCCTGCGCTCGGCACCCACCAGCTCGACATTGGCGCCGATCAGGTTCTTGTGCGCCGGCAGGATGGTCAGGTTTTCCAGGGCCGTGGCCTGGAGAGCGTCGGCGGCCGGCGCCAATTCCATGATCACGTTGTAGGTGCTGATTCGCCCGGGGTCCCGCGGCAAACCGAGGCCGCTGGTGGCATTGGACTGGGGATCGCAGTCAACCAGAAGCGTGGGAACTTCGGCGGCGGCAAACGAGGCCGCCAGGTTGACGGAGGTGGTGGTCTTGCCGACGCCGCCCTTTTGGTTGGCTACCGCAATGATGCGAGCCATTGATGTCCGCGGAGCATTCTCGGCAGATGCGATATGAGAGTACGTCAGTCGCGAATTGGCAGCAAGGTGAATTGCTGTGTAAATCGCAGCGAAATTGTTCCACGTGGAACAATTTTGACAGGGCCGGCAAGGTTCCGCCGGAAATGTTCCACGTGGAACAATTCCAGGGAGGAACCATCTAATGTATTAACTATGTAGTAAATCAATATCGCCCTGACCCATCAAAGCTCCAGGTTTTGTGGTTTTCTCCCACTTTTGCCCCTCGCAAAAGCCAAAATTCTGGCTAGAATTTCCACCCATTTACTAACTTGATGCTTGGCAGCACTCGCCCCTCAATATCGAAACGGCAGCCTGGCAGGATCGGAAGCTGGGGCCGTCCCACCGTTTACCATCCTGATTCGTATGTTCGGTGGCGCACCGCAGGGCCGGCGGACAGACTGACTACTGCGGCGCTGATCGCGTCCTGTTCCACTGAATTTGGCAAAGGCTGTTCCCTGCCTTCTACTTCCCGCGGCAACGGGCCAGAAACCTAACCCCATTTCCCACTTTTTACGGATTGGATTCGTGCTTCGGCGGGTTCATGCCGACGAGCAGGGTCCGCGCCTTGGAAAGTGGAACATGGATGGGCTCTTCCCACTTCAGCCCGGGCGCGCCGCCGCGGGCCTTGGCGACCTGCACAGCACCGATCATCAAGGCGAGGCGTCCGCCGGGCGCAACCAGGGACGCTGCGGTGGGCAGCACGCGATCGAACTCCTCGACCGCGCGCAGGGTCACCAACCGGGCCTGTGCTGCGAACGATTCGGCGCGCCCGCGGTAGACGGATGCGTCGGCCACTCCCAGCGCGCGTATGACCTCGTTCAGGAACGTCCCTTTGCGCGCGTGCGACTCGATCAGGGTCACGCGCAGGTTAGGCGCGGCGATCTTCAACGGCAAACCGGGGAAGCCAGCGCCTGATCCAAGGTCGAGCGCCGTGGGCTGAAACTCCTTGGCCAGCGCGGCTTTCAAGCGATCGGCCGCGAAGAACGACTCGCCGAAGTGGCGCTGTACGATCTGCTCGGGATCGCGCACGGCGGTGAGATTTATGCGCGCGTTCCAGCGAAGGAGAAGATCGAGGTAGGTCGCCACCTGCGCAAGTTGCGCTCGGTTCAGCTCGACGCCGAAGGGCGCAAGCAGCGCGGCGATGCGTGGCAGCTCCACGTGCGCATTGTAGAGGCGGACGCTCCCGGGCGCGCCTTCCCTCGCGCTGCTCAGTTCCGCGCCCCAGCAGCCCTGAAGCCCGGACCTTCTGGATTTCGTGAAATAGCGCGTCTAGAATGTCCCTGGCCGCATTCAACGGCCTGGCAGGCGGTATCCGCCAACCCGGTCCTCGGGCGTGGAACTGCACTGGAGGAAACGTGAGCCACACTTCGGGCGATTTCCGCTCCAAAACCACAGTTGCCAGCATTCAGGAAAAGAAGCAGCGGCGCGAGCGCATCACGTGCCTGACCGCGTACGACTACGCCACGGCGCGCATCGTGGACGAAGCCGGCATCGACATGGTGCTGGTGGGCGATTCGCTCGCCCAGGTGGTGCTCGGCTACGACAACACGCTGCCGGTCACGATGGACGAGATGCTGCACCACACCCGCGCCGTCCGGCGGGCGGTGAAGCGCGCTTTGCTCATCGCCGACATGCCTTACGCCTCGTACCACGTGGGCGGACGCGAGGCGCTGCACAACGCCGCGCGCTTCATGAAGGAAGGCGGCGCCGAGGCGGTGAAGATCGAGGGCGGTGAAAAGCGCGCGGACCTGATCGAGCGTCTGGGCGGCGCCGAAATTCCCGTCATGGGACACATCGGTCTGACGCCGCAATCGGTGCATCGCATGGGCGGCTACAAGGTGCAGGGCAAGACGCTGGCCGCGGTCGAAAGCCTGATGCGCGATGCCGCCGCGCTGGAGCGCGCCGGCGTCTTCGCCATCGTGCTGGAAGGGATTCCGCGCGAGGTGGCGGCCATGATCACGGCGGAAGTCTCTGTTCCGACGATCGGCATCGGCGCCGGGCCCGAGTGCGATGGACAGGTGCTGGTGATCAACGACATTCTCGGGCTCACCTTCACCACGCCGGCAAAGTTCGTCCGCCAGTACGGCGACGCCGCCACGCTGGTGCGCAACGCCGTCGCCGGTTTCCGTGACGACGTGTTGAGCGGGGCTTATCCCAGCGAGGAAGAGTCGTATCACCTGCCGGCCGAGACGCGCGAAGCGCTTGCCGTGATCGCCGAGAGGAAGCATCGAGTGCGGCATCGGGCGGTGCGATAGGCTCGCGCCAGAAACCGCGCTCGGGATGGCAATTCCCGAAGCGCACCGATGGCGTGCCGGCGGGCGATGGCGCGCGTCGCCACAACCGTGCAGAGGTTCGAGAGCAAACGGCAGCAGAGCGGGTGCATCCCACCTGCATGCTCCGAAAGCTCGCATTCTTACTCATGCTGATTTGCGCCGTGCTGTTGCTGGGCGGCGCGTGGGCGCAACATGAAAACAAAGACAGGGACAAAGACCGCGGACGGCGCGGCGCCGGCGATGGCCGTGCCCTGGTGGTGGCGCAGATCAGCGACACGCACATCGGCCTGGCGAAGGCGCCCAACGCGCCCGAGCAACTGCGCCGCGTGGTCGAGATGGTGAACCAGCGGCGTCCGGACGTGGTGCTGGTGACCGGCGACATTGGCGAGCGGCCGGATGCGTGGCGCCAGGCGCGGGAGATTCTCGGCAGGCTGCAAGCGCCGGTCAAATACATCCCCGGCAACCATGACGTGAACGGGCGGAACGAGGCGCGATACGTCCAGGTCTTCGGGGCGAACTACTATGCGTTCCGCATGCGCAACGTGACCTTCTTCATGCTCGATTCGCAGTTGCTCGGCAACTACGACCGCTTTGAGGCGCACTCGCCCGAGCCGATGTCGCCGGAAGCGGCGGCGGCGGGCGACGAGATGCTGGAGTGGCTCAAGAACCAGAAGGCGCCGGCGGGGGACGCCGTCATCGTGGTGCAGCACATTCCGTCGGACCGCGGCGGCAATCAGGCGCCGGATCCCAAGCCCTATTGGACGACGCAGGAGCCGTATCGCGGGCGTGAACTGGAGATCATGAAGCGGCTCGGCGTGCAGCACGAGATCGCCGGGCATTGGCACAAGCAAGTTCTGTTTGACGCGGGCGGCATTCACTATCACGTCGCGCCGGCCACGAGCTGGGCCGTGGCGGGGCCGCTTGGTTTCGCGATGCACACGATCACGCCGGAGGGGGACGTGAGGTCGGAGTTTGTGCCGCTGCAGTAGCGCAAATCTTTCGGTCCGGCCTTGGCCGGCGGCGAGCAGCCGGCAGCGAATGAACATCTATCGCACGATTGACGAGATGCGCGCGGCGGTGAAGGCGGCGCGCGGCGCGGGGCGGCATCGGCTGGGGCTGGTGCCGACCATGGGGGCGCTGCACGGCGGACATCTTTCCCTGGTGCGCGCCGCGCGGGCGGAGTGCGACTGGGTGGCGGCGAGCATCTTCGTCAATCCGCTTCAGTTCGGGCCCACGGAAGATTTGGCGCGCTACCCGCGGCCGTTTGAGCGCGACCGCGAATTGCTCGAAGCGGAACAGATTGACGCGCTCTTCGCGCCCTCGGCCGAGGAGATGTATCCCGGCAACGAAGCGGCTTATGTGGAGGTGCGCGACATGAGCGAGCGGCTGGATGGCCGCTCGCGCCCCGGCCACTTTCGTGGCGTGACCACGGTGGTGGCGAAGCTGTTCCACATCATTCCCGCCGATCGCGCGTACTTCGGGCAAAAGGACGCCGCCCAGGTGGCAATCATTCGCCGCATGGCGCGCGACCTGAACTTCGACGTGGAGATCCGCGTGTGTCCCATCGTGCGCGAGGCCGACGGCGTGGCGATGAGCTCGCGCAATGCCTACCTGAATCCGGAACAGCGCAAGGCGGCCACGGCGCTGTACCGCGCGCTCGCCCGCGTGCAGCGCGCGCGCGACCTGGGCGAGCAGAACTCGGCCGCGCTGCTCGCGGCGGCGAAGTCAGTGCTCGCCGAGGAGCCGCTGGTCAAAATTGATTACGTCGAGATCGTGCATCCCGAAACGCTCGAGCCGCTCGACCACGCGCGCGGCGCGCTCATCGCGGTGGCGGCGTGGGTGGGCGAGACACGGCTGATCGACAATTTGTTGCTCGCCTAAGCGCTTGCCTCGCGTGCCGCGGGGCGTATCGTCGGCCCGCCTCGACTCACCGGGGCGGAACGGGCAAGGCCGAAGGCATCCAGGGAAGCGGCGGCTGCAAAGGAACGGGCAATCCCGATGGCACGGCCACATGGGACTGCACCGGGACGTACGCGATAGGGAAGTAGCGGCACGAAGGTGAGCCGAAGAGAACGCGTCAGCGTCTTCTTATTTTTTTGTCCTGAAAACGGGACCGGAGACGAACGGATTCCCCTCGATCACGTACCGCAGCATCTCATCCGCGGATTTCGTGATGCCGATGCGCGGCGTTGTCAGGATGCGCCGCGGCCGGACGCCGTCGTCGGCGATGGTCAGGTCCGAGCGGGGGCTGGTCACGTCTTTGCCGTTGTCGCGCTGGCGGGTGATGGCGAAGGCTTCGCACAGGCGTCCCGGGCCGGTGGTGAGCTGGCGAAGCAGGCGGGGCGCGCCGGTTTCGAGCGCTTTGCGTTCGAGCCTGCGGCGATCAAGCGCGAGGCCGCGGTTGCGCGCCATGTGCTCCAGGCCCGCGAGCGGCTCGAGCGCGCGGATCAAAACGCATCCCGCCTCGCCCTCCGGCAGGCAGTTCACGTTCAGGCAGTAGTGGTTGCCGTAGATGAAGTAGACGTAGGCGTGTCCCGGCGGACCGAAGATCACGCGGTTGCGCGCGGTCGGGCCGGGAGCGGAGTGTGCTGCCGCGTCTTCGGCGCCGAGGTAGGCTTCGGTTTCCACGATGCGTCCGGTGAGCAGGCGGCGTCCTGCGCGCCTGACCAGAACTTTGCCGAGCAGCGCGCGGGCAACCCGGCGCGTGTCGCGGTCGTAGAAGGCGCGGGGAACAACGCTCGGTTCAACGCGGAGGCGCGGAGACGCGGCGCTTTTTATGTCTCGTGGCACGTCGGTTTCATTTCACCACGAAGCCACGAAAGCACGAAGGGTCGTGCTGGTGTGAGTTTGCTGAACGCCACCCGGCCCAGCGCGAGGGCGCCCGGAACGATATCGACAAAAACCGAAGTCCCGCAGATGCTTCGGCCGCAACCCACGCGGCCTCGGCATGACCTATTCATTTTCCTGACTTTTCTCCGCGCCTCTGCGTCTCCGCGGTGGCCTTTGACTTCCGCGCAATCCACGCGTCCACATTCCGCTCCAAAATATCCAGCGGCACCGCCCCCGATCCCAACGCAACCTCGTGGTACTCGCGGACGTCGAATTGCGCCCCGAGCTTCTGCCGCGCGCGCTCGCGGAGTTCCTTGAACTTGAGCTGGCCGATCTTGTAGCCGAGCGCCTGCCCGGGCCAGGCGATGTAGCGGTCGATTTCGTTCACGATGTCGAGTTCGGCCTTGGGCGCGTTTTCCATGAAGTAGTCAATCGCCTGCTGGCGCGTCCAGTGCTTGGCATGCATGCCGGTGTCCACCACCAGGCGCACGGCGCGCCACATGTCGTAGGTCAGCTCGCCGAACTTGTCATACGGGTCGGAGTACAGGCCCATGTCTTCGCCGAGCGACTCGGCGTAGAGTCCCCAGCCTTCGCCGAACGCCACGTAGTAGCCGAAGCGGCGGAACTTGGGAATCTCGCCCAGCTCCTGCGCCAGCGCGATCTGCAGGTGATGTCCGGGCACCGATTCGTGCAGCGTGAGCGCGGTCATCTCCCACTTGGGGCGGCTCTCGGGCTTGTAGAGGTTCACGTAGTAGGCGCCGGCGCGCGAGCCGTCGGGCGCGCCCTCCTGGTAGTAGGCGGCGGTGGTGTCGGGCGCCGACGCGGCCGGGATCACCTTCACGCCGTACGGCATGCGCGGCAGCGTGCGGAAAACTTTCACCAGGTTCGGATCAACCGTTTTCGCCAGCGCTTTGTAGGCCTCCAGCAGGTCGTCGGGCGATTTGTAGAAGAAGCGCGGATCGGTGCGCAGGTAGGTGAAGAATTCCTTCATCGAGCCGTGGAAGCCGGTCTTGTCCTTGATCGCTTCCATCTCGGCGCGGATGCGGGCCACTTCCTTCAGTCCGATTTCGTGCACCTGGCCGGGCGTGAGGCTGGTCGTCGTGTACCGGCGGACGAAGAAGGCGTACATGGCGTCGCCGCGCGGCAACTGCCAGGCGCCCACCTGGTCGAAGCAGGCGGGCAGGTAGTCGCGCACGAAGAAGTCGTGGAACTTGCGGTAGGCCGGGACGACGGCGTTGCTGATGGCCTCGCGCGCGGCGGCCGACAGGCGCTCGCGGTCGGCGGCGCTCAGGTCGGCGGGGAAGCGCTTGAACGGCCGGTAGAAGCCGCTCTGCTCCGGGTCGGCGACGATCTGCTTCTCGATCTGCGCCGGAATGCGCTGCATGATCACCTTGGGGTGGACGATGTGCTCCTTCACCCCCTCGCGCATCAGTTCGGTCACCTGCTCCAGGTGCGCGGGCAGCGCGCGCAGCCGCGCGATCCAGTCTTCGTAGTCCTTCACCGTGGTGAAGCGGAGCTGGTCGCCGAGTTCATCGGCCAGTTGCGGGCCCTCGCGCTGGTAGAGCGGCGCCAGGTACCAGTGGAAGCCGTGCTCTTCGATGGCTTCTTCGGTCTGCTTGCGAAACAGGTCGTAGTTGAGCTGGTCGGCGGCTGAAAGCTGGGCGCGCGGAAACTTCTTCAACTCGTCGAGCAGCGCCACCCGATGCCGCTGCCGCGCTTCGATGGCCGCAAGGCTCGCGTCGGGCCACTTGTTGTTCCATCGGCGATCGCCCAGCGACGACGCCCAGGTGGGGTTCTGCTGCATGGTGTACTCCCACTCGCGGTCGAAGATGGCGTGCAGGCGCTTGCCGGCCCCGACAACAGAAGATGCGGCGGGCGCGGGCTGGGCGAGAGCGGTGGCGGCAAGGATGAGCAGGGCGATAAGGGCGTTGCGCATGGCGGAAGGATACTGAAGGCAAAAGGAAAAAGGAAAAAGGACATAAAGGTTGACGATACATCATTTCCCGGCCCGTTTCCGAGCGCGAAGCTCTTTGGCCCGTTCTGAATTCAGAACAGCCGCCGGCGGAATGCATGCATCGAAAACCCGAGAATCCCCCCCCCCCCAAGTGGCTCGAAACCGGAAGTTATTTCCGAATCTGAAACACCTCTGTCGCTGAAGGCGAACCAGCGGGCAATCGCCCTAGTCTGACGAGCCTCCGCACTGTCGCGCCATTCGGTACTTTTTGTATTGGTGGCTGTCCGTGCCGGAAATCAAGCGCAGTCGAGGTGGAATCGTGTCGTCACGCAGCAAGATTTTCGCAATTGCGTCGGCGGCGATGGTTTTGGCAGTCATTGGAGCCATCGTGTCGAGAGCTACTCCACCAAACAACCCGGACGACCAGCTTGGATGGACGTCCGTGGATCAACGGGCCGCTGCCCTTCACGGGGATGATGAGGCTTTAGCGCGAGCGCTGGCAGCTTCAATCGTCCAGAATGTCGCGGGAGAAACGCCCGCGCTCGATGTCATTACCCAGCCCACGATTGATCGGATAACAAGAACGGAACTGGCGTTTCAACGCGGCCAGCGCAGAGGAGTGAATGAACAAGACGTGGCCCAGGCCGTGAACCACCTGGCCACCGTTTTTGACGCGCCGGGGTACGCAAGGACGAACAAGTGGGAGGTGCGCGGCGTCAGAAGGCGGGCGCTGCTGGTGGTCCCGCACTTGATTGGGTCGCACTCCGCCGCCTCGGGACGGCGGGACAAAGGCTCGATCGATGACGAAATGTCGCCCAGCGAAGCCGCCTACGTATTCGCGAGCTTGGCCGCGCAGAAGGTGTACAACCCCGATTTTCAACTCACGCCCGACGAGCGTCGCACGAAATTCAAGGAGACGCGTTCGCGGCGCTGGCAAGACCGGCTCAGCTACGAAAACGGCACTCCACCAAGAGTACAAGAAATGATCGACGTAATCACGACCCGCGGGCGTCAGATGAGCACAAACGACTTGCAGCAGGCGAGCGACCGTTGCCTCGACCTGATGGGAATGGAGCGCTAGCCATGAAAAAGAGACTGATTTCCATCTCCATCATAGCGAGTGGCGTCGTCCTCTGTGCAAGCTGCGGCTTGCTTGGCGGTGGAGGATCCAGTGCAGTCATGACAATCACAACACCCGTGGTGCAAGTTGGCCTGATGCAGCCGCAAGGTGAAGCTAACGTGAACTTCGACGGGCTCACCCTCAATTCACAGTGTGACAGCCAAGGCCTGGTCACGAACATCGGAATTCAATTGGGGATTCAACACACGGACAGTTCAGGGCAGAAGCGATTGAGCGAGGTATGCGTGCCGTCCTCGTGGAGCTTTCACCGTTTTCAATCGCCCCATTGCAATCACGACGTGTTCACCAGCGTTTTTGTGAACAATGGCAGCGTTGTTCCCTTGACGTGTACGACGGTAGGGCAGTTCTCAATTAGTCCCGGGTCTAGCGATGCTTTTTCGCTTCCGAGTTCCTACACCGTAAGCGGACAAGGTTTCTCAGCTGTCTATGGAATGCCCCGAATTGACTTCTACAGCTACGACGGTGTTGTATACACATCCGCCTATGCAACCTGGGTATCTGCCGATGGCACCACCTTGACCTTTAACACGCCCGCCATTTCGCCACCACTTGTATCCGGCGAATATCAAATTCTGATTTCAAATGCGACTGGCGGCGGTAACTATGACCCAATGGGTGGCGTCATTTTGCAAATCACCGGAAATGATCCACCGCCGCCCGACTCCGGAGGCGGTGGCGGTGAATCCTGTTCCGGCGGCCATTGCCCTGATCTGCCTTGAATGAGGTCGAGCTAAGCTGGGGCGGGGAATCCCTCGCTCCAGCTTACTTTCGGAGAGAGACATGCGAAGCGGTCAGATTGCAGCTTATCTAGCGATATCCTTTGCGATGAATGTGGTCCTGCACGCCCAAGAGCAGTCACCACCTCAGCAACCGGCTGCGCCTAGCCGAGTGGAGCTACCAAATACCCCCTCCAGCGAAAGAACCGTGCAGAATCGAGAAAAGCGTGGCCCTGTTCCGACGCATCGATTCTTCGATCGTACCAACAACATTCTCACCGGCGTCAATGTTGCTGCGCAGTTGGCAGACGCGATAACAACCCAAGCGGGGCCTGTGCGTCGCATAAGGATTTGCGATCCGGCCACTGGCGTTTGCGGAGTTATCCCTTCCGCTGAACGCAACCCTATCGCTAGGCCTTTCGTCGAGCACGGATGGCCAGGACAGATTGCATATGAAGGAATAGTTTTTGGTACAGACCAGTTATTGCGCTACATGTTTCATCGCACTGGCCATCATCGCATAGAGCGTCTCGTGCCTCTGGTCATGGCCGGGGCGTCCACAGCATCGGCTATTTCCAACGCTAACAACCATAGGTGAGTACAACCGGAGTTGGCCGCGCCCGCCTTGTTGCCCCAGGGCCCTTACTCAGGTCCGCTGCCCATGTCTGCGCGGGCGTGGCGCAGGTGTCGGGCCTTGCGACCACCACCACATGGCGTGAGTTCGTGTCCGGCTGAAAGCAGCCCTCACCAACTCTGCCTTTGCTCCCCCTCGGGTTTACGATTGAGGGGTGAACCCCCGCCCGACAAGATGGCACTCGGCGCTCACCGTCGGCGTGCTCAACGCGGTCCGCACTGGGCGCCTGCTGCGCGCCGGCGAGCGCGTTGGCGTGGCCGTTTCCGGCGGCGCCGACTCGGTAGCCCTGTTGCGCCTGCTGCTGGAGCTGCGCACCGAGCTGGGCATCGTCCCCGCGGTTGTGCACATGAACCACGGCATTCGCGCCGAGGCCGCGGCCGATGCCGCCTTCGTCGCGGCCCTGGCGCGCGAACACGACCTCGAACTTTTCGCCGAAACGGCCGACGCAACCGGCTTCGCCGCCTCGCGTCGCCTGAGCCTCGAGGCTGCGGGACGCGAGCTGCGCTATGGTTTCTTCGCGCGGCTCGTCGCCGAAGGCAAGCTCGACCGCATCGCGACCGCACACACGCTCGACGATCAGGCCGAGACGGTCCTGCTGCGGCTCATCCGCGGCGCCGGGACGCGCGGTCTTGCGGGGATTCTGCCCGCACGCGGAGCAGCACCTCAGCGGCTGAAGCAGCAGCAGGTTGGCCCGAGTCACGGCGCGGCTGAAGCCGCACCCTTACGAAATCGTGTTGGGTGTCCTAAGTCGGCGAATCACATTGTTCGTCCGCTGTTGGCCGTTCGTCGCGCCGACCTGGAGCGCTATCTGCGGCAGATCGGCCAGCCTTGGCACGAGGACGCCAGCAACCGCGACCGCCGCTTCCTGCGCAACCGCGTGAGGCACGAACTGCTGCCGCTGCTGGAGCGCGAGTTCAACCCCAGCGTGGTGCGTGTGCTGGGCGAGATGGCCGAGGCCGCCCGCGGCGAGGAAGAGTACTGGAGCGAGCAGGTTGAGCGCGCGCTCACCGAATCGTGCAGCCCGGCCGCCCCCGAACGGGCCGCTGCCCGCGCGCCGGTGGTCCGGCTGGAGTCGTTCCGCCGGCTCCCGCCGGCGCTTCAGCGCCGCGTGGTCCGCGCCCTGGCCGAACGAGTGGGCCTCAGGCTCGACTTCGAGCACGTCGAGCAGGTGCTGTCGCTGGCCGAGTCGCAGTCGGGCAAACGCGAGCGCAAAGTGGAGCTGCGCGGCGGACTGGTGGTCGTCGCCGGTGCCGCCGAGCTGCGCTTCGAGCTCGACAAGCGCAGTCTGCCTGAGAAGCGCGCCAACGCGCTGGCGCGCCGCTGACGCCGGCCGCGGTCCACCGGGCTATAATCCCGCACCGCCGTACTCGCCCGCTGGTAATCGAATAGGTTCCCCCGCAGGCGGAAAAGCCCGTTCCGGGAAGCAAATCGGCGGCATGATACGGAATGCGTCCCGCTCAAGCGGGATGGAGAACGCCGCATGACCCAGGCCGGCGACGTAACCGTGCTGCTCTCCGCCGAGCAGATCCAGAAGCGCGTGCAGGAGCTCGCGCGCCAGATTTCCGAGACCTATCGCGGCAAGACGCTGCACGCCGTGTGCGTGCTCGACGACGCCTTCGTGTTCATGGCCGACCTGGTGCGCGCCCTCGACGTGCCGGTGGTGTGCCAGTTCGTGAAGCCGAAGCTCACCGAGAAGAGCAAGGACAGCGGCATCCACCGCGAGATCTTCTTCAGTCCCGAGATTGACGTGCGCGGCCAGCACGTGCTCCTGGTCGAAGTGGTGGTGATGAGCGGCATCACCGCCGAGTTCCTGATGCGCAACTTGGTCGGCCGCGGAGCCGCCACCGTCAAGCTGTGCACGCTGCTTGATAAGCAGGTTTCCCGCCGCGTCTCGCTCCAGCCCGACTTCTTCGGCTTCCAGGTCGAAGAAGGGTTCGTGGTGGGATACGGCCTGGGCGCGCCGCATCTGGGGCGAAATCTGCCGTATGTAGGAGTGCTGAAAGGCGCCGAAGGCACGGCTGCGGCGTCTAATAAATAGCGGGGACCGCCAGCGCCAGCTCCACGCCGCGCAAGGCGCAAAAATCGCCCGGGCAACGGAAAGGCGCCGGCACAAGGGCGCCAAAAGGGTTTAGAATTCCAAAGAAGTCACATCCGGCGCCGGGCCAAGGCATCTAATCGACGTGGGGCAGTGTTGCTCGCCTCAGCGGTGTATCGGAAGCTGGCAGCAGGGTGAGGAGTCCAGAAGTGAATTCAACCGTAAAGACGATCGTGTTCTGGCTGGTGATCGTCGTGTCGGGCGTGCTGCTCTGGCAGGTGGTGAAGACGGGCGGGGCCGGCTCCAAGACAAAAGAGATCAACTTCACCGAGTTCATGTCGCAGGTGGACCAGGGCAACGTGCAGTCCGTGACCCTGCTGAACAGCGACGTGCAGGGAACTTACCGCAACGAGAAGACCCCCTTCCACACCACCGTTCCGGCGAACTATCCGGACATGATCAAGGTGCTGCGCGACCGCAACGTCAACATCACCGTGAAAGACGGTTCGGGCGGGAACTGGCCGGCGTGGCTGTTCAACTTAGCCCCCATCATCCTGCTGGCCGCGCTGTGGTTCTTCATGATCCGCCAGATGCAGACGGGCGGAAACAAGGCGCTGAGTTTCGGCAAGAGCCGCGCTCGCCTGCTCTCCATGCAGCAGAAGAAGGTCACGTTCAAGGACGTGGCCGGCGTGGATGAGGCCAAGGAAGAGCTGCGCGAGATCATCGAGTTCCTGCGCGAAGCGCAGAAGTTCCAGAAGCTCGGCGGACGCATCCCCAAGGGCGTGCTGCTGGTCGGGCCTCCGGGAACCGGCAAGACGCTGCTGGCGCGCGCCGTGGCGGGCGAAGCCAACGTGCCGTTCTTCTCGATCTCCGGCTCCGACTTCGTGGAGATGTTCGTTGGCGTGGGCGCCAGCCGCGTCCGCGACCTGTTCGAGCAGGGCAAGAAGAACGCGCCCTGCATCATCTTTATCGACGAAATTGACGCGGTCGGCCGCCATCGCGGCGCCGGCCTGGGCGGCGGTCACGACGAGCGCGAGCAGACGCTCAACCAGCTGCTCGTCGAGATGGACGGCTTCGAGTCCAACGAAGGCGTCATCCTGATCGCGGCCACCAACCGGCCTGACGTGCTCGATCCGGCGCTGCTGCGCCCCGGCCGCTTCGACCGGCGCGTCGTGGTGTCGCGGCCTGACGTGCGCGGACGCGAAGAGATTCTCCGCGTGCACACGCGCAAGATTCCTGTGGCCGACGACGTTGACTTGTCGGTCCTGGCGCGCGGCACACCGGGCTTCAGCGGCGCCGACCTAGCCAACATGGTCAACGAGGCTGCGCTGAACGCGGCGCGCTACAACCGCAAGACCGTCCTCATGCTCGATTTCGAGCTGGCCAAGGACAAGGTCCTGATGGGCGCCGAGCGTAAAAGCATGCTGCTGAGCGAAGAGGAGAAGCGGAACACCGCTTACCACGAAGCCGGGCATGCGCTGGTGGCGGCGATGCGCGAGCACGCCGACCCGCTGCACAAGGTGACCATCATCCCGCGCGGCATGGCGCTGGGCGTGACCATGCAGCTGCCCATCGACGACAAGCACACGTACACGCGCGACTATCTGGAAACGCAGCTCGCGATCCTGATGGGTGGGCGCGTGGCCGAAGAGCTCTTCCTCAAGAGCATGACCACGGGCGCGGGCAACGACATTGAGCGCGCCACCGAGCTGGCGCGCAAGATGGTGTGCGAGTTTGGCATGTCGAAACTCGGCCCGCTCACGTTCGGCAAGAAGGAAGAGCAGATCTTCCTCGGGCGCGAGATCGCGCAGCATCGCGACTTCAGCGAGCAGACGGCCATGCTCATCGATGAGGAAGTGAAGCGCTTCGTCGACCAAGGCTACCAGTCGGCGGTCAGCATCCTGAGCGGCAATCGCGAGGCGCTGGAGCGGCTGGCGCAGGCGCTGCTGGAGCGGGAGGTGCTCGACGCGGTCGAGATCAAGGCCGTCATCGAAGGCCGCGAGCTTCCCGCCAAGCCCGTGGGCGGCTCTCCCGGCGACGATGTGCAGAAGGTGCTCAAGCCGGAGCCGGGCCGCACGCCGGGCATCCAGCCAGCGCCAGGCACGGCGTAAGCCGAAATTCAACTTGCCACGGATATACACGGGTGAGCACGGATCAAGTGCTCATCCGTTTTTGTTTGGGAATCTGATCGTTGCCTCGGATTGGCGAGAAAGAGAACGCTTCCAAGAAGGTCGGCCGATTCTGGTTGGTCAGAATCGGTCTTCATGACCGCGCGTTAGCCATCGAGTTCGAAGCGCAATTGGCTTGGTTCTGGATCGGAACGCACGCGGAATACGACAGACTGTTGCGCTAAGCTCCGCGAAAGCTCTGCACCAGCAACCACCCGTTCAACGCGGCGATGAAGATGGCCGTCGTCCACGCCAGCGATTTCAGCCAGCGCGGATTCGTAAACTCGCCCATCTTCCTGCGGTCGCCGGTAAACATGACCAGAGGAAACACGGCGAAGCTGAGTTGCATGCTGAGCACCACCTGACTGAGGATGAGCAGCCTGGCGGTGCCGCTCTCGCCGTAGGCAGCCGTGACGATGACGGCGGGCACGATGGCGATGAGCCGCGTGATCAGCCGGCGCAGCCACGGCTTGAGCCGGATGTTCAAAAATCCTTCCATCACGATCTGGCCGGCGAGCGTGCCGGTGAGGGTGGAGTTCTGCCCGGAAGCGAGCAGCGCAACAGCAAACAGGAAGCTGGCGCCGCCCACGCCGAGGAGCGGTGAGAGCAGCTTGTAGGCGTCCTGGATTTCGGCCACGTTGTGATTGCCGCTGCGGTGGAAGACCGCGGCCGAGACGATCAGGATGGCGGCGTTGACGAACAGCGCCAGCATGAGCGCCACCGCCGAATCAATCTGTCCGTAGCGGATGGCTTCGCGCTTGCCCTCGGGCGTGACCTGAATCTTCCGCGTCTGAACGATCGCCGAGTGCAGGTAGAGGTTGTGCGGCATGACCGTCGCGCCCAGGATGCCCATGGCGATGTACAGCATGCTCGGATCGCGCACGATCTGGACGGAGGGGATGATGAAACCGCGCGCGATGCCGCTCAGTTCCGGCCGCGAGAACAGGATTTCCAGCCCAAAGCACGCGCTGATCACGGCAATCAGCGAGATGACCAGCGCCTCGATGTAGCGGAAGCCGCGGTTCTGGAGCGCCAGGATGAGCAGCACATCGGCAGCGGTGAGGCACACGCCCCACACCAGCGGGATGTGAAACAGCAGCTGCAGAGCGATGGCCGAGCCGATCACCTCGGCCAGGTCGCAGGCGGCGATGGCGACCTCGGCCAGTATCCACAGAATGAAGCTGGTCACGGGACGGAAGTGGTCGCGGCAGGCCTGCGCCAGGTCGCGCCCGGTGGCGACGCCGAGCTTCACCGCGAGTCCCTGCAGCAGGATCGCCATCAGGTTCGAGAGCATCACCACCGACAGCAGGGTGTAGTTGTAGCGCGAGCCGGCCGCCAGGTCAGTCGCCCAGTTACCCGGGTCCATGTAACCCACCGCCACCAGGAATCCCGGGCCGGCGAAGGCGAGCATCTTGCGCAGGAAGTTGTCCGTGCGCGGAACGAGGAGGCTGGCGTGCACCTCGGGAAGACTTGGGTGGGTGCGGTCGAGGCGCCAGGCTCGTTCGGTGGTGTTCATCTACGCAGCATTGTACATTAGCCGCAGTAGATGAAGAAAGTTAAACCGTGGTTAACTCCGGCGGGCGCTGGGCGTTGGGTTTCTGCGACCCGCCTGGTCCCGCGTTGCGGGACTGGGGCTTCGCTCGGATGACTCGCGCGATTCGCGGGCCGTCGGCGCGCATTCATGGTCCAGGCAGGCCCCCTTCGACTTCGCGGGTGCTTCCGCTGTGCGGAATCGCCCGCTTCGCTCAGGATGACAACCACTTCATCCGCGATCGCCGGCGACCCAAACCCGGTCGGCGGCGGGCTTGCCGATGGCGACGCGGCCGGAGTCGGTATTCAAGGTCAGGGTCTGGTCGTAATTGCGCGCCAGCATACGCAGCTTGGCCCCGGGGCGGACACCGCGGTGTTCGAGAAACTCCAGCAGCTTGCGGTCGCGCTCGTAGATGCTGCGCACCACGTATTGCTTGCCGGCTTCGCCTTCGGAAAGCAGCGTGAGGCCGCGGCGGCGCCGGCTGGCCGGGCTCTCAGGCATCACCGTGTTGCCGTGCGGGCAGGCGCGGCTGCTTCCCAGGCGGCGCGCCAGCTTGGCCTCGAACTCGGCAGAGACGGCATGCTCCAGCCGCTCCGCCTCCTCGTGCACCTTGTACCACTCCATGCCGAAAATTTCCGACAGCATGCGCTCGATCAGGTGGTGCCGCGTGGCGGTGCGCCGCGCGATGGCGCGCCCGGCGGAGGTGAGGCGAACACGGCCGTCGCCTTCGACGCGGACCAGCCCGTCTTTCTTCAGCCGTCGCAGCGCCATGCTCACCGCCGGCGGGGAGACCGAGAGCCAGCTGGCCAGCGTCGCCGAGATGACCTGCTCGCCCTCGCACTCGGCTTCGAGGATGGCCTTGAGGTAGTCCTCTTTGGAGACGGTGATTCTCACTGTCCGAATTATACGCTGCGGTTAACTGCTGTTAACGGCGCTTGGCAGTTGGCGTTTGGCCCCGGCGCATTTCGATCCTCAACGGCCAAAGGCTAACGGCCAAGCGCCGACTGCTGGTTCGAGCTGAGTGCTGACTGCTGAGCGCTGAGTGCTGTAGTCTTCCGCCATGAACGTCCTCATCCTCGGCGGCGGCGGACGCGAGCACGCGCTCGCGTGGAAGCTCAAGCAATCGCCGCGCCTGGAAAAGATCTGGTGCGCGCCGGGCAACGGCGGCATTGCCGAAGTCGCCGAATGCCTTCCCGTTGATTTGGGCGACGTGCAGGCGATGGCGCAACTGGCGGCGCGCCTCAAGCCGGACTTGACCGTCGTCGGGCCGGAGCTGCCGCTGACCGTAGGCGTGGTGGACGAATTCGAGCGCCGCGGCTGGAAGATTTTCGGGCCGCGGCAACAGGCGGCGCGCCTTGAGTCGAGCAAGGGGTTCGCCAAGGAATTCATGCTGCGGCACCGGATTCCCACGGCCCACTTCGCCATCTGCGCGTCCGAGAAAGATGTGAAGGAAGCGCTGGCCCGCCTGCACGCGCCGGTAGTGGTGAAGGCCGACGGCCTCGCGGCCGGGAAGGGCGTCGTCATCGCGCAGACGAAAGAAGAAGCCGCGCGCGTGGCGGCCGGGATGCTCAGCGGTGAAATGCTGGGCGAAGCCGGACGCACGGTGGTGCTGGAAGAATTCCTGCAAGGCGACGAACTCTCTTTCCTGGTGATGAGCGACGGCGAACGCGTGGCGCCGCTGGCGGCCGCGCGCGACCACAAGCGCATCGGCGAGGGCGATACCGGCCCCAATACCGGCGGCATGGGCGCGTACTCCACCGAGTCCATGGTCGATCCGGTGCTGCGCGAGTGGCTGCTCACGCACATTGCGCGCCCGGTCGTGGCCGGCATGAAGGCGGAAGACGCCGAGTATCGCGGCATCCTTTATTGCGGCCTGATGATCACGCCGCGCGGGCCCATGGTCCTGGAGTTCAACTGCCGCTTCGGCGATCCGGAGACGCAGCCCATCCTGATGCGCCTGGAGAGCGACCTGTTCGAGGCCATCGAAGCCGCGGTCGAAGGCAGAACGAGCGAGGGCGACTTTCGCTGGTCCGCCGATCCGGCTGTGTGCGTGGTCATGGCGGCGCGCGGCTATCCGGGAAAGCCGGAAACAGGGCAGAAGATTTCCGGACTCGAACGCGCAGCCGCAATCGAAGGCGTGGAGGTTTTCCACGCAGGCACAGTGCGCAAGGCGGATGGAATCTACACGTCCGGTGGCCGCGTGCTCGGCGTCACCGCGCGCGGCGCCGGTTTGAAGGCCGCGGTGGAGTGCGCCTACGCGGCGGTGGGTGAGATCAGTTTCGACGGAATGCAGTTCCGGCGGGACATTGCCGCCAAGGCAATTCAAAATCTTTAGCCGCGGAGTACGCAGAGGACGCGGAGGAACCAAGGCTTCGGCAGTGTGGCGTACGCAACCTGTGTGGCGCTGCCGGCGGCAAATGCACAGCCCTCGCGCGAACAGCGCGCCCGGCACGACAATTCCCGAAGAACGTGCGATACCTAGCGCGGCAAGCGTGGCCACGGCGAGGCGCCGTTGTGTTCGCCGTGCGCGCCTTGTTTGCCATCGTAGGTGGGGACCTGGAAGACGCTGTGACTCAGTCCGCGTTCCGTGACCAGGTAAACGGCGAAGCTGCCCAGCCAGTGTCCGCCCTCGTAGTGCGCGCCGGTGACTGAGGCGAGTCCGGCGGCGCGGTGCGCCTGCGCGGCGGCGTTCAGCGCGGCCAGTCGCTTGTCGGCCGGCGGAAGGGCGGAGGCGATTCCCTCCAGCATCCACGCGCGCGAGAGGTTCAGACCGTCCAGGTGCGCCAGGCGTGGATCGCTGGGGTCGGTAACGACAGCCGGCTTGAGCCAGGCCGCGTCGTTCGCATTCTTCGGAATCTGCGGCAGGAAGGCTGTGAGCCACGCGGCAAATTCGGCCGGCTCCATCACGCGCCGCACGGCGTCGGCCTCGGCGAGGCAGGGCGAGAGAAAATCTTCGCCGCTGGGCTCGTAGGCGAGCGGGCAGTTCTTGTCGGACGCATAGAATTCGCGGATCTTGGCGGCAATCAGCTCTCCGAAGGGTTTTTCGCCCGACCTGCGCGCTGAGTCGAGCATGAGGCCAAGTGCAAACGCCGTCTGGCTATGCTCGCCGGAGCGCACCGGATGCGAAAGCTTCGGCAGCCACGCTTTCAGCCGCTCGGTCGCGGCCTGCTCGAGCGGCGCCAGATTGGCCGAGAGCTCTTTCGCCTGCGGGTCGTCCCACTCGCGCAACTCCGACGCGAGCTGCAGCAGCCACGCCAGCCCATACGGACGCTCGAAGCTGGCGCGTCCTTCGCCGCGCAGATAGGCGGCTTCGGCGGCGGCGTTTTCCGCGGTCAGGCTCTGGGCCAGCGCCTCGCGGATGCGCGGCGTGAACTTCGCTTCGGGAAAAGTGCGCGCGATGCGCGCCAGCATCCAGTGGCCGTGCACCGACGAGTGCCAGTCGTAGCAGCCGTAAAAGGCGGGCGTGAGCCTGCGTGGCGGCGCCACGTCGGCGTCGGAGTTCAGCGAGTGCGAGAGCTTGTTCGGGTACTCCTTGTGGACGCAGGCCAGCGCCAGGTTGACGAAGCGCTCCGAGGCGCGCGCGTCGAAGGCGCTGTTGGATGTGGGAGCGTTGGTGGGGTTTTCAGCGGCAGCGGAAACGGCGAGGAGAAGGATGACGGCCGCAGGTTTCATGGCGCCGGAATGCTAGCACGCGGAACAACGCTGCCGGCATTCGGACATCGGCTCGCCCGTAGGGCCAGCTGAGGGCCAAGAGCTGACAGCCGAAGCGACTTACTGTTGCTTCAGCTTCTTGGACTTCTCCTCCACGCCCGCGGCCAGCTTCTGCTTGTGGGCGTCGAGCTTTTTCGCGAGGGCGGCGTCGGAGAGTGCCAGCATCTGGGCGGCGAGCACGCCGGCGTTGTAGGCGCCGGCCTTGCCGATAGCGACGGTCGCGACCGGAATGCCGGCCGGCATCTGCACGATGGAAAGCAGTGAGTCGAGGCCCTGGAGCGACGTTGAAGGAATGGGCACCCCGATCACCGGAAGCGTGCTCTCGGCCGCGATGACGCCGGCCAGGTGCGCGGCGCCGCCCGCGCCGGCGATGATCACGCGAATGCCGCGAGCGGCGGCCTCGCGGGCGAACTTGGCGGTGCGTGCCGGCGAGCGGTGGGCGCTGGCGATGTCGATTTCGTGGGCGATGCCGAAGTCATCGAGCGCGCGCGCCGCCTCGCGCATGATTTCCAGGTCGGAGTCGGAGCCCATGACGATGGAGACGAGTGGATTGGCCATAAGTTCCTAACCGCGGAGACTCGCAGGCGCGGAGAAAAACAATGCCACATGCAAACGTAAAAATGCAAAATTGAAATCTGCGGCCGGGCCGGCCTTGATTTTTCGTTTTGCATTCCTGTTGTGCATTGATTTCTTCGCGTCTCGGCGCCTCCGCGGTTCAATCAGAGTTTTAGTTCCTTCAAATACTGCCTGAACTTCTCCCCCAGCCCCGGCCGCTGCAGCGCGAACTCGACCGTTGCTTTCAGGAAGCCGAGCTTGTCGCCGGCGTCGTGGCGCTTGCCTTCGAAGCGGTAGCCGTAGAGCTTTTGCGTGGCGATCAGCGCCTTCAGTCCGTCGGTGAGCTGGAGTTCGCCACCCGCCCCGAGCGGGATGTGCTCGAGCGCGTCGAAAATTTCCGGCGTGAGCACGTAGCGGCCGATCACGGCCAGGTTCGATGGCGCTTCTTCCATGCGGGGTTTCTCCACTACGCTGCGCACGTCCATCAGCCGGCCGCCGAACTTGCCGTCGACGGGAGCGCCGTCAATCACGCCGTAGGAAGAAATCGCGGGACCCTCCACCACCTGCGCCGCGATGACCGAAGAGCCGGTGTCGTTGAACACGTCGATCATCTGCTTCAGGCAGGGCGGATTGGCGTCGATCACGTCGTCGGCGAGCAGCACGGCGAAGGGCTCGTTGCCGACCAGCTCGCGCGCCATCAGCACGGCGTGGCCCAGTCCCATGGCTTCTTTCTGGCGCACGTAGGCCACGTGGATCATGTCGGAAATCTGGCGGACAACGGAGAGCAGATCGGTCTTGCCGCGCTCCTCCAGCATCTTTTCCAGCTCGTAGCTGACGTCGAAATGGTCTTCGATGGCGCTCTTGCCGCGGCCGGTGATGATGATGATCTGGTCGCAACCCGAGGCGAGCGCTTCCTCGACGCCATATTGAATGATGGGCTTGTCCACCAGCGGCAGCATTTCCTTGGGCTGCGCCTTGGTGGCGGGCAGGAACCGCGTCCCCAGGCCGGCGGCGGGGAAAACGGCCTTGCGGACTCTCTGGGTCATCCGGTGCGCCTCAAAAGACCTTTTAAGCTAACACAACGGAAAGCTTTCATCGCGCAGGCAGATGGCGCTGAGATGTTTGATTTAGAATTCCCGCCCTATGGCCGTTGCGGTGCGGTCGTTTGCGAAGATCAACATCGGGCTGGTGATCGGCGCGCGGCGGGACGATGGCTTCCACGACCTGCGCACCGTTTACCAGACGATCGCGCTGCACGACGTGGTGAAGGTCGAGCTGGCGCGGGGCACCGGCATCGAGATTCGCTGCTCGCATCCGCAGGTGCCCTGTGACGAGTCCAACACCTGCCATCGCATGGCCGAGCGCGCGCTGCGGCTGCTGGGGCGCCAGGGGCGCGTGGTGGTCACCATCGAGAAGCGGCTGCCGGTGCAGGGCGGGCTGGGGGCGGCTTCGTCCAACGCGGTTGCGACTCTGCTGGCCCTCGAGCGCGCGGCCAAGGGACGTATCGGCTGGGCGGACAAGCTTCGCCTGGCGGCCGAGGTGGGCTCCGACCTTCCTTTATTTGTGGTCGGCGGCACGGTCTTCGGCGCCGGGAGAGGCGAGGAAGTCCTGCCGCTGCCGGATTTACCCCCGCTTGAGCTGGTGGTGGCGACGCCGAAGGTGGGGATCTCGACGCCGGCGGCGTTTGCGGCCTGGGACGCCATGCCGTCCCACCCTTTGCGGAGCACAACCCGCTCCGCAAAGGATGGGGCACCCGCAGGGTCGTTGGCAAAATTGACCGCTCGGGGCGGCTCCGATAGAATTGTGGTGTTCAGCCGCTCGGTTTTTGAGTGGCTGGGTGACAGTTTGACCCGGCCGGGAACAGGGGCTGGGGGCCGCAACTCCGGTGTCCCAGGCGGCAAAGGCCGCAGGGACCGGGCCGAGGCACTGCTTCTCGACCTTGTCCGAACCGGGATCGAAAACGACTTCGAACGCGTCGTCTTTTCCGAGCATCCCGAATTGTGTCAGGTGAAGCGTGTGCTGGAGCGCCACGGGGCCAAATACGCCTCGCTGTCTGGTTCCGGGTCGGCGCTGTACGGGATCTTTGCCAGCCGCGACGCGGCGCACAAGGCCGCGCGCAAGGTCGCGGCCGCGGGCGTGCCGGCGGTGGCCACGCGGACGCTGAGCAGGGCAGAGTATTGGGCCGGACTTTAGCGCCGAGTACGGAGTTGTCGGAGCGGCGATAGTTTGGAGGCGACGAATGATCAGACTCCAAGTTGTCGAGCGTGGGGACGCGCATTTGATGAGCGTCCTCAAAGAGGACATGCGAAGCGGCAGTCTGAAGACGCTGATGCTGGAAGGCCGCGGCGGCAGCAGGGTGAAACACAAGAAGTACAAGGGCTGGATGAATTGGCGGAGCGGCGGCGGCGTTCTGCACTGCGAGATTCACAGCCGCCGCGAGGGTGCGGAGTGGCAGTTCCTCCGAAGCGTCGTCGGGAGACTTTCGAGTCGATACAGCGGATTAGTTCAAAGCATCAATATTCAGTTTCCCGGGACGCGAGACTAACTCGGTACTCGCAACGCGGTACTGGCGTGTTGGGCGGTCGACTAATGGTAGGTCAAGTGCCTTTGGAGCACTTTGTCCAGGTTCGAATCCTGGCCGCCCAGCCAACTGCGGCGGATAGTCAATAGCGGACAGTAAGAGCGACCGCGAAGGCAGAGGGAACGGCAAACCCAGGGCGTAGGTCGGAAGCTTGAGCGTCATTCAGGACAAAACGAAAACTTTTCCCGAGGCGCCGTCGTCGCACGAGGTGCGCGAAGGCGAAGCTCCTCTCGCGAGGCAGACCATGGCCACGACAGCGACGGTGACGGAGAAAGTTCCTGAAAAGAAGCAGCATTCCACGCAGCCGCGTCCTGAGCGTCCGCCCAAGCGGGCGCGCCACGATGACAAATTCAAGATCTTCTGCGGTTCGGCGAACCGGCAACTGTGCCAGGAGATCTGCGACGACCTTGGACTGCCCTTGGGCCAGGCGCAGGTCACGCGCTTCTCCGACGGCGAAGTTTACGTGCAGGTGCAGGAGAACGTGCGCGGCGCCGACGTCTTCATCCTGCAGCCCACCTGCTTCCCCGTCGACGAGCACATCATCGAGCTGCTGCTCATGATCGACGCGCTCAAGCGCGCCTCGGCGCGGCGCATCACGCCGGTGATTCCGTACTTTGGTTACGCGCGCCAGGACCGCAAAGACCGTCCGCGGGCGCCCATCAGCGCCAAGCTCATCGCCGACCTGATCACCACGGCGGGCGCGCATCGCGTGCTCACGGTTGACCTGCACGCGCCGCAGATTCAGGGCTTCTTCAACATCCCGGTGGACCACCTGTTCGCGTCGCCCGTGCTCGTGGGCCACGTGCAGAAAATGCAGCTGCCCGACCTGACCATCGTTTCGCCCGATGCCGGCGGCGTGGAGCGCGCGCGCTTCTTTGCGAAAAAGATGGACGCGGCCCTCGCCATTGTCGACAAGCGCCGCGTCGACATGGACGTCACCGAAGTGATGCACGTCATCGGCGACGTGGCCGGGCGCACCTGCGTGGTGCTCGACGACATCATCGACACCGCCGGAACGCTGGTGAAGACCGGCGACGCGCTGCTCAAAGCGGGCGCGCGCGAGGTCTACGCCTGCGCGACGCACGCCGTGCTCTCGGGCAAGGCAATCGAGAAAATCAGCGGCTCGCAGCTGAAGCAGGTGATTGTCACCAACACGGTGCCGCTGGCCGAGCACGCCAAGCCGCTCGCCGTGCCGCAGCCCGGCGAGAACGAGCCCAAGATCAAGGTGCTGTCCATCGCGGGGCTGATCGCGCGCGCAATCCAGTCCATTCACGAGGAGACGTCGGTCAGCACACTGTTCGTTTAGGAGTTTGCTTCCCACGTTAGCGCCGAAAAGCAGGGCGCGGAACGCGGGAGCACCAGGCTGAAGAGTCCGAGGTTTTGAGGAGAAGAAGCAGTCATGGCTACAGCAGAAGCGACAACGGTGGAAGCGAAGGTCCGCGATTCGCGCGGCAAGAATGAAGCGCGGCGCACGCGCCGCTCCGGCTCGGTGCCGGGCGTGCTCTACGGCGCGCGCAAGGAGGCGGTCGCGATCAGCGTTGACCCCAAGCAGATTTCGCGCATCCTGCGCTCGGAGAGCGGACACAACACGATTTTTGATCTCTCCGTGGGCGGCGAGCGCACCAAGGCGATGATCGTGGACATGCAGTTCGAGCCGGTGCGCGGCGCCGTGCTGCATCTGGACCTGAAGCGCATCGCCATGGACGAGAAGATCCGTGTCCGCATCCCCATCCACCTGACCGGCGAAGCCGAAGGCGTGAAGACGCAGGGCGGCATTCTCGATCAGGTGCTGCGCGAGGTGGAAATCGAGTGCCTGCCGGCCGATATCCCGCCGCACATCAGCGTGGACGTGACCGATCTCGTCTTCGGCAAGGTGCTGCGCGTGGCCGACCTGCCGCACGGCGGCAAGCTCCATTTCATCACCGACGAGAACCAGACGGTGGCGCACATCACCACCGTGAAGGAAGAGGAAGTGGCGGCCCCGGCGGCCGAAGGCGTGGTGGGCGCGGAAGCCGCCGCGCCGGCCGAGCCCGAGGTCATCAAGAAGGGCAAGCAGGAGACGGCCGAGGAAGGCGAAGCTGCCGCCGAAGCCGCGCCTGCGGCGAAGGCCGAGAAGAAGGAGAAGAAGTAAGGTTTCGATGTTTCGAGGTCTCACGTTTCACGTTGCCGCCCGCACGGCATTTCCTGAAACGTGAAACGCGAAACGTGAAACATCGGGACGTCAGCGTTGAAGCTAATTGTCGGGCTGGGCAATCCGGGCATCGAGTACCAGTTCACGCCGCACAACATCGGCTTTCTGGCGGTGGACAGGATTGCCGAGCGGCACGGCGCCGAAGTCAATAACCGGCGGTGCAAGGCGCTGACGGCGCGGGTGAGGATCGGGCCGGAGGAAGTTGTCCTGGCCAAGCCCGAGACGTTCATGAACCTGAGCGGCATGTCGGTGCGGGCGCTGGTCGAGGAACTGGAACTGGAGCCCGAGCGCGACCTGCTGGTGGTGTACGACGAGCTCGACCTGCCCATGGGCCGCATTCGCATCCGCGAGCGCGGCAGTTCGGCGGGGCACAAGGGCATGGAGTCGATCATTGGGGCGATGGGCACGCAGGAGCTGCTGCGCCTGCGCCTGGGGATCGCGCCCGAGCACGATGTGAAAGACGGCTCGCGCTACGTGCTGAGCCAGTTCAGGAAGTCGCAGTACGCGGCGGTCGATGAGCAACTGGATCGCGCCGCCGACGCGGTGGAAACGATCATCAACGAGGGCCGCGCGGCCGCGATGAATCGCTTCAACCGCAAGGACGAGAAGGAAGAGTAAGGAACAGGCACCGGGCAATTGAGAAATCGGGTCATCGGGTCAACGCCCGACGGCCGACGGCCGAGAGCCGACGTCGGTTTTAGGAGAGCAACGAAATGCAACGCAGCTATGAAGTGATGTTTATTGTCAGGCCCGACCAGACCGAAGAAGACGTGGACCGGCTGATTTCGAACCTGGAAGGCCACGTGACCGGCGCCGGCGGGGCGGTGACGCACGTGGAGCGCATGGGCAAGCGCCGCCTGGCATACCTGGTGCGCAAGTTCATCGACGGAATTTACGTCCTGCTGACGGTCGAAGGCCCGGGCCCGGTGATCCACGAACTGGAGCGCCGCCTGCGCGTGACCGAGCAGGTGCTGAAGTTCCTCACCGTCCGCATTGACGAGGAGCAGAAGCGGCTGGCCAAGATCAAGGCGATTCGCGCCTCGCGTCCGAAGCGCTCGGCCGAAGCGGCGGCGGCGCCGCCGGCCAGCGAGGGCGGCGAGCAGGCGCCGGCGACGGCGTAACGGGTCGTCGGTCGTCGGCCTAGGGTCGTCGGCCAGACCCGTCCAAATTTCCGGAAACCCGCGTTGGCTCGTTGGCTGAGGTTTTGCCGACGACTAACGACCAACGACCGACAACGATTTGAAGGGAGCACCATGGCAGAGGAAACAGTGGCAACGGCAGCAGCAACACCCAGCGCACCGGCGGAGCGTCCGCGCACGGGCGGAGGCCCGGGCGGAGACCGCGGGCCGCGCCCCGCGCGCGGCGGCCCCGGCGGCCGCGATGCCGGCCGGAAGTATTTCCGCCGCAAGAAAGTGTGCAAGTTCTGCGTCGAAAAAATCGACGCCATCAACTACAAGGACGTGCGCCTGCTCGGACAGTTCGTCTCGCAGGAGAGCGGCAAAATCGTGCCGCGGCGCCTGACCGGCGTCTGCACGCCGCACCAGCGCCGCCTCACCACGGCCATCAAGCAGGCCCGCAACATCGCCCTGCTGCCGTTCGCGGCACGGAGATAAGAACGCTGTCGGTCGTCGGTCCTCGGTCGTCGGCCTGACCGCGACCGCCTGGCCGGCAGCCGACCAGCAAAGGCCAACGACGAAATTTCTGCCCGCAGCGTTGCCGCCATGCGGCGCCCGGGCCGTGGAGACGAAAATGGAAGTCATCCTGAAAGAAGATGTAGCCAAGCTGGGCTCGCGTGGCGACGTGGTCAAGGTCGCCGAGGGCTACGGCCGCAACTACCTGCTGCCGCGCAAGCTGGCGATTGAGGCCACGCCCGGCAACAAGGCCGTGATCGAGCAGATGAAGGCGTCGGCCGTTCGCCGCTCGGCGAAAGAGAAATCCGGAGCCGAGCAGTTGGCCAAGCAGTTCGAGGGCGTGAAGCTCACGTTCGCGCGCCGCGCCGGCGCCGAAGAGCACCTGTTCGGCTCGGTCACGTCGGCCGACATCGCCGCTGAACTCGAGCACCGCGGCTTCAAGACCGTTGATCGCCGCAAGATCCATCTCTCCGAACCGCTGAAGTCGCTGGGCGAGTTCACCGTGCCGGTCAAGCTGCATCGCGACGTTACCGCGACCGTGCAGGTGGAGATTGTGAAGGAAGCGGAAGGCGAGTAGTAACCGTCGCGATGAATCCGCACTGGCGGGACTTGGGCGAAGGGTGGTATGAGCCTCATCGCTACGACCCGGGAACGCCCGAGCCTCGTTTGGGCAGCTCCGTGCCGCATCGATATTCTCCTGGGCACAAGAAAACTACATAGGTCCTGAGTCGGCAAAGAGCGCGGACTCAGGATGACCCGTTCAGGGGAATGGTTCGGCAGGAGCGAAGGTGCGCCAGATGCGCCGGCGCCCTTCCTGCACCACCTCCAGTGCATCGCCAAACCCCTGAAAACCCTATAATCTCTGCTCACCGTTCGATTTCGGTCACGTCCATATCAGTGCGTAAACGAGGCAGGGCTTCGGGAGCGCAAGCAGTTGATGCCGGCCCAAGGACTCCAATCCGCTGGGGCCCCCGACGACCGGTCCGGTAAACCCGGTGCGGCGGCTCCCAGAGCGGCGAAGGCTGCGGCGGGCGGCGGAAGCGGGTCAGCGGACAGTATGGGAGCGATCAGCATTGCCGGATCGAGCGCGTGGGTTCGGGGGAAGATGGCCGGCCAGGGCATAACCCGCCTGGATGATGCCAGCCTCATCCGCGAAGCGCAGCGCGGCAACCGCGCCGCTTTCGAGGAGCTGGTGCGCCACTACGACCAGGCCGTGCTCCGCCTGGCCATGCACCTCACCGGCTCCGAGCACGAAGCGCAGGACGTTTACCAGGACGCGTTCCTCAAGGCCTATCGCAACATCGGCAGCTTCCGCTTCGAGTGCTCCTTCTACACGTGGATTTACCGCATCGTTACCAACCTCTGCCTCGATCACCTGCGCAAGAAAAACGTCCGCAAGGAAGATTCACCGACCGTCGTGGACCAGGACGGCGAAACGTACGACCTGCTCGACCAGGTGGCCGACGGGCGTCCGGGCGCGAATCCGGAGCGCGACCTGATGCGGCGCGAACTCGGCGCCATGATCGGACGCGCGCTGGAAAAACTGACGCCGCGCGAGCGCATGGTCTTCGAGCTGAAGCACTACCAGGGACTGAAGCTGCGGACGATTGGCGAGATCTTGAACACCACGGAAGAAACGGCCAAGAACACGCTGTTCCGCGCCACGCAGAAGCTGCGCGGCGCGCTGGCCACGGCAAGGTAAGGGAAGACGTTATGAACTGCGAATACGCAAAGGCAAACGCGGCGCTGCTGGTTTACGACGAGCTGGCCGACGACGCCAAGTTCGAACTCGAGCATCACCTGCAGGGTTGCGCGGGCTGCGCCGGGGAAGTCGAGTCGCTGCGGCGGCTGCGCACGGCCATGTCGGCCATCGTGCTGCCCGAGCCCTCGCCCAACCTGCTGGCGGCCTCGCGCATGCGCCTGCAGGAAGCGCTGGAGACGGCCGAGCAGAACGCCGGCTGGCGGCGCTTCACCTTCGACCTGGGTAGGTGGTTCAGCCAGATCAAGCTGGCGCCGGCGCTTTCCATGGCGCTGCTGATCATGGGCTTCGCGGCGGGCGTGGGCACCACTTATCAGATCGCGCAGAACCGCGGCGGCGGCAATGGCCCGGTTCAGCCCGGCGGCGGCAACGGCCGGCCGACCGACAACGCATCCGTCGCCGCCATCAGCGCCATCAATCCGGTCCCGAACACGAACAAAGTCGAGATCAAGTACGACACGCTGGTCCACCAGGAAACGCAGGGCTCGCTTGACGATCCGCGCATCCAGCAGCTGCTGCTGTTTGCCGCGCACAACAACGTGAACTCGGGCGTGCGCCTGGATTCGCAAGACCTGCTGGCGCAGAAGGCCGGCGACGAGCGCGTGCGCGAGTCGCTGATGTACTCGCTCCGTTACGACTCCAATCCCGGCGTGCGGTTGAAGGCGCTGGAGGCGTTGCAGAACTACGTTAAGGACGACGCCCGGGTGCGCGACGCGGTGCTGGAGGCGCTGATGAACGACTCATCGCCGGGCGTGCGCACGCTGGCCATCCATGCGCTGGAGCCGGCGCGGGCTGACGGCAGCGTTCGCCGCGTGATGGCGGACCTGGCCAGGAATGACCACAACCAGTACATCCGGCGCAAAGCGCAGGAAGTGCTGAACACCACGGGAGACATTGAGTAAGGCCGCGTTCGACAACATGCCGGCCGGAATGTGGGGCCGCCAAAACGCGACGAATCACCCCCGTCGGGCCAAAGACGGGCGCGCCGGGGCCCCGGCGGACGAACACGGATTGGAAGGGGATCTGAAGTGGGCAAGTTGAAGAACAATGCGGTGATGCTGGCGCTGGTGATGGGCCTGGCCCTGAGCGGCATGGCCCAGCCCGATCCGGGCGCCGAGCGCACCGACAACAACGCGCGCCTGTATCGCGAGGGCAACGCCTGGGTGGAAGAGACCACCGGCACGCTGCCGGCGTCGCGCACCCTGCGCGTGAGCACCGAAGTCGGCACGGTCCGCGTGAACGGCGGCGCCTCGGGCGCGGTCACCTATGTCGTCAAGAAGAAGGCGTTCGTCAGCTCCGAGTCGGCAGCACGCCGGGAGTTCGACGCGTTCCGCATCAGCGGAGCACAGCGCAGCGACGCCACCATACTCGAAGGCGAGTTCGTGCAGCGCGGCCAGCACAAGCTCTCGGCCGATTTTCAGATACAGGCGCCGCGCGACACGCGGCTGCTCACCATTGAGACGCGTGGCGGCGGCATTAACGTAAACAACATCGCCGGGCGCGTTGAGACCGAGACCGCCGGCGGCGGCATTCAACTCGACGGCATCGGCGGCACTATCGTCGCCAACACGCTGGGCGGCAGCATTCAACTGGGCAACGGTTCGGCCGACGCGATTCTGAAGACTGCGGGTGGCGGCATTACGGTGGAGAGCATCTCCGGCCCGCTCACCGCCACCACCTACGGCGGCAGCATGTCGCTGGGCACGGCCGGTCAGAGCGCCACCCTGGAGAGCATGGGCGGCAGCATCAAGGTCCGGCAGACGGCCGGTGATCTGCGCGCGTCAACCGCCGGCGGCAACATCGAGGCCGGCGAAATCGGCGGCACCGCTGTCCTCAAGACGGCGGGCGGCAGCATCCGCCTGGGCTCGGCCAAGGGTTTGGTGCGCGCTTCCACGGCCGGCGGCGGTATCACCCTGTTCCGCCTGGAGAAGGGCGTGATGGCGGAGACGGCCGCCGGCGGCATTACCGTGGGTTTCACCGGCAGCAAAGGCATCACCGAATCGTCGCTGCAAACCAGCGCCGGCGACATCACGCTCTACCTGCCGGCCAGCATCGCATGCAGCGTGAAGGCGGCCATTGACATGGCTTCGGGGCATCGCATTCGCTCCGACTTCCCCGAAGTCAAAGTCGTGACCGAGGGCGAGTCGTACGGCCCGCGCGAGGTTTACGCGCAGGGCTCGCTGAACGGCGGCGGTCCCACGATCAAGGTCCGCACCGGCATCGGCGACATCGAGATTCTCAAGGCCCAGAAATAGCGGCGTCATGCTGCTCGGCCAGGCAACGGCATCCACAGCGCGAGGCGGAAACATCAGGGAAGAGAGATGGAGGCAGGTGTGAATCCTAGGGAAGCAAACACCAGGGGAATCGCAACAATAGTCCGGGGGCCGTGGCGCCGGGCCTGGGCCATGGGCGCCATGTGCGCGCTGGCGCTGAGCCTGGCATCGGCAGAGCAGCAAACGCCGCCACCGACGCCGCCGGCAGCAGCACCGGCGCCGAAGGCCCGCGCGTCCACTCGCGTGGTCCAGGTGTTCGGCAGAGGCTCCTATCTGGGCGTTGACACGCGTGACGTGACCAGCGACCAACTGGCGGCGCTCAAGCTGAAGGAGGAGCGCGGCGTGGAAGTCACCATGGTTGACGCCGAATCGCCCGCCGGCAAGGCCGGGCTGAAAGAGCATGACGTCATCCTCAGCTTCAACGGGCAGGACGTGCAGAGCGTGGAGCAGCTGCGGCGCATGATCCACGAGATACCGCCGGGCCGCAAGGTCACCATCGGCATCAGCCGCGACGGCAAGCCCATGTCGCTCACCGCGCAGCTGGCCGACCGTGGCGAACTGGGCAAGAAGGTTTGGAAAGAGGGCAGCGCTATCGTCATCCCGCCTATTCCGCCCATCGACGTGCAGATTCCGGAGATGAGCTTCAGCGTGCAGTCGTCGTCGCCCAAGATCGGCGTGCTCCTCGAGCCGTTGACGGCGCAACTGGGTGAATACTTCGGCGTTCCCGGCGGCCGCGGCCTGCTGGTCTTCTCGGTGGAGAAGGGCAGCGCGGCCGAAACGGCGGGGCTGAAGGCCGGCGACGTCATCGTGAAGCTGAACGACAGCAAGGTAGCCGACCTGGGCGACTGGCGCATGGCCATTCGCGGGCAATCGGGCAACGTGAACATCGGGCTGATCCGCGACAAGCACGAGCAGTCGGTGACCGTCAAAGTCCCCGAGCGCAAGCGCGGGGCGATTTACTTCAACGGCGATGAGTGGAACTCCGAGGAGATTCGCGCCAGCCTGCAGAACCTGGGTCCTGAGATCCAGCGCGCCTTGGAAAAGGCGCGCCGCGAGTTCCAGGACCGCAGTTCCGGGTTCAATCGCGAATGGCGCGAGAAGAGCGAGGAATGGAGGAAGGAATTCGAAGAGCAGCGCAAAGAGCAGGAGAAGCTGCGCAAGGAGCAGATGAAGCTGCAACTGGAAGAGCGCAAGCTGGAACGCGACGCGCGGCTGCAGGCTTCGAAGCTTGAGCGCGAACTGCGCCAGGAACAGCAGCGCCAGGAGCGCGAAGCGCGGCGGCTGCGCCTGAGCATCCTCTGATCTCCTGATGAGCGACCGGGCACGGCTGCGGCGGTGCCCTTTTTTCTGTGATGGAGGATTTTTCTGGGCGCGACGAACCGCCGGCTTAAGCCGCGGTTGCCCGCGGGCACACCCGCAGACAGGGGTCGCGCTCTTTCGGCAGCTCCGTTACACTATTCCGTCTCAGACTCCATTTGTGAGGTTCCGTATGCGCGCAGTGAAATTGCTGCTCCCGGCCCTGCTGGTGGTGTTTGCTTGTACGCTGATGTTGCAGGCCTCGGGCCGGCAGAAGGCCGCCGGCGCCAAGGCCGCGCAAGCCACGCCGGATGCGCCGACCCAGGCGCCCGGCTTCGACGAAGCGGCGATGGACAAGACGGCCGACCCGTGCACCGACTTCTATCAGTACGCCTGCGGCGGATGGCTGAAGCAGCATCCCATTCCCGACGACCGCTCACGCTGGTCGCGGTTCGACGAGCTGCAGCAGCGCAACTTCGACATCCTGCACGACATCCTGGAGAAGGCCTCGGCCGACAGGCCGGGCCGCACCCCGCTCCAGGCCAAGATCGGCGACTACTACGCCTCCTGCATGGACGAGGCCGCCATCAACCAGAAGGGCCTGGCGCCGCTCAAGCCCGTTCTGGATCGCATTGAGGGGATGAAGTCGAAGTCCGACCTGGCGGACACGGTGGCGTTGCTGCACAGCAACGGCATCCGCGCCTTCTTCCGTTACTCCTCCACGCCCGACTTCAAGAACGCCAGCCAAATGATCGCGGAAGTGGACCAGGGCGGCCTCGGCCTTCCCGAGCGCGACTACTACTTCAAGACCGATCCCAAGTCGGTGGAAATACGCGACAAGTACGTGCAGCACGTGGCGGCCATGCTCAAGCTGGCGGGCGAAAGCGACGCGCAGGCCGCGGCCGACGCCAAGTCCGTGATGGACATCGAAACCGCGCTCGCCAAGGCTTCGATGAAGCGAGTGGACCGCCGCGAACCCACCAACATTTACCACAAGATGTCGAACCAGGAGCTGGAGCAGCTCGCGCCCGGCTTCGCCTGGAACCGCTATCTGACCGGCGTCGCCTCGCCGCCGATTTCCAGCCTGAACGTTGCCGTGCCCGACTTCGTCAAGGGGGTGGAAGCGGTGGTCGCTTCGACCGACCTCGAGGCCATCAAGGCTTACCTGCGCTGGCATGTCCTGGACGACTCCGCCGCGTGGATGCCCACGGCCTTCGTGGACGAGGACTTCAACTTCAGCGAGAAGACGCTGAACGGCACGCCGCAGCAGCTGCCGCGCTGGAAGCGCTGCGTGCAGCGCACCGACCGCGCCATGGGCGAACTGCTGGGACAGCCCTACGTTGAGCAGACGTTCGGCAAGGCGGGCAAGGAGCGCACCCTGCGCATGGTGCAGGCCATCGAGGCGGCGATGCGCGACGACATCCAGTCGCTGCCCTGGATGAGCGAAGCAACGAAGAAAGCGGCACTGGCGAAGCTGCAGGCGGTGGCCAACAAGATCGGCTATCCCGACAAGTGGCGCGACTACAGCACGCTGACGATCGTGCGCGGCGACGGCATGGGCAACCGCCAGCGCGCCTCGGCCTTCGCCTTCCGGCGCGACCTGAACAAGATCGGCAAGGCGCTCGACAAGACCGAGTGGGGCATGTCGCCGCCGACCGTCAACGCTTACTACAATCCGCTGGAGAACAACATCAACTTCCCGGCCGGCATCCTTCAGCCGCCGTTCTTCTACAACAACGATGACGACGCGCTGAACCTGGGCGCCGCCGGCACCGTGGTGGGCCACGAGCTGAGCCACGGCTTCGACGACCAGGGCCGCAAGTTCGACGCCGACGGCAACCTGCGCGACTGGTGGACCGAGTCTGACGGCAAGGAATTCGAAAAGCGCGCCGCCTGCATCGTGGATGAGTACGGCTCGTTCAGCCCGGTCGAGGGCGTGAACCTGAACGGCAAGCTGACGCTGGGCGAAAACACCGCCGACAACGGCGGCCTCCGCCTGGCCTACATGGCCATGCAGAAGCTCTATGCCGGCAAGAAAAAGGACACGCGCTACGGCTTCACGCCCGAGCAGCGCTTCTTCCTCGGCTTCGGCCAGGAGTGGTGCGAGGCGGTGCGTCCGGAGCGCGCGCGCGTGCTGGCGCAGATCGATCCGCACTCGCCGGGACGCTTCCGCGCCACCGGCGTGCTGCGCAACATGCCCGAGTTCGGCGCGGCCTTCAACTGCAAGAAGGGCACGCCCATGCAGCCCGAGAAGCAGTGCCGGGTGTGGTAATCCGTGGTACCCCTCCCCCCGGGGGCGCCTACGTGTTTGCAATGGGTTGCGCGGGTGTTTCCCGGCAAAACAATGCAGCACAAGGGTTTAAGACCGAGGTCTTAAACCCTTGCGGAATCTTTCACTTGTTCAAACCCGCTGGGCGTTTTCGCTGCAGGAAGCCTCGCGGGATGCCTCTGCACGGCGCGGCGGGCGCGCGCAAGCCGGCGCCGCCGCCTTTGTCAAAGAACAAGCCCCGCGGCGGAGATCGATCTCCGCAGCGGGGCTTCTACTTTCAGGATAGGAAATCACGCGGGGAGAATGGGAAGGGCGGCAGAGTATTTATTGCGAGTGTTTGGTTGAGGTTGAAGCAGTTTGGGGCCCCCAGAGGGCTTGACAGCGCATGGCAAACTGCGCTCGGCAAAGGATGGGGCACCCCGCCCAGCCGGGGCTGAAGCCCCACTTCTGCGGCGCCGTTTCACCGGGCTAAAGCCCGGTGCTTCCACCGGAAAAAACAAGAAACGCGCGAGCGCCCACCTTCGGTCCGCAGAGCGCTGCCCAAGGATGGGGCCCCGCAAGAAGAGTGGGGCGTGCGCCGTTTCACCGGGCTAAAGCCCGGTGCTTCCACCGGAAAAATCAAGAAACGCGCGAGCGCCCACCTTCGGTCCGCAGAGGATGGGGCCCCGCAAGAAGAGTGGGGCGGGCGCCGTTTCACCGGGCTAAAGCCCGGTGCTTCCACCGGAAAAATGGAATTGAGAAATCGGGTAAGTGGCCGCAATTGAGGCTGCTCCCGACTTTCTCAATCGCCCGCCCACCCGATTTCTCAATCTCTCGAACGCGCGCTCCTACGGGGCGGCATCATTTACCATTAATGACAGCCATGAAACGTCTCAGCTCCCTCGCCCTGCTACCCGGAATCGTGATTCTGCTCGCGGCGGGCGTCTCGGCAGCCGACAAGTCGTCGCTGAAGCCGCCGCCGGGCTCGAGCGTCGCGATCATCGTGTTTGAAGACCTGCAGTGTCCCGACTGCGCGCGTGCGGCGCCGCTGCTGGCCGAGGCGGCGCGGGTTTACAAGATTCCGCTCGTCCGCCACGACTTCCCCCTGAACCAGCATCCGTGGGCGTTCGACGCGGCGGTGCTGGCGCGCTTCTTCGACACGCAGTCGAAGAAACTGGGCGACGAGTTCCGCGAGACGGTGTTCAAGAACCAGCCGCAGATCACCAAGGAGAACCTGCGCTCGTTCGCGGAGAAATTTGGCGCCGAGCACAACGTGCAGATGCCGTTCGCCATTGATCCGCGGGGCGAGCTGGCGGCCAAGGTGCAGGCCGACCGCGCGCTGGGCAACCGGGTGGGCCTGGAGCACACGCCGACCATCTACGTGGTGAGCAATCGCAAGACGGGCGAGCCGTTCGTGGAAGTGGTGGACCGCTCGCAGTTGTTCCAGCTCATTGACCAGATGAAGAAGGAAGCGCAGCCGGCCGCCAGCGCATCGAAGCCGGCGGTGAAGAAGAAGTCGTAGGCCAGCGGCCGCGGTGGAGCTGCGGAGTTTCATTGCGGAATTGCCGAACTGCGGAATTGCCGAATTGAAAACCGCGCCGGCTTCCGAGAGTCAATTCCGCAATTCGGCACTTCGGCAATTCGGCAGTCGAGCTCATGATCCTCATTCCCGTCAAGAACCAGCAGAACGCCAAGCAGCGGCTGGCCGAGGTGCTCACGCAGGAGCAGCGGCAGGCGCTAGCGGAGGCCATGCTGGCTGACGTGCTGCAGGCGGTGGCGGGGCTTAGCGCGCGTCCGGAGGTTGCGCTGGTCACCAGCGATCCGTTTGCCGTGGGCCTGGCGCACGCGCTGGACTTTCGCGTGATCGCCGACGAGGACAACCGCGGCGAGACGGCCGCGATCGAGATGGCGACGCACGTGGCCGTGGAGCACGGGGCCGAGTGGACGCTGGTGATTCCCGCCGATGCGCCGCTGGTGACCGCCGGCGAGCTGGAATCCATCCTGTACGCCGCGCCCGAGGCGGGCGCGGTGCTGGCGCCCGATCATCGGGGACGCGGCAGCAACGCCGTGCTGCGGCGTCCGGCGGCGCTGTTTCCGCTGCGCTTCGGCGACGACAGCTTCGCGCCGCACGTGCAGGCGGCCTCCGCCACCGGGCGGTCGGTGGTGCTGCTGCAACTGCCGGGCATCGCGCTCGATGTTGATCGTCCCGACGAGCTCGCCATGCTGGCCAACGCACCGGGCGAGACGCGCTCCCAGCTCCTGGCGCGCGCGTGGGGCGTGGCCCAGGCCGCGGCGCCGGTTTCCTAATACGAAGAGGACGATTCGGCCGACAAGCACCGCTGTCACGGGCCCAGCAACACCGGCGAAGTAGAGATTGAGACCGAAGCGCCGACGGACGTCTGCGAACCGTCGAGCCTGGTCAGGCTTCGCGCCTTCCATTCGGCGGGAACCTGGAAAGTGGCGCTGCCCTGCGAGTTCCACACGATGTACGTGTGCGCCCCCGTGGCGGTGGAGACGGCGCATTGCCACGTCCCGGTCGAATCGCTGGAGCAGGTCAGGGTCTTGCCCGCGAGCCACGACTGCACCTGCTCGAACGCCTGGGCCGCCGGCGCTGGCGTCTGGAAGTCCGATTCGACCAGGTAGAGGTGGACCCACGGTCCGCGATCGTCCCAGGCGAACCAGACGATCACCTTCACACCCGCCGCCGACTGCAGGATGAGATTGCGGGCCAGGTACGCAGCCGCGTCCTGTTCATTGTCAAAAGATCCCCACGGCCCCCAGCCGTCTTCGGTGTCCCAAATGTCTTTGCCCGCCTGCGCCGCGATGGAAAGCGCCTGCCGATAGAACTTCACCGCTTTCTCGGGCATTTTGTTGGTGTAGTAGAGGTGGAAAGGCACGGCGTCGAGCGAGCCGGCCGCCTTGGAGAGAAACTCTGACAGGTAATCCATGCCGCCGCCGCCGACAATGGACGGCGCCAGCACGAAGGCCGCGGGGTCAATTCTCTTGATGGTGTCGTGCGCCACGCGGACCATGGCGACCATGTCGTCCTGGCTGCCGGTCCAGTAGCCGTCCAGGTTGGCCTCGTTCCACACCTCGTAGGCGTAGATGCGGCCCTTATAGCGGCCGGCCACGGCGCTCACGAATTCCTGCCAGATCGCGATGTCGGCCGGGGGCGCAGTGGCGCCCGCCACACCCTGGGTGCCGATGTGCGACGGGTCTTGCGACGCCCAGCGCGGGGTGTTGCCGAGCACGTAGATCAACCTGACGTTATGCTGCCCGGCCAGTGACACGTACTGGTCAAGGAGGCTGAAGTTGAACTGTCCACGCGCCGTCTCGATTCGCGACCAGTCAACGCCAGAGTCCCAGACGCGCCAGTACCTGAACGGCACGGAGGGCCAGTTCCGCAGCGGGCTGTGAACGTGAAGTCCGAAGCTCTGGATGGGACTGGAGTCGGAGGTCAGCGTGATCGCCGCGGGCGCATCGCCTGCCCCGTCTCCGCTGCCGCAGCCTTGCATCCCAAGCATGAAGGCAGCCAGGAGAACCAGGAAGCCCCGGCGGTTGTCGAGGCGCGCGCAAATTCTGTAAGACACGGGATGGTCCCTGTGTGTATTCCGATGTCAACGCCTGCGCAGGTGTTTGCTCAAAAGGCGTGCCGGCGACCGGGCGCCGTTCATCCCAATCGCCCGCCCAGCGGGCCATTTGAGAGTTCCTCGCGCCGGGGATCGCTTTCACATGCGCCGCGGGCGGACGCCGCAGCAATTCACGTATCCTGTTGCCGCATGAAGTCGTCCATCACCTGCTGGGCCCTGACCGGGATTCCTGAGGTCCGCGCCGGCGATTCGCTCGCCGACCTGATCCTCGGCGCCACGCGTAAGCACCCGCTGCGCGCGGGCGACATTCTCGTGGTGAAGCACAAGATCGTGGCCAAAGCGGAGGGCCGCACGGTTCGCCTGGATTCGGTCACGCCATCAGCGCGCGCGCGGCGCTGGGCCAATCGCTGGCAGCGCGACGCGCGCCTGGCGGAACTGGCGCTGCGCGAGGCGCGCCGCGTGGTGCGGATGAAGAAGGGCGTGCTGATTACCGAGACGCGCCACGGATTTGTGTGCGCCAACAGCGGCGTGGACCTCTCCAACGTCGATGGCGGCCACACGGCGGTGCTGCTGCCCGTTGATCCGGACCGCTCGGCGCGGCGGCTGCATCTGAGTCTGAAGCAGAGGCTGGGCGTGCACGTGCCGGTCATCATTGCCGACAGCTTTGGCCGGCCCTGGCGCGAAGGCCTGGCCGAAGCCGCGCTCGGTTCGGCGGGGATGCGCGTGCTGGCCGACTATCGCGGACGCCGCGATCCGCACGGCTACACCCTGCACGCCACCGCCGAGGCCGTGGCGGATGAGCTGGCGGCGCTGGCGGGGCTCGCCTGCGGCAAGCTGGAGCGCGCGCCGGCGTGTATCATTCGAGGTTTCCGGTACGAGCGCGGGAGCGACACCGCGCGCCGGCTGCTGCGGAAGCGGGAGCGGGACTTGTTCCGGTAACGCAAAAAAGCTCCACCGCAGAGCCGCAGAGGACGCAGAGGAAAATCAAGAAAGAGTCTCCGCGGTCCCGGCGACTTTGCGGTGAACGATTTGCTTTTTCGATGAAAGCGCACATCAGCACACTCACGTCCCAGCACATCGCCGAGTTTCCGCACATGAGCTGGGCGGACGCTGCGCCGCGCGTCTCGCCTCGCGTCCGGCGCGCCCTGGAGACAGCCCTCGAGCGCCGCGACGGGGCCGCCCTCACGCGCGATGAGTGCCTGCTGCTGGCGAACTCGGAATCGGACGATCTGGCGGGCCTGCTGGTCGCCGGCAACGAACTGCGCCGCGAGCTGGCCGGCGACGTGGTCACCTACGTGGTGAACCGCAACATCAATTTCACGAACGTCTGCTTCGTTGGCTGCCGCTTCTGCGCCTTCAGCCGCGGGCCGCACGATGACGACCGCTATTTCATGCCGCTCGACGAGGTCGCGCGCCGCACCGTCGAAGCCCGCGAGCGCGGCGCCACCGAGGTCTGCATCCAGGGCGGGCTGCCGCGCGGCCTGCATCCTTATTACTATCGCGATATTTTGCGGGCGGTGAAGCAGGCCGTGCCCGACATGCACACCCACGCCTTCTCTCCCATGGAAACGGTGTACGGCGTGGAGCTCACCGGCATGCCGCTGGCCGATTACCTGCGCATGCTGCGCGAGGCCGGCCTCGACACCATGCCCGGCACCGCGGCCGAGATCCTGGACGACGGCGTGCGCGCCATCCTCTCGCGCAACAAGCTCTCTTCGGCGCGCTGGCGCGAGGTGATTACCACCGCGCACCGCTGCGGCATTCGCACCACGTCCACGCTGATGTACGGCCACGTCGAGGAGCCGGAGCACTGGGTGGACCAGTTGCTGCTCTTCCGCGCAATGCAGTCGGAGACCGGTGGCTTCACCGAGTTTGTGCCGCTCGGGTTCGTCCACCAGCACACCGACCTCTACCTGAAGGGACTGGCGCGGCCCGGGCCGACGCTCGACGAGCATTTGAAGATCCATGCGCTGGCGCGCGTCCTGCTGGCGGGCAGCATCAACAATGTGCAAGTATCGTGGGTGAAGCTGAGCCGGGAGGTGTCGCAGATGTGCCTCCAGGCCGGCGCGAACGATTATGGCGGGACGCTGATGGACGAAAACATCTCGCGCCTGGCGGGCGCGACCTCGGGACAGTATCTCGGCGCGGAGGAATTTCACCAGCGCATCCGCGAACTGGGACGGGTGCCGGCTGAACGCAACACCACCTATACGAAAATGAATTTCGAGCTTCGGCCCGAGGCCTGCAGCGGCGCGCTCGCGCGTCCTGCGGTCGCGGGTACGGCCTCCGCGCATGCGGGCCCGCTGGTCACCATCGCGGAGGCCTCCCGTTGAGCCGCATCATCGCGGTGGTGGGCGGGACCGGCCCTGAAGGCTCCGGGCTGGCGCTGCGCTGGGCGCGCGCCGGTCAGGACGTGATCATCGGCTCGCGCGACGCGAGCCGCGCCGAGCAGGCGGCGAAAACAATCTCGGAACGCGCAGGCAGGCCCGTCCGCGGCATGGCCAATGACGCGGCCGTCGCCGCGGCCGACGTGGTGGTGCTCGCGGTGCCGTTCACCGCGCAGGCCGACACGCTCAAGCAGCTCAAGCCGCACTTCCGCGCGGGCGCGGTGCTCATCGACGCCACGGTTCCGCTGGCCTCGACCGTGGGCGGGCGCGCCTCGCGCGTGCTGGGCGTATGGCAGGGATCGGCGGCGCAGCAGGCTGCCGAGCTCGCGCCCAAGGGCGTGCACGTAGCGGCGGCGTTCCAGAACGTGGGCGCGGAGCTGCTCTCGGGCGAAGGTGATGTGGAGTGCGACGTGATCGTGTGCTCCGACGACGATGCGGCCCGCCGGGTCGCGTCCGAGCTGGCGGCGCTGATTCCCGGGGTGCGCGCTCTCGACGGCGGCAAACTGGAGAACGCGCGCATCGTGGAGCAGATTACGGCGCTGCTCATCACGCTCAATGTGCGGCACAAGTCGCACTTCGCCGGGCTGCGCATCACCGGCCTCGACGTGCCGAGGAAGAAGCCGGAGCCGTCGAAGCACGAGGCGTAGAAGAAAGGCAAAAGGAAGAAGGCAAAAGGAAAAAAGGCAAAAAAGAGCGCGAGCCGGTTTTCCTCTTTCCTTTTAGCTTTTCCTTCGCCGGAGCCGGGCAATCTCGCGAGGTAGTACCATAAAGGTGGGGAGGATTATGTCGCAGCGCATGGTGCAATGCGTGAAGTTCGGCAAGGAGATGCCGGGGCTGGACGAGCCGCCGTTCGACAGCGAACTCGGCCAGCGGGTCTACGAGAACGTCTCCGCCGACGCGTGGAAGATGTGGCTGGAGCACCTGAAGATGATCATGAACGAATACCGCCTGAACCCGGCGACGCGAGAGGCCCAGGAGATCATTCTGCAGCAGATGGAGCAGTACTTTTTCGGCGAAGGCGCGCAACTGCCGCCCGGATACGTGCCGCCGCAGACGAAACAATAGTTTTGCCGAACTGCGACCTTGCCGAACTGCCGAACTGGCAACTCCCTCCGCACGATTTGCAATTCGGCAGTTCCGCACTTCGGCAATTCGGCAATCGTGAACGTCCTGCTTATCTCCGCCTACGAAATGGGCCGCCAGCCGTTCGGATTGGCGTCGCCGGCGGCATGGCTGCGCGGCGCAGGGTTCCAGGTTGCGCTCCTTGACCTCTCGCAGTCACCCCTCGATGAAGACGCAGTCCGCGCCGCCGATCTGATCGCTTTCTACCTTCCCATGCACACGGCCACGCGCATCGCCGTGCGCGCCATCAGGAAGGTCCGCGAGCTGAATCCGGCGGCGCACCTGTGCGCCTATGGGCTTTATGCGCCGCTGAACTGGGACCTGCTGCGCGGCCTGGGCGTGAAGAACGTGATCGGCGGCGAGTTCGAGACGGGCCTGCGGATGCTGGCGCGGCGCCTGGCGGGGCAAATCCCGCCGCAGCCCCGCGTCCCGCGGCTCTCGCTCGTGAAGCAGCAGTTTGTTGTTCCTGATCGCGCCGGGCTTCCGCCGCTGCGCAAGTACGCGCGCCTGCTCATGCCTGACGGCGCCGAGCGCGTGACCGGATACACCGAGGCCACGCGCGGCTGCAAGCACCTGTGCCGGCATTGCCCGATCGTGCCGGTGTATGAAGGCGCGTTTCGCGTGGTGCAGCGCGACGTGGTGCTGGCCGACATTCGCCAGCAGGTGGCCGCCGGCGCCGAGCACATCACCTTCGGAGACCCCGACTTCTTCAACGGGCCCACGCACTCGATCGAGCTGGTCGAGGCGCTGCACCGTGAGTTTCCCGCGCTCAGCTACGACGTGACGATCAAGGCCGAGCACCTGCTCAAACACGCCGACCTGCTTGCCACGCTGCGCCGCACCGGATGCGCATTCGTGACATCGGCCATCGAGTCGGTGGACGACCGCGTGCTCACGCTGCTCGACAAGGGGCACACGCGGGCCGACTTCTATCGGCTGGTGGAAACCATGCGATCTGCCGGCCTGCCGCTCGCGCCCACGGTCGTCGCCTTCACGCCCTGGACCACGCTGGATAGCTATGGCGAGATGCTGCGCGCCATCGCCGAACTCGGCCTGGTGGAAAGCGTCGCGCCGGTGCAGTGGACGATTCGCCTGCTGATCCCGGCTGGATCGCGCCTGCTGGAATTGGCGGAGGTCCAGAGCATCATCGGCGAATTTGACCAGCAGGCGCTGTGTTATCGGTGGGCGAATCCCGACGCGCGCGTGGACGCGCTGCAACGCCAAATCGAACGGCTCGTGGAAGAGCGCTCGCGGGCGGGCGACTCGCGCGCCGCCATTTTCGAAAAAGTCTGGGAGCGAGTCTGGCGCGCGGGGGAGAAGGCCGGCGCCGCGGCGCAACTTCCCTCGTTCCATCTGCCCGCGCGCGCCACCATTCCTTATCTCAACGAGCCCTGGTACTGCTGAGCCGAGCCCACCACGGGGCAGTTGGCCCCGTTTTAGCACGCAGCACTCAGCATTCAGCCCCCGCACGTCCGTGACTAAAAGTGCGCGATTTCGCTGAAGCCTTGCGGGCGCTGCACGCTGAATGCTGAGTGCCGCTCGCTGAACGTCGCAGTTTCATCCTGCGGAACCGCGTTGCATGCCACTCGCGGGCGAGAGTTATACTGGCGGGCTTTCCTGGGAGGCGATCTCATGCCCCGCAAGCCTGTCGACGAACCCGCCGGCGTATCGCGCCGCGAATTCCTGAAAATTTCCGGCATCACCGTCTCGGTGCCCATGGTGGTTGGGCCCACGGTGGTGGAAGTTGCCGGCCAGGAAGTGGAGCTGCACGGCCCGGGCGCCGTTCCCATCGCGCTCACCGTGAACGGCAAGAAGCTCACCGGCCAGGTGGAGACGCGCACCACGCTGCTCGACGCCATGCGCCAGCAGTTTGACGTGACCGGGCCCAAGCGCGTGTGCGACCGCGGCGCCTGCGGGGCGTGCACCGTGTTGATGGACGGCAAGCCGGTGTACTCGTGCAGCGTGCTCGCCATCGAGGCGCAAGGGAAGAACATCGTGACCGCCGAGGGCCTCATGGTGGGCGGCCAGCTGCACGCCGTGCAGGCCGCATTCGTTGACCACGACGCGCAGCAGTGCGGCTTCTGCACGCCCGGATTCGTGGTGGCGACCAAGGCGTTCCTGGACACGCATCCCAGCGCCACGCCCGACCAGGTGGCGCGCGGGCTGGGCGGCAATTTCTGCCGCTGCGGCACCTATCACGGCATTCAGGAAGTAGTGACGGCCGGCGCAACGCGAAGGGCGAGCGCGGCAGACTAGGGATTTGCTGTTTGTGATTTGTTATTTGTTCTTCGAAGTCAAAACTGCGGTCCTCCATAGCAAATCACAAATGGCCGATAACAAATAGCCGATCACAAACGGCCTCAAGTTCTTAAGGAGCAATTCATGCCCGACTATCAATGGCCTCCTGCAAGTAAGCGGAAGTACATCGGGACGCGGATTTCGCGCGTGGATGGGCCGGTGAAGTCCACCGGGCGGGCGAAGTACACCTACGACTACAACCCCAAGGGCCTGCTCTACGGGGCGATGCTGGGATGTCCGCATGCGCACGCAAAGGTGACCGCGATCGATACGTCGGCGGCCGAGAAAGCGCCGGGGGTGAAGGCAGTGCAGGTGCTCTCGCCGGTGGGCCGCGAAATCAACTGGGCCGGCGATCCGGTGGTGGCCGTCGCCGCCACCAGCGAAGGCGCGGCGCACGACGCGCTCCCGCTGATCAAGGTGGAATACGAGGTCCTGCCGGCGCTGGTCATCGACACGCAGGAGCCGCCGCACGAGATCGCGCCCGACACCAGCCCCTTCGCGCAGAGTGAAGTGATTGACATGCTGCAGAACCAGGTGCCCGACGGGCAGATCGTTGCCCAGGTAACGCAGCGCGGCATCAGCTTCCAGCCGGCCGAAGCTTTCCTCTCCACGTTGCAGAAGGCGGGCGTGAACGCGCGCGTGATCGACGCGCTGAAGGCCGCGCCGCAGAAGCCGGCGGAGAAAAAAGCGCCCTCGTGGTACAAGCCGGCAGCGGCATCGACCAAGGGCGACGTCGAGAAGGCCTTCGCCGAGGCCGCAGCGGTGAGCGAAGGTTTCTACGGCAGCTCGGTGATCGCGCACTGCTGCCTGGAGTCGCACGGCTCGGCCGCGGAGTGGACCGACGATAAGGACCTGTTCGTTCACATTTCCACCCAGAGCGTGTACGGCATCGCCGGGCAGATGTCGGCGCCGCTCAACATGGAAGCTTCCAAGATCCACGTGCACCAGGACCACGTGGGCGGCGGATTCGGCAGCAAGTTCAGCGCCGACCGCTGGGACGTGGCCGCGGCGCAGCTCTCCAAGAAAGCGGGCGGCGCGCCGGTCAAGATCATGCTCACCCGCGCCCAGGAGCTGGAGTTCGCCGGCTGCCGCCCGTCGGCCTACGCCAAGGTGAAAGTTGCGGCCGACAAAGACGGCAGAATTACCGCGTGGGATTCGTTCGGCTGGGGCTCGGGCGGACCGGGCGGAGGCGGCTCTCCGCCGCTGCCCTACCTGATGGCGGACTCGGTCCCCAACCAGCGCAAGCAGTGGACGGGCGTGGTGAACAACATTGGCCCGGCACGCGCGTGGCGCGCGCCGGCGCATCCGCAGGCGGCGGTCATCACGATCTGCGCCTTCGACGATCTGGCCGCCAGGCTCAACATGGACCCGGTGCAGTTCTGGCTGAAGAACATCGAGCTCACCGGGCCGCGTTCGCGCTACTACCGCGACGAGTTCCCCATCGCCGACCGGATGATGAACTGGTCCAAGCGCTGGCACCCGCGCGGCGACAAGACCGCCGGTCCGATCAAGCAGGGCCTGGGCGTCTCGCTCCACACCTGGGGCGGGCGCGGACACGAGAGCTACTGCGACGTGGCCATCCATCCCGACGGCACGGTCAACATCAAGATGGCCACGCAGGACCTGGGCACGGGCACGCGCACCTGCATCCTGGCGGTCGCGGCCGACACGCTCGGCATCCCGTTCAGCCAGATCAAGCTCGACATCGGCGACAACCAGTATCCGCAGTCGGGCGGGTCGGGCGGCTCGAGCACGATTGGCGGCGTCACCTCCTCCACGCGGCGCGGCACGGTGGACGCGCGCGACGCGCTCTTCGCCAAGGTGGCGCCCGCGCTCAACGCCAAGCCGGAAGAACTGGAAGCGGTGGATGGCATGGTCCGCGTCGCTGCCGATCCCAAGCGTTCGCTCACGTGGAAGGAGGCGTGCTCGAAGATCGGCGCCATGCCGATCACGGCGCGCGGCGTGAACAAGGCCGGCCTGACGCCCGACCTGACCAACTCCAACGTGGGCGGCGTGCAGATGGCCGACGTTTCCGTCGACGTGGAAACCGGCATCGTCAAGGTGAACAAGATGGTGGCGGTGCAGGATTGCGGGCTGGTGGTTGACCTGAAGCTGGCCGAGAGCCAGGTGTACGGGGCGCTCATCATGGGCATCAGCTACGCGCTCTACGAGGAGAAGATCATGGACCCGCTGAGCGGGCGCATGCTGAATCCCAACATGGAGTTCTACCGGCTGGCGGGCATCGGCGACATTCCGCCGCTGGAAGTGCACATGATGACGGGCGGCATCTACGACGAGCGCGGCGTCATCGGCCTGGGCGAGCCGCCGGTGGTTTCGCCGGGCGCAGCCATCAGCAACGCGGTCGCGAACGCCATCGGCGTGCGCGTGCCGGTCATCCCGCTCACGCCCGACCGCGTGCTCGCCGCGCTGGAGCAGGGCCAGAAAGGAGCCTCGGCATGAGGGCCTTCGAATACGCCAGTCCGAAAGGCAAGCAGCAGGTTGTGGGATTGCTCGGCAAGCAGTGGGGCGACGCCGAGGTACTGGCGGGCGGCACCGACCTGCTGGCGCTGATGAAAGATGACGTGGTCACGCCCAAGCGCCTGGTGAACATCAAGGACGTGGCCGAGCTGCGCGGCGTCAGCTACGTGGCCGCGCGCGGGCTGCGGCTGGGCGCGCTGACCACGCTCGCCGAAATCGCCGACAACGCCACCGTGCGCGCGCGCTATCCCGTGCTGGCCGACGCCGCCTACGAGGCCGCCAGCCCGCAGATCCGCAACCTGGCGACCATCGGCGGAAACATGTGCCAGCGCCCGCGCTGCTGGTACTTCCGCAACAACATCGCCATGAAGACGGCGGACGGCAAGGCGGCCGCGATCGAGGGCGACAACCGCTATCACGCCATCCTGGGCAACGAGCAGGCGCAGTTCGTCTCGCCCTCCACGATCGCGCCGGTGCTGATCGGCTACGGCGCGCAAATCCGCCTGTTCGGCGGCGCCGGAGCGCGCGAACTGCCGCTGGAGAAATTCTTCCGCGTGCCGCCCATGATGGGCGACCGCGAGCACGACCTGAAGCCCGACGAGATCGTCACCGAGATCATCGTGCCGCCGCCCCCGCCCGGAACCAGGGCCGCCCACTACGAGGTCCGCCAGAAAGCGGCGTTTGACTGGCCCTACGCCACCGCCGCCGCCGTGGTGCAGATGCAGGGCGGAAAAGTGCAAGCGGCACGCATCGTCCTCAGCCAGGTGGCGCCGGTGCCGTGGCTCTCGCAGGAAGCCGCCGACGCGATTGTCGGCAAAGAGATCAATGAGCAGACGGCCGACGCGGCCGGCGCAGCCGCTGTTGCCGGCGCGCGTCCCCTGAGCCACAACGCGTACAAGGTGAAGCTGGCGCGGGTGGCGGTGAAGCGCGCGCTGCTGGCCGCAGCGAAGGGAGAAGCGCCGGCATGAGCCTCCTCAACCTGCTCAACGACCCGGCTGTGCGCTTCAACGTCAATCACCCGGACCTGTGCCACGGTCTGCGCTGGAAGCGCCAATTCATCGGTGTGGAAGAGGACCCGGAAACGCCCGCATCGGGCGAAGGCCTGTTCTGGTGCGTGTACACCCAGAACTGCATCGGGCCCGACAATCGCCTGGCCGAGCCGGGCAATTGCTCGTCGAAGCTGCGCCAGTGCCATGGCAGCGGGAAGTGCGGATCGCACTAGGTTTTTGTTTACATCCCGAGGAACGCAGTGACGAGGGAGCTCTACCTACCCAATGTCCGCGGGCCAAGTATGGCTCCCTCGCTTCGCTCGGGACGTAAGAAAATAAGCGTTACAATAGAACTCTGGAGCAGCACCATGCGCACAAGAATTCTTTCCGTCATGCTGGCGGCCGCGCTGCTGAGCGCCGCGGCGCGCGCCAAGATTGTGGGCGACTACATCGAAACGCGGAGCGCCGACGTTTACACCGGGCAGTGCTTCGCCAACGGCGAGTCCGGCCTGGTGGGCGACCAGGCCATCCTGGCCTGGCACGTCCGTCAGGGCACGTGGAACGGCGTGAAGCTCGACGGCCTCAACGTGGTCGCCGCCGTGAAGGCGAGCGCCACGCTGGGCGATCCCTACGGCAATCCCTATCCCGCCAAGGCGGTGATCGTGGTTGATGATCAGGCCTCGCCCGCCGAGCGGGCCGCGCTGGTGAGCTTCGCCAGGAACCAGGGCGGCAAGCTGCTGGCCGACGTGGTGAAGGTCGAGGCCGCGCCCATTGACATGCAGGTCGTTGCCGGGCACAGCGCTCGCGCCGTGCTCCGCGCCGGCGCCTTCGTGAATGTGGAGACGCGCGGCATGAGCGACAAGGACCACGTCTGCGGCAACGAGGAGACCTACTATCAGCCGCTGACGCCGACCAGCCATGCCATGCCCGCGGTCGCGGTCACCGACAAGTACGCGGGCCCGGGGCTGGGCGTGAGCTGGACGCTGCACGACAAGCGCAGCGCCTTCGTGGGCAGCTTCGGTCAGTAAGGCTTCAGCACGACGGCACGAAGTCACGAAGAATTGATCGCGTGCTTCGTGCCTTTGCTTTGCTTCGTGCCCTTTGTGTTGCTTCGTGTCCTTTGTGTTTAAGCTCTTGAGTTTGGTTTTCGCGACCGGACCTCGATGACAAAATTCCGCCGCATTGTTCTGCTCGCCGCTACGCTCGCGTTCAGCCCGCTTGCCTTCGCAGCCGGCAAAGTTGAAAGCATCGGCGCGCTCACCGAAGCCTCGGTCCCGGAGACAATCCGCGGCGCGCTCGAGCCTGCCGGATACCGCGTGACCCTCGCCGACGGCAGCACCGTGGAGCTGTGGCTGCGCAAGCAGGCGCCCAGCGCGAAGGGCGACGGCATCTACAATCTCGCCGAAAGCGCGCTGGTTGGCGTGATCCACTTCAGCAAGGCCGCGCAGGACTACCGTGGCCAGGCGCTCCCCGCGGGCTACTACAACCTGCGCTACGAGCTTCAGCCTTCCGACGGCGACCACCTCGGGACCTCGCCCACGCGCGACTTCCTGCTGCTGGTCCCGCCGGCCAGCGACACCGATCCGGAGAAGGCCTACAAGTTCGAGGAACTCGTTGCTTTGAGCCGGCGGATTCCCGGCGGACGCCACCCGGCGCCGCTCAATATGCCCGCCGCAACCGGAAAAACCGCGCCTTCTGTCTTCGACGACGAGGAAGGCCGCACCGCGTTGGTTGCCAGGATGAAGACCAGCTCGGGCGAGGTGACGTTCGCGCTGGTGGTGCAGGGCTCGGCGCCGCAGTAGTTCTTGTCATCCTGGGCGAGGTCCCGAGCAACGCGAGGGGCCGAGTCGAGCCACCGCTACCGCTGCCACACGCCCGAAATCGAGCAGGGACCCTTCGACTCGCCTTCGTCCGCTTGGCGGACTCAGGCTTGGCTCAGGATGACAAACGCGAAGGACGCTTCCGCTACAATCCTCGGCGCATGAAGCGAATAGTCCTCAGCCTTCTTCTGCTCGCGGCATTGGCGCACGCGCAGACGTCTCAGAAAGCAGAGCCCACGACGAACGCCAACGAACGGGGCGCCGCGCGCTACCTTGAATCCATCCGCAAGCAGCCGCTGCTGCTCTATGACTTCCTGCATCGCATGCCCAAGGGCGGCGACCTGCATAACCACGTGACCGGCGCGGTGTACGCGGAGACTTACATTCAGTGGGCCGCCGGCGACGGCCTGTGCGTCCGGCGCACGACGCTGGTGCTGGAGAAGCCTCCGTGCGACGAGGCCGCCGGGCGCCCGCCCGCCGCCCGGGCGCTCGCCGATCCGGTGCTCTACCGCGAGATGGTGGACGCCTACTCCATGCGACATTTTTCCGGCGCGCTTCCGTCCGGCCACGACCACTTCTTCGACATGTTCGGCAAAGTCAGTGCCGTGAGCCATTCCACGCACGTCGCCGACATGATCGCCGAGACCGTTTCGCGCGCCGGGCAGAACAACGTGCAGTACATGGAGTTGATGGTGGACGACCTCGACCAGGGCAAGGGCCTCGCGCTCGGCGCAAACCTCGGCTGGGACGACCGCAGTGAGAGCTTCGAAAGCTTCCGCCAGCGCATTGACCAGAACGGCGCGGCGGAGATCGTCGCCAGCGGCCGCAAGTATCTCGACCAGCTCGAGGCCGGCATGCGCAAGACGCTGCGCTGCGACGCGAGCGGCCCGCAGCGCGACCCGGGGTGTGACGTGACCGTCCGTTACATCTTCGAGGTCTATCGCGGCCTGCCCAAGGCGATGGTCTTCGCGCAAACCCAGATTGGCTTCGCCATGGCGGCGGCCGATCCGCGCATCGTGTCGGTGAATCCCGTCATGCCCGAAGACGGCTATACCGAGATGCACGACTTCGACCTGCACATGCGCATGTTTCAGTATTTTCACCAACGTTATCCGCAGGTAAAGCTGACCATGCACGCCGGCGAACTCTCGTTCGGGCTCGTGCCGCCCGACGGGCTGCGCAACCACATTCGCGACACCGCGCAAAAAGCGGGCGCGCAGCGCATCGGCCACGGCGTGGACGTGATGTGGGAAGACGATCCGGCATCGCTGTTGCGCGAGCTGCGCGACAAAAAGATCGCCGTCGAGATCTGTCTGACGTCGAACGACATGATCCTCGGCGTGCGCGGCCCGCGCCACCCGCTGAACATCTACCTGTCGCACGGCGTGCCCGTGACGATTGCCACCGACGACGAAGGCGTGGCGCGCTCCACCATCACCAACGAGTATCAGAGAGCCGTCGAGGAGCACGGGCTGACGTATCCGCAGCTCAAGCAGATCGCCGGCAACGCCATCGAGTACAGCTTTGCCGACGACACCACGAAGCAGCAGTTACGCGCGAGGTTAGCGAAAGCATGGATTGATTTTGAAAAGGATTGCTGCGGAAAGTGATTGAGGGCGACGATAGAGGCAGGGGCCCCGCGCCTCTGCGATGAAAACGCCTCAATTTCGATGTAAACTGACCTTTTTCCCGGGAGGAATTATGGCCCGCACTGTCCGCTGCGGCCTTATCCAGGCCAGCACGCCCGTCACCGGCGACCGCCCGCTGGCCGCCATCAAGAAGGCGATGCTCGACAAGCACCTGAAGATGATCGAGCAGGCCGCGAAGAAAAAAGTGCAAATCCTCTCGCTGCAGGAGCTGTTTTACGGCCCGTATTTCTGCGCCGAGCAGAACGCCCGCTGGTACGACCTGACCGAGCGCGTCCCCGACGGCCCTACGACCAAGCTCATGCAGAAGATCGCCGCCAAGCACCGCATGGTGATTGTCGCGCCGATTTACGAAGAAGAAATGACGGGGCTGTACTACAACACCGCCGCCGTCATCGACGCCGACGGCGCGTACCTGGGCAAGTATCGCAAGCACCACATCCCGCACGTGCATCCGGGATTCTGGGAAAAGTTCTACTTCACGCCGGGCGACACCGGATATCCGGTCTTCGCGACGAAGTACGCGCGCGTGGGCGTGTACATCTGCTACGACCGCCATTTTCCCGAGGGCGCGCGCATTCTCGGCCTGAACGGCGCCGAGATCGTGTTCAATCCGTCGGCCACCGTGGCCGGCCTGTCGGAGTATTTGTGGGAACTGGAGCAGCCGGCGCACGCCGTCGCCAACGGATACTTTGTCGGCGCCATCAATCGCGTGGGCGTGGAAAAGCCGTGGGCGATCGGCGAGTTCTACGGCAAGAGCTATTTCTGCAATCCGCGCGGCAAGATCGTGGCCCAGGCCAGCCGCCACAAAGACGAGCTGGTGGTCGCCGACCTCGATCTGGACATGATCCAGGAGGTGCGGCGCACCTGGCAGTTCTTCCGCGACCGCCGGCCCGACAGCTACGGCCCGCTCACGGCGCAGAGCGGCAAGGGCGCGGCGGCGGCGGACTAGCTCTTCATCGCAGAGATCGCAGAGGACAGCAATTCATTCACGCGGATCGCGACGCGGATCAAGATTCTGGCTTCATCAGGTTTGGGCTTTGCGCCAAGAGCCGATAGCTAAGAGCCAGGAGCGACTTTAGGTTTTTGAATCCGCGTTCATTCGCGGAGTGAGGTCCAGTTCATGACCAAAGACGAAATCATTCGCAAGTACAAGCAGTACCTGTTCCCCAGCGTCACCACCTACTTCGCCGATCCGCTGGTGACCGACCACGCGCGCATGCAGTACTTGTGGGACGCCGACGGCAAGCAGTATCTGGACTTTTTCGGCGGCATCGTCACCATCTCGGTCGGCCACACCAACCCGCGCGTCACCGAAAAAGTGAAGGCGCAGGTGGACAAGCTCCAGCACGCCTCCACGCTCTTTCCCAACGAGCAGATCGTGGCGCTGGCGGAAAAGATCGCGCAGATCACGCCCGGCGAGATCACCAAGAGCTTTTTCTCCAACAGCGGCACCGAGGCGAACGAAACCGCCATCCAGCTGGCGCGCATCCACACCGGGAATTTCGAGATCGTGGCGCTGCGGCACGCCTACAGCGGGCGCTCGCAGCTGGCGCAGGCGCTCACCGGCCAGAACACCTGGCGCAAGTCGCTGCCCGGCGGATGGGGCGTGACGCACGCCATCAATCCGTATTGCTATCGCTGCCCGCTCGGCAAGACGTATCCCGATTGCGGCGTGGCCTGCGCGCAGGACGTCGAAGCCGTCATTCAGACAACGACCAGCGGCCAGATCGCGGCGTTCATCGCCGAGCCCATTCAGGGCCTGGGCGGCTTCATCACGCCGCCCAAGGAGTACTTCAAGCTCGTCTTCAAGATCGTGAAGGACTATGGCGGCCTGTTCATCGCCGACGAAGTGCAGACCGGCTGGGGGCGCACCGGCAAGAAGTGGTTCGGCATCGAGCAGTGGGAGGTCACGCCCGACATCATCACCGCCGCCAAGGGCATGGCCAACGGCGCGCCCATCGGCGGCACGTTCACGCGTCCGGAAATCGCCGAGAGCTTTCGTGGACTGCAGATTTCCACCTTCGGCGGCAATCCGGTCACTTCCATTGCGGCCCGCGCCACCATCGAGCTCATCGAGCAGGACCGCCTCATGGACAATGCCGATACCGTGGGCCGCTACTTCCGCGCCGGCCTGGAAGACTTGCAGCGCAAGTACCCGCTCATCGGCGACGTGCGCGGCATGGGCCTGATGCAGGCGATGGAGCTGGTGAAAGACCGCACCACGAAAGAACCCGCGCCGCAGGAGACGTCGCAGGTGCTCGAAGAAGCGCGCCGCGCCGGCCTGCTGATCGGCAAAGGCGGCCTCTATGGCAACGTGGTCCGCATGTCGCCGCCGCTGAACATTGCCAAGAGCGACGTGGACGAAGCGATCAAAAAGCTGGATGCGGCGTTTGCGAAGGTGAGCCAGCCGGCGATGGCATTGAATGCAAAATGAAAAATGAAAAATGCAAAATGAAACCCGAGTGAAGCCATGATGACGGCCGGAGGCGCGGCAATACGTGAGCGAACATTCAAGTTTGCTGTTCGCATGGCGCGCGTTTGTCAGCGTCTCGATGCCTCGCCTGGGACGCCCCGAGTGCTCGCTGGCCAATTGCTTCGGTCTGCGACTTCGATTGGCGCGGACCTCGAAGAAGCGCAAGCGGGACAAAGCCGGGCCGACTTTGTCTGCAAGGCCGCCATCGCCCTCAAGGAAGCCGGCGAGGCTTGCTCTTGACTGCGCTTGATTCGTGCCGCCGAAATCTCAGTGTCAGACGGTGTGTCCGATTGGCACAAAGAGGCGCAAGAGATATCTGGCATCCTTGCTGCCATTGTCGTGTCAGCGAAAAAAGCTTGAATCCATCGTTTCTAATTTTGCATTTTTAATTTTGAATTTTGCATTTGTGAGGTTTCCATGGCTACCGTTACAGAAGCCGCCATTGCGCGTGCGAAGAACTACGTAAACGGCCAATGGACCGATCCGGCCGGCAAGAAGGCCCCCGAGCGGCGCAATCCCGCCAACTTCGACGATGTGGTTGGCGTCGTGCCGTTTTCATCGCGCGAAGAGGCGCGCGCGGCGGTTGGCGTCGCCCTCGCCGCTTTCCCCGGTTGGCGCAACACGCCAGCCCCGGTGCGCGGCAAGATCATCGCCCGCGCCGCGCAGATCATGAGCGAGCAGATCGACGACCTGGCCCGCATCCTCACGCGCGAGGAAGGCAAGACGATCAACGAATCGAAAGGCGAAATCCTGCGCTCCATCAACGTGCTCGAGTTCATGGCCGGACAGGCGCGCCTGCTGGGCGGAGAGACGCTCCCCTCCGAGCTGCCCAAAAACTTTGCTTACACCATCAAACAGCCCCTGGGCGTGGTCGCGATCATCACGCCGTGGAACTTCCCCGTCGCCATTCCGGTGTGGAAGATTGCGCCCGCGCTCGTGGCCGGCAACACCGTCGTCTTCAAGCCGGCGACCATCACGGCGTTCACCGCGATGAAGGTCGTCGAAATCTTCGCCGCCGCGGGCGTGCCTGCCGGCGTGCTGAACCTGGTGATCGGCAGCGGCTCGGAAGTGGGCGACGAATTGATGTCAAACGCTGCCGTCAAGGCGGTCAGCTTCACCGGCTCCAACGAAGTGGGCAGCGCGCTTTACGCGCAGGGCGCCAGGCGCATGATGAAGGTCCAATGCGAGATGGGCGGCAAAAACCCGCTCGTCGTGCTGGCCGACGCCGACATGGACCTGGCCGTGGCCAGCGCGCTCCAGGGCGCGTTCGGCTCCACCGGCCAGCGCTGCACGGCGACCAGCCGCGTGGTGGTTGAAGAATCCATCGCCGACGAGTTTGTCGCGCGCCTCAAAGCGCAAACCGAAAAGCTGGTGGTCGGCGACGGCTCCAAGCCCGTCGTCAACATGGGCCCATCGGTGGACGACGGCCAGTTCAGGACCGTGCTCGAATACCTGGAGATCGGCAAGAAGGAAGGCGCCAGGCTGGTGTGCGGCGGCTCGCGCCTGACCGGCGGCGCGTACGACAAGGGCTTCTTCGTCGCGCCCACCATCTTTGACCACGTCCGTCCCAACATGCGCATCGCCCAGGAAGAGATTTTCGGGCCAGTGCTTTCCATCATCCGGGTAAAGAATTTCGAAGAAGCGCTCGAAGTGGCCAACGGCGTCATCTTCGGGCTCAGCTCGTCCATCTACACGCAGGATGTTTCCCGAATCTTCGAGTTCATTGATCGCATCGAAACCGGCATTACGCACGTGAATTCACCTACAACCGGCGGAGAAGCGCACGTGCCCTTCGGCGGCATGAAGGGCACCGGCGTCGGACTGCGCGAGCAGGGCACGGTGGCCATCGACTTCTTCACCGAGCTGAAGTCGGTGTACGTGGACTACACGGGCAAGAAGCGCGAATCGAACATTTACTAGAAAGGCGCTTTTGGCTTGTGGCCTTGGCTTTTAGCCAATTGCGAAGAGCCAAGAGCGCATTGAGGTTTTCATGAGCACGCAAACCGCCGCGCCCGATCTCCGCTATCCCGTCGGACAGTTCAGCAAGCCTGCGCAGTACACCGACAGCTTCCGCCGCGCCGCCATCGCGACCATTGCCGAGATGCCGGCAAAGATGCGCGCCGCCGTGGCGGGACTCAACGCCCAGCAGCTCGAAACACCTTATCGTCCCGGCGGCTGGACGGTGCGGCAGGTGGTGCATCACGTGGCCGACAGCCACATGAACGCGTTCATCCGGCTCAAGTTCGCGCTCACCCAGGACACGCCGACGATCATGGCCTACGACGAAGCCCGCTGGGCCATCACGCCCGAGTACGCCATCGCTCCTGAGGCCGCGCTGCAACTGATCGACGGGCTGCATCAGCGCTGGGCGGCGCTGTGGCGCGGCATGTCGGGCGCCGACTTCGCCCGCAAGCTCAACCATCCCGAGCGCGGGCCCATGTCGCTCGACGACCTGCTGGCGCTCTACGACTGGCACTCGCGCCACCACGTGGCGCACATCACCGCGCTGCGCGCGAGGCAGGGCTGGTAAAGTTTCTCGCTGTCGTGCTGAGTGAAGGCCGAGCGTGAGCGAGGGAGCACGTCCAGGCTTGACGCCTGCCCCTGCGGGAGGCACGATAGCGTGCCGCGGACGGGCAGCACAGTTCGACGCGAGGCGCCCTTGAGCCCCTTCTACGACCACGGCATCTGGTACACCTACGTTCTCGGCAGCCTCGCCGAGCCGCTCTATATCGGCTTCACCGGCCAATTCGAAAGACACGTGCTTCAGCGCAGGGAAGGCATCTTCACGGGCTTCACGGGCCGCGCCGGGGTCGATCGCAGGCTGCTGTACTACGAGTCATTCGACGATCCTCTGAGCGGCATCGCTCGCGAGAAGCAGCTGAAGGGCTGGACGCGCAAGAAGATGGTCGCGCTCATCGAGACCATGAATCCGAGCTGGCAAGACCTGAGCTGGGAATGGTATGAGGATGTGCAGCGGCGGCGAGAAAGGCGGCAAATGCTGGGCGCCCAGAGCGCACGGGTCAGGTAGGGATGCTTCGACTGCGCCGGATCGCGCAGGCGCGAGCCGCCTCCGCTCAGCATGACGGCGTAGTCGGTTGCGCACCGATATTCGAGTGCTGCTTTTTTTCGACGGCGTCATGCTGAGCGAAGGCCCGCGCAGCGGGCCGTAGTCGAAGCATCCCTACTTGACCCGCGCTCTTGGGGTGAGCACGACGACGTGCGTCAGGAAAGCATGGCCCGCTTATACAACCACGGCATCTGGTACACGTACATCCTGGGCAGCCTTTCAGGAACGTTCTACGTCGGGTTCACCGGGCGATTACAGGCCCGCGTTCTTGAGCACAAAGACGGCGTCTTCGAGGGCTTCACGAGCCGCTATGAAGTTGACCGTCTTCTCTACTACGAATCCTTCGATGATCCCCTGAACGGCATTCACCGCGAGAAGCAGCTGAAGGGCTGGACGCGCAAAAAGAAGATTGCGCTCATCGAGAGCATGAATCCGAGCTGGAAAGACCTGAGCCGGGAGTGGTATGAAGATGTGCAGCGCCGGCGAAAAAAGTGGGAGGCGATACTCGCCCGGAGCGCACGGGTCAGGTAGGGATGCTTCGACTGCGCCGGCTCGCGCAGGCGCGAGCCGCCTCCGCTCAGCATGACGGCGTGATTTTGCAGCCATGTCCGAGTGCTGCTTTTTTCGACGGCCGTCATGCTGAGCGAAGGCCCGCGCAGCGGGCCGTAGTCGAAGCATCCCTACTTGACCCGCGCTCTTGGGGTGAGCGGCGCTTTTTTTGCCTTTTTACTTTTTCCTTTTGCCTTCTTGCCGGCGGTGCGGCATCGTAGACCACCGATGCAGCCCACGGCCGTTTCCAACGCCACCCGCCCCGACATCACCTCCAGCCCGCTCTGGAACCTCGACCTCGCGCCCACCTCTCCGCAGCAGCGCGTGTGGGGCACGTACAATTTCGCCGCGCTGTGGATTTCCATGGCGCACTGCATCCCCACGTACATGCTCGCTTCCGGACTGATCGGCGCCGGGATGAGCTGGCGGCAGGCGCTGCTCACCATTCTGCTCGGCAATATCATCGTCCTCATTCCGATCCTGCTGAATTCGCATCCCGGAACGAAGTACGGCATACCGTTTCCGGTTTTCGCGCGGGCCGCCTACGGTACGCGCGGCTCGAATGTGCCGGCGCTGATGCGCGCTCTGGTCGCCTGCGGATGGTTCGGAATTCAGGCGTGGATCGGCGGCCAGGCGCTGCACGTTTTCTTTCGCTCGCTCTGGCCCGGCTGGACAGATGCGGTTCCCGGCCGCTTCGGCGGACATACGCCCACCGAGTGGATTTCGTTCCTGCTCTTCTGGGGGCTGAACATCCTGGTTGTCTATCGCGGCATGGACCTGCTGCGCAAAGTGGAAAACTGGGCGGCGCCGTTCGTGCTCGTCATGACGGCGTTTCTTGTCTGGTGGGCGCTGAAGGCGGCGCGCGGGCTCGGCCCAATTCTTCAGCAGCGCGGAAAGTTCGCCACCTGGCACGACTTCTGGCCGGTGTTCGTGCCATCGTTGACGGCGATGATCGGCTTCTGGGCCACGCTTTCGCTCAACATGCCCGACTTCACCCGCTTCGGCCGCAGCCAGCGCGAGCAGGCAGTTGGCCAAGTGGTCGCGCTGCCCACAACGATGACCGTCTTCGCGGCGATGGGTGTGGTCATTACCAGCGCCAGCGCCATCATCTACGGGCAGGCGATCTGGGACCCGGTCGAACTGGTCGGCAAGTTTACCGAGCCCTGGATCGTGGCCATCTCCATGTTCACCGTCGTGGTCGCGACCCTCTCGGTGAACATTGCGGCCAACGTGGTTTCACCGGCGAACGATTTCGCCAACGCCTTCCCGCGCCTCATCACCTTCAGCCGCGGCGGCCTGCTCACCGGGCTCATCGGCATCGCCATGATGCCCTGGAAGCTGCTCGCCGATCCCTCCGGCTACATCTTCAACTGGTTGCTGGGGTACTCTGGCGGCCTGGGCTCGATCGCCGGCGTGCTCATCTGCGACTACTGGGTCGTGCGCAAGCGCCAGCTCGCGGTTGACGATCTCTACCTTGAGAATGGGATTTACGCCGGATGGAGCCGGGCGGGAATTGCGGCCACGCTGCTGGGCTGCGCGGCGGCGTGGATTGGGCTCGTGGTGCACGCGCTTCGCCCGCTGTACGACTACGCCTGGTTCGCTGGGTTCGGCGTGGCGTTCGTGGTGTACGGAATTCTGGCCTCAGCCAGGCACCAGAGCAATTAATCTGATATCGATGTCCTCACCCGCCTCGGCCACTGTACCTGCGCCTCGCCTCGCGTCCGCGCTGGCCGCCGCCATCTGCCTGCTCGTTCCTTTGATGGCGCTGGTTTTTCACCCGGCGCTGTACGCGCCATTTTCTGCGCCAAAAAACGCCCTCTTGATCTTCGCCGGGACATCGCTGTTCGCGCTCGCCGCCGCCGGTGGCGTGCTCAAGAGGCCGCCGCGTGCCGCCGCGTGGCCCGCGGCGGCGCTCATGGTGGTGATCGTGCTCGCCTGGGCGGCATCGCCGTTTCCGCACTTTGGCGGACGCGTCGTCTGGCTGCGCCTCGCCGGGCCCATGCTCGCGTGGGTCGCCATCTCGGCGCTGGCGGGGCGCGAGCGCCTGATGCTGCTGGCCATCGCGTTTGCCGGCGCCGCCGAATCGCCCATCGCCATCGCGCAGTGGTTCCTGGGACTCGATTTTTTCCACGGCTCCACGCTGCTTTACCAGCGCATGCACCTCTACGGCACGTTCGGTAATCCCGACTTCGTCGCCGTTTTCATCGCGGCCACCGTGCCGGCGGCGCTCACGCTGGCACGCGATTTCGCATCCACTTCGCGCGCGTGGACGACGTTCTGGTGGGTGATGCTGGCGATGGAACTGGTGGCGATCATCGGCACGGGATGCCGCACCGGCCTCGCCGCCGCACTCGCCGGGGCCGCGGTGACGCTGCTCATGCGCAACCTGCGGCGCCCGCCGCGTCACTGGCTCCGCCCGCGCCTCGTGCTCTGGATGGCGCTGCTGGCCGCCGCCTCGACGTTCCTGGTGCTCAGCCGCAACGAGCACGACTTCGGACTCGCCGGCAAGGCGCGCGTGTTCGTGTGGCGGGTCGCACTCTCGGATGACGCGCGGCGCCGCCCGCTCGGGACCGGGCCGGGCACCCTGGCGTACGTCTACGGCCGCCGCGTCAGTCCTTACTACATCGCGCTGAACGATCCCACGCAGCGCCGCTTTGTTACCTACGAACGAACTGCGAACAACGATTTCGTGCAGGCCATCGTCGAGACCGGCTGGCCCGGGCTTTTCACGCTGCTCGCGCTGCTCGCTGTCTGGGGACGCTTTGTGACCGGCGTCGCGCGCGCGCCAAACGACGACTTCCAGCCCGCTGCCATCGCGGCCGCCGCAGCCGGCGGAGTGGCCGCGATCTGCGTCGCCGCGCTCGCCGAAGGACCCATGCAGCGCGCCGAAATCTGGATGCTGCTGTGGCTCTGGCTGGCGCTGCCAGTAGCAGGTTTCGAGCCTTCAAAAATTCGAGGTTTCGAGGAAGCGCAGAGGTTTTCGCAACCTCGAAACCTAGAAACTTCGAAACCGATTTTCTTTCTGGGTTGGACTGCAGCTCTTGCCGCCATCGCGCTGTCGGGCTGGTTCGGCGCGCGCCAAATCGAGGCCAGCTACCTGGCGCAGCGCGGCGAGCAGCGCGAGTTCGCCAACCGCTACGCCGACGCTGTTGCCGACTACCGGCGCTCGGTCGCGCTCGATCCCACCAACGGCACGCCGTGGTTCAATCTGACGCGCACCCTGGCCAAGAGCGGAGACCTTTCCGCCGCGCTTGCCACGTCCTACCAGACCTCCCGCTGGATGGACGAAGACACGGTCATCATTCTGCGAGTTGCGATCCTGCGCGCGCAGCACAACTACCCGCTTGCGCTGCGCGAGGCCGCGGAAGGCTTTGCGCGACGGCCGTGGGAAGGGCAGCTCTACGCCGATGTGGTGGAGATTACGCGCGAGTTGGGCCTCGCGCCCTGAGCCGCATTTCGCGCTCAGCCGTTGCCGCTTGCTCGGCGGGCCCCGCGCGTGCATGGCCAACGGCTAACCGCCAGGCGCTCAGCGCGGTCTACCTTGCGCCCACACCCTTCTGGAAGTGCGGCAGCACCCCGTGCTGGTAGTCGTCGAGCGTCTGCTCTTCGTCGCCGCACATTAAATAGATGTTGAACTGCGTCGCGCCGGCCTTCGCCAGGCGCTCGATCTTGGCGATCTGCTTCTGCGCCGAGCCGAGCACGCAGAAGCGGTCCACGACTTCATCGGTGACGAACTGCGCGTTCGCCGAGCCCACTTCGGCGTGGTGCTGGTAGTCGTAGCCGCCGCGGTTGCGCACATAGGATGTCAGCGACGGCGGCAACTCCTCCGGCTTGTAGCGCGAGATCAGGTCCATCACGTGGTTCGACACCAGCGCCGGGAACCAGCGGACGCGCTCGCGCGCGACCTTCATGTCGTCAGACACCCACACCGGCGCCGCCGCCATGATCTCGATCTTCGAGTAGTCGCGCCCGGCCTGCTGCGCGCCTTCCTTCACGAAGCCGCAGCACCACTCGATCAGGTCAGGATCGGCGAATTGCAGGATCACGCCGTCGCCCACGCGGCCCGCCAGGTTCAGCGCCCTGGGCCCGTAGCCGGCCACCCACACGCGCGGAGACGCGCCCTCGGCCCAGGGAAACCGGGTCGGCTTGCCGTCGTAGGTGATTTCCTTTCCCGAAGTCAGGGCGCGAAATTCATTGATGAACTCTTCCATGCGCTCCAGCGTGGCGGGCTTCTTGCCGAGCACGCGGCGCGAACTGTCGCCGCGCCCGATGCCCAGCTCCATCCGTCCGCCGCTCACGATGTTGAGCGTGGCGAAGACGCTGGCTTCCACGGTCACGTCGCGCACCGCGGGATTGGTGACGCAAGGCCCGATGCGCATGCGTTTGGTCGAGGTGGCCATCAGGGTCATCAGCGGCGTGCATTCTTTCCAGAGAACGTGCGAGTCGAAAATCCATCCGTACTCGAACCCTGCGCCCTCGGCCTGACGCGCGAGCCCGGCGATGCGCTCCACGGAGAGATCGGGTTTCAGAGTGATGCCGAACTGCATGAGACCTCCGGCAACATCGCGTAAACGGCGGAGTGTAGCATAGAATGCGCTTTCGCCCGCTCAACTCCAGGAGCACCCTTCATGGCCTTCGACACGCTCATCACCGGCGGCACCGTGGTCACCGCGACGGACAAGTACGTTGCCGACGTCGGCATTTCCGGCGGCAAGGTGGTCGCCATCGGCGACAAACTGCCGCGCGACCGCGCCAAAAAAATCATCGATGCCGCCGGCAAGCTCGTCATGCCCGGCGGCATTGACGTGCACACGCACCTCGACATGCCCTTCGGCGGCACCACCAGCGCCGACGACTTTGAGACCGGCACGCGCGCCGCCGCTTTCGGCGGCACGACCACGCTGATTGACTTCGCCATCCAGTACAAGGGCCAGACGCTGCGCGACGCCTTCGACGCCTGGATGAAGAAAGCGCAAGACCGCGCGGTCGCCGACTACGCCTTCCACTGCATCATCACCGACCTGCCCGACGCGCGCGTGGAAGAAATGTCGGCGCTGGTCCGCGAGGGCGTGACCACGTTCAAGCTGTTCATGGCGTATCCGGGCGTGTTCATGCTCGACGACGCTTCGATCTTCAAGGCGCTGCGCCACACCGCGCAGAAGGGCGGCATGGTGTGCATGCACGCGGAAAACGGCGGCGCCATTGACGTGATCGTGAAGCAGGCGCTCGCCGAGGGAAAGACCGCGCCCAAGTACCACGCGCTCACGCGTCCCACAACGGCGGAAGCCGAAGCCACCGGCCGCGCCATCGCGCTCGCGGAAATGGCCGGCGCGCCGCTCTACATCGTCCACCTGAGCTGCCACGACGCGCTGGAACGCGTCCGCGAAGCTCGCGACCGGGGCCTGCCCGTCTACGCGGAAACCTGCCCGCAGTATCTTTATTTATCGCTGGAGAACATGGACGCGCCGGGATTTGAAGGCGCCAAGTACGTTTTCACCCCGCCGCTGCGCGAAAAGTGGAACCAGGAAAAACTCTGGCAGGGACTGAAGGCCGACCAGCTCTCCGTGGTCTCCACCGATCATTGCCCGTTCTGCTTCAAGGAGCAGAAGGAACTCGGCAAGGGCGACTTCACCAAGATCCCCAACGGCGGCCCCGGCGTTGAGCACCGCATGTCGCTGGTGTACTCGGGCGGCGTCGGCGCCGGGCGCTTCAGCGTGAACCGCTTCGTCGAGGTCACCAGCACCACGCCGGCGAAGCTGTTCGGCCTCTACCCGCGCAAGGGCACCATCGCCGTGGGCTCTGACGCCGACATCGTCGTCTTCGATCCGAACCGCGAGCACACCATCAGCGCCAAAACGCACCACATGCGCGTGGACTACTCGATGTTTGAAGGCATCAAGGTGAAGGGTATGCCCGACGTGGTGCTCTCACGCGGCAACGTGATCGTGGAAAAAGACAGCTTCACCGGACGCGCCGGCGCCGGCCAGTTCCTGAAGCGCGCCGTGTACTCGGGAGTGTAGCCACCGCCGCGTGCCGCCGTCATTCTGAGCGAGCGCGCGGCGCGAGTCGAAGCCTGCCTACCTCACCACGGTCCGTGTCGCGCGCAGGGACCCTTCGACTCTCCCGCTTCGCGGGATTCGCCCAGGGTGACACTCAAACATGAACAGAAAAATCGGGGCTGGGAACATCCCGGCCCCGATCAGCTTTTCAGCAGCCAACAGCGTAGCAGCGAGCAGCTAGAAAGTGACTTTCGCTCCCAGCTGGAACACGCGCGCGCCGTTCAGGTTGATGTTGTAGATCGAACCCGAGGGCGCCGCCGCCAGCAACCCGAACGCGCCCACGCCGGTGTTCACCGGGGTGAGCGTCGTGCCGCTGCGCGAGAACTGCGTGGTCTTCACGGCGTAGGTGTTGGTGTGGTTGAAGATGTTGAACGCCTCCACGAACAGCTGCATCTTGGCGCGTTCGTTGAAGTTGATGTTCTTGGTGAAGCGGGGATCCAGGCTCCAGTTGGCGGGCAAAGTAAAGGCGTTGCGGCCGAAGATGGGAGCGCGATCCGTCTGGTTGTTGCTATCGCCGTTGATGTCGCTGTTTACCTTGCCGGTGTAGGGCTGTCCGCTCTGCGCGGTGAAGATGGTGGAAACTTCCCATCCGCCCAGGAACGCCTTGCCTGCCGGATTCAGCCCGTTGGCGTAGTTCAGCTGCCAGATGCCGCTGAGCACGAAGCGGTGCCGCTGGTCGGTCACGCTGTTGGCGCGGTCGCAGCGGGCGCACTTGGGATCGAACAGCATCTTGCCGTCGTCGCCCGAGCTGAACGGCACCACCGAGGTGGCATCCGGGGCGTCGTCAATCACGTGGCTGAAGGTGTACGACACCATTCCTTGGAAGTTGCTGGCAAAACGCTTGCGCAGCTGTACGAAGCCGCCGTGGTAGAGCGAGTTCGCCGAGCTCTCGAACTGTTCGATGCGGGCGAAGGCGGCGATGGGACGCGCCGCCGGGTACTGGTTCACCACCACGGCCTGTCCAGTTCCGGCAATCGTGAACGTGACCGGCGTCGGCGTGCCCAGGTTGATGTCGCGCGTGCGCTGCAGGTGGTTGCCCTTCACCATCTGCCAGCCCACGGTGAGCGAATAGTCGCGCCCGAGCTGGTGCTCCAGGTTCAGATTGGCCTGCTGCACGATCGGCTCCTGGAAGCCCGGCTGCATCACGAAAATCGAAGGTGCAGCGGCGGTGCCGGTGGCCGGCGCGGCGCAATTCGGCGCTGGGACCGGCGCTCCGCACTTGGTGTTCGGATACGCCGGAATGTCGGCGCCGGTGAACGTCTTGGTCTGCACGTTAATGCCGTTGTTGGAATGCGCCGTGCCGATCATGATGGACGGCGTGCGCCCGTAAAAGACGCCGTAGCCGCCGCGGACCACGGTCGTGCTCGTGTTCCACGGCTGCCAGGCGAAGCCGAGACGCGGGCCGTAGTTGTTCGTGTCCAGGTTCAATTGGCCGGTGTTGATGCCGGCGGCCAGGGCGACGGGATTGGTGACCGGCGGCTTGGCCGTGTCCTGCAGGTCCCAGCGCAGGCCGATGTTGAGCGTCAGGTTGCTGCGCACGCGCCAGTCGTCCTGCGCGAACCAGGAGTACTCATTGATGTTCGGGTGCGTCGTCGGACCGGAGGTGCCGGGACCGGCAAATGCCTGCGAGTAGCTGTCGCCGGCGGCGCCGGGCGCCGTCGTAATCAGCGGCTGGCCCGCCAGGCTGCGGCCGAAGTTCTCCAGGCTGTTGAACGAGTACACGCCGGAGAAGTTGCCGGGGAAGAAGTTGGCGATCGCGTCGTGCTGGTAGTCGAAGCCGAACTTCAGCGTGTGCCGGCCCCTGGTCCAGGTCAACGTGTCGGCAAACTGGTTGCGCTCGATGTTCGTGAACCGCGGGCTGAAGGAATTGCGTCCCACGATCAGGAACGTCAGGCCGTTGTTGCGGACCGTGGCCTCGGGGTTGTCGCTGTTGGCCTCCCCGGGCTCGTTGTCCTGCTGGTAGTTGTAGCGGAAAACGTTGATCAGAGTGGGACGCAACGTCGAAGTCAGCGTGCCCAGCACCGAATCGGAGTTCACCTTCGAGGCGCCGGTGTGCTCGCTCGACTGCGTGCTGCCGCCGTTCTCGAATCCCGCTCCGGTGAAGTTCTGCCGGTTCCAACGTCCGGAAAACTGATTGCTGGAGTTGATCGTCACATCGCCCTTCACCAGGTACGTGTCCTGGTTGAGGGTGCGGCTCCAGTTACCATTTCGCGCGCTCAGGTACGCCAGCGCGGCTGCCTGAAAAGCGTCGGGCGCGGCGGGAATCGCCGACGCCGGGAACGGATCGATGATGTTGGGCTGCGTGTTGCGCTGGCCGTCGTAGTCGAAGAAGAAGAACGCGCGGTTCTTGATCACCGGCCCGCCGATGTTCCCGCCGAACTGATGGAAGTGGTAGGGCGGCTTGCGTGTCGAAAGCGCCGAGTTGAACGCGTGGTTGAGCTTGGTGATCGGGTCGTTCGCCGCCAGCCCGCGATCGCGATAGAACTCGAACACGGTCCCGTGGAGCTGGTTGGTGCCGCTCTTGGTGATCACGTTGATCACCGCGCCGCCGGCCCGGCCCAGCTCGGCCGAATAGCCGTTGGAGTTCACCTGGAATTCCTGCACCGCGTCCTGGCTGAACTGGTAAGGCGCGCGGCCCGAGCCGGTGCGGCCCGAGGTCTGGCCGAAGAAGGTGTTGTTGTCGTCGGCGCCGTCCACCGTCAGCGAGTTCAGCGTGCCGCGCAGGCCGCCGAAGCTGATGTCGCCCGAGCGCGCGTTGTCACGCGTAACGCCGGGCGTGAGCAGGACGAAGTCGATGAAGTTGCGCCCGTTCACCGGCAGGTTGGCCACCGAGTTGGCGTCCACCGCCGAGCTGAACTGCGTGCGCGTGGTTTCCACCAGCGGCGTTTCCGCGGTGACGTTCACCGTTTCGGTCGCGCCGGCCACGCCAAGCTTGAGGTCGAGCGAGAGCTTGGCGCCCACGCTGATGACCACGTTTTTCTGCACCGTCGGGCTGAAGCCGGCCTTTTCGGCGCGCACCTCATACGATCCCACCGGCAGCACCGCGAACAGGTAATAGCCTTCGCCGCCCGATTCGGTGGTCACGCTCAGCCCGGTGGCGGTGTTGGTCGCCGTCAGCCTGGCGCCGGGCACCACCGCGCCCGACGGGTCTGTAACTGTGCCTTGCAATGTGCCCTGGTTGCCAAGCTGCGCCAGCGCGCACGCCGCAAACAGCAGGACGAATGAGATCACCACCACGGGGGAGCGCATCTTCATACAACTTCTCCTTGAGAACACGTGCAGATGAGGGCCAGAGTTTCCTAAGCCGAGCTCATCGAATTGTGAGTTGGAGTGCGCTGAAATCCTAGTGCAGCGGATGGGTTCGCGACAAGCTTCCTAATCATTCCTTAACCTGCGCTGCGGGCGAACCGTGTGCATCATTCTTGGTGCGAAGCGCTACGGTTTTTCATAGGAAGGTTTGCGGCGCGTGCTAAGACAAAAATCCTCCGGAACTGCACGTAAATTCATGAAATTTTCAATGGCCGGATTCAGAGTTGCGTGATTTAATTTCCCGGCCTGAGTTCCCAGGAAAAGCTCAACTGAGTACAGGAGTGTAGGTCATGAGTTCTGGCCTTGCCGGACGCTTGGTCCGCATTGTTCTGTTGGCCCTTACATGCCTCGGGCTGTGCCTTACCGTCGCAGCCCAGTCGACGACCGAAGGCGCCATCGGCGGCGTAATCACCGACCCGCAGAGCGCGGTGGTTCCCAACGCCACCATCACCGTACACAACAACGGGACGAACCGCGAAGACACCGCCACCAGCGACGCCGCCGGCCGCTTCCGCGTGATCCATCTCCAGCCGGCGACATACACGGTCAGCGTTACCGCCGCCGGTTTCGCCGCCTACAAGCAGGAAAATGTGGTGGTGGAAGTCGGCCGGGTGACCGGACTCGATGTTGCCCTGGCCATCACCGGCAAGACCGAAGTGGTGGAAGTGAGGGCCGAAACGCCGGTCATCCAGACCGAGCAGCACGACTTCAACTCCAACATCAACCAGGTCTCGCTGAACGAGCTGCCCATCAATGGCCGCCGCTGGTCGCAGTACGCGCTGCTCACGCCCGGCACTTCGCCGGACGGCGACTTCGGCCTGATCAGCTTCCGCGGGATCTCCGGCCTGCTGAACAACAACACGGTGGACGGCGGCGACAACAACCAGGCGTTCTTCTCCGAGGAGCGCGGCCGCACCCGGAGCCCGTATTCGGTGAGCCAGACCGCCATCCGCGAATTCCAGATCAACACCTCGAACTTCTCGGCTGAGTACGGACGGGCGGCCGGCGGGGTGGTCAACGCGGTCACCAAGAGCGGCACCAACCGCCTGCACGGCGACGTTTTCTACTACAACCGCAACAACGAACTGGGGGCGACGAACCCGTTCACGCGGCAGTCCACGCTGGTGAACGGCGTGGTGGTGACGCAGCCCATCAAGCCGGAAAACGTGCGCCACCAGTTCGGCGGCGACATCGGCGGGCCGATCATCAAGGACAAGATTTTCTTCTTCTTCAACTACGACCAGCAGAAGAACAATTTCCCCGGCGTGGCCGCGACCTCCGACCCGCGCTTCATCACGCCGTTTACCGTGGCCGCTCCGGTGGCGGGACGTACCTGCACCAATTCCGGCCTGTCCGGCCTGACCGCCGGCCAGCAGCTGGCAGTGTGCGGCGTGAGCCAGGCGCAGGCCGACGCGGCCATCGCCTACCTGCTGAATCAGCAGGGCTTGGTTCCGCGCAAGGGCGACCAATACCTGGCGTTCCCCAAGTTCGACTTCAATCTGGGGCGCAATCACCGCCTGTTCCTGAGCTACAACCGCATGCGCTGGAACTCGCCCGCCGGGGTGCAGACCGGCGCGGTGGTGGCGCGCGGTCGCAGCGCCTTCGGCAACGATTTCGTCTTCGTGGATTCAGTACAGGCGCGCCTGACTTCGTCCTTCGGTTCCCGGTTCTCCAACGAGTTCCGCTACCAATGGGGACGTGATAAGGAGCCGCAATTCAGCCAGGCGCCCCTGGCAGGCGAGCCGACGACCGGCCCGGGCGGACTGCCCCCGCAGGCCTGCATCGGATGCTCCAGCAGCGGCAGCTTCAACAACGCCGGCATCCGCATCGGCAAGCCGGAGTTCCTGGAGCGCTATGCCAACCCGTACGAAAAGCGCAACCAGGTTGCCGACAGCTTCACCATCGCGGCCGGGCGGCACCTGTTCAAGGTGGGTGTGGATTACAACCACGTGTGGGACCTGCTCGACAACCTGTTCCTGGAGGGCGGCGAGTACAACTACACGAACCTGGTGGACTGGGTGATTGACTTTTCCCAGCCGCAGAACCGGCGGTATTCCGGCTATCAGCAGGGCTTCGGGCCACGCTCTTCAATTCTGACCACCAACGATTACAACTTCTTCGTGCAGGACGACTTCCGGGTCAACAGCCGCCTCACGCTGAACCTCGGCATGCGCTATGAGTACGAGCAATTGCCTGATCCGCAGAACCCAAACCCGCTGCTGCCGCTCAGCAGCAGCTTCCCCTCCGACAACAACAACCTCGGCCCGCGGCTGGGTTTCGCGCTCGACGTCTCCGGCAACGGCAAAACGGCGCTTCGCGGCGGCTACGGCATCTACTACGGCCGGGTGATCAACTCCACCATCTCCAACGCCATCACCAACACCGGCACGGCGAACGCGCAGAAGTCGTTTACCGTGTTTCCCACGGCGACGGGCGCGCCCACCTATCCCAACGTGCTCTCCGCCGCGCCGGTCACCAGCGGCAGCGGCAGCGCGGGTGATGTGATCTTCTTCGCCAAGGACTTCAACCTGCCCATGATCCACGAGGCCGACCTGGTCCTGGAGCAGGAAGTGGCGCGCAACACAGTGCTCTCGGCGTCGTGGCTGTTCAGCAAGGGCACCAACCTGCCCATCTTCCTCGATACCAACCTGACCGCGCCGACCGAAACGGTGCCGATCACTTACATCGGCGGGCCGCTGGATGGAAAGGTGATTTCGATGGCCGTCTTCCGCGGCACGCGCCCCAACGCGGGCTTTGGCCGCATGACTGCCATCAGCAGCAAGGTGGACTCCAACTACAACGCCGGCGTCATCCAGCTGAACCGGCGCTTCAGCGGCGGCCTGCAGTTCCAGACCAGCTATACCTTCTCGCACGCGCTCGACACCGGCCAGGACTCGCAGACCTTCAGCACAGGCAACAACGCCCTCAATCCCTTCGACCTGAGCGGCGAAAAGGGCAACTCCAGCTTCGACGTGCGGCACCGCTTCGTGACCAGCATCGTCTGGTCGCCCACGGCGAAGTTTGAGAACCGCTTCGTGCGCGGCCTGCTGAACGACTGGACGATGGCCCCGATCTTCAACACGCAGACCGGGCGCAACCGCAACGGCACGGTGACGGGCACGAACCCGATCACCGGCACGCAGGCGGGCGGCGTGAACGGCGCCGGCCCCACCGGCGGCGGCAGCCGCGTCCCCGGCCTGGCCCGCAACTTCCTGCACATGCCCAACCCCTGGAACCTCGACCTGCGCCTCTCGCGCCGGGTCAGGATCAAGGAAGGCATGAACCTGGAGTTCCTTGCCGAAGCCTTCAACCTGGCGAACCACGTGAACGGCACCGCCATCCTCACCAACATCTACAGTTGGGGCGGCACCAACACGGCGCCGACGCTCACCTTCGTTCCCAGCGTCGGGACCGTCACGGCGGCCAGCAACACGCTGCTCAAGGAGCGCCAGATCCAGTTCGCGGCTCGGTTCCACTTCTAAGAAGAACGGAACCCGGGCCACGGCCAGACGGCAGCGTCCAAAGCGCTGCCGTCGTTTTTTGCAGGGCGCCCACGCGGCTGAGGGCGGGAAATCATGCCAGCACGGCGCGCTGGTTTGAGCAAACTGCGCACTTCCTCGATGTCAGCAAGAAGGGCGCGCGCCCCTGGTGCGGCGTGCAGTTCTGCGGCAACCGCGGCACGGTGGCGGCCTGCGCGGCGCGGCAACGGGCGCGCCGGCAGCGCGCCTAGTCCCGGCCGCCGCGCTTGGGGACCACGGCGTAGATCGGCTCCGGCATCGGCACATCGCCCTTGGCCTCGCGCCACAGGATGGCGTTCAGCTTCTCCGAATCCGCCGCGTCGGGACGCGACCAGTCCATCGCGGCCGATTCCATCGAGCCCGGCGCCTTCGGCGGATTCATCTGGTAGAGCAGGCCGTTGTCGCGGTTGCGCCAGTCCGCCTTGAACGGCGGCTGGTCGCCCGCGCCGGAGAACAGCGGCGCCATGACCGCCGCCTGCGCGTCGTTGTTGTTCATGGGCGGCAGGCCGAGCAGCGCCTCGACGGTGCGCACCATGTTCACCGTGGTATAGAACTGGTGATGCACCACCGGCATCTCGCCGGTCGCGCGCGGCGCGTACTTGCTGATGACCAGCGCTATGCTGCGATGCGCGTCCACGTGGTCGGCGCCGTCCTGCGCGTCGTCTTCCAGAACCAGGATCGCGGTATCGTCCCAGTACGGGCTGTGCGACACCGCCTCCACGATCCGTCCCAGCGCCAGGTCGTTGTCGGCCACCATGGCCGCCGGACGCGGCGAGCCCGCCTGCGTGCCGCGTGTGTGGTCGTTGGGCAGTTGCATGACGATGAGCTGCGGCAATTCCGTGCCCTTGCCCGTTTCACGCGCGCGCACGAACCCGCGAAACTCGGCCAGGAACTCATCGGCGCGCAACTGGTCGGGGATGCTGAGGTTGAAATATGGATAATTCGGATCGTAGTGGTTCCTCAGCTCCGGCTTGAGCGGCTTCGTCCAGGCGATCAGCGGCACGTCCCAGGGATAAGGGCTCGGGCCGCCCGGCGGATCGCCTAAGTGCGGCGGCAGCGGCTCGCCTTTGCGCACCACTTTTCGCGGACAGGCGGGCGTGTTCTCCGGCGGGGGCGGGCCCGCGTCCCATTCCTCGGTCTTGGCGCAGTAAATCGTGTTGGTGAACTCGCCGTAGTTGCGGTGCGTAAGCCCGTGCCGGGCGGCGTGCGTCCACAGGTAACCGGTGCCGGGCTCGTTGACGTCCGGGATCTCATGCTCCATGGGGACTTCGAACATCACCACGCCCTCGAAGTCGTAGTTGCGCTCCTTGCCGCGATAGTTCAGGTGGACGATCTTTTCGTTGTAGTCGCTGGTGATGGCCGCGTTCGACCACACGTGCCCGTTGCCGGAGATTTCGCCCGAGTCGTAGAAGTTGTCGAGAACGCCGAACTGCCGCGCCAGCTTGTGCTGGTTCGGCGTGATCTGCTCGCCGTACATCACCAGGCTGGGATCGCCGTCGGCGCCGGCGATGTCGCCGAACACCTGGTCGTATGTGCGGTTCTCTTTGATCATGTAGATTACGTGCCTGATCTTGCCGCCGCCGGGAATCTCGATGCGCCCGGCGCGGCCGCTCATCAGGTTGCTCTCCAGCACCTCCGCCGTGAGCCGCTTCAGGTCGCGCTGCGCCTCGGCGATGTTCACGCGCGCAATCGAGCCGCCCTGGAGCGAGAGGATGTACGGGTGTCCGAACTGCTTCTCGGGACCGAACCAGGTGCGGGCCGCCGGGTCCTTGCCCGGGATCGTCTGGTTGTTCGGCCCCGCGCCCTTGCCCTTGCCGGTCGCGATCACCAGCTCATCGCCCACCACGGCCAGCGCCGTGGGATACCACTCGGTGGGGATAAAGCCCATCGCCGTGCGCGGCATGGTGGCCGCCCCGCCGCGGTCCAGCGCCGAGGTGTCAAAGACGGCCACCGCATCGGCCGAAGAGTTGACGACGAACAGCCGTTTTCCGTCGTTGGTCTGCGCCAGCGCCGAGGGATACAGGCCGCCGTACTTCTGCCCCGGCAGCTGGGTGGAAAGCAGGCGGACCATGCGTCCGCTCGCCGTTTCGATCACCGCCACCGCGTCGCGCGTGGCCAGCGTCACGTACAGATATTTTTCGTCGGGCGTCAGCAGCAGCGCCGTGGGATGAGAGCCCGGACTGGTCTTCGTCGCCGGACCGAGCAGCGCAATGCGGCGCGCGACCTGTCCGCTGCGCAGATCAAGCTCCGCCACCGCTGAGGCGTTCCACAGGCTCACCCAGGCGCGGGCGCCGTTGCGCGTCGCCACCACCGCGTAAGGGAATGCGGCGGGAATGGTGCCGGGGGAGCTCAGATCGAACGCTTGTTGCTGAGCGCCGTCCGCCAGGTGCAGCCGCACGGCGTTGTCGCTCAGGTTGTTCGCCACCAGCATTGTGCCGTCGGCCAGCAGGGCGATCCCGGCGGGGAACGGCGCCACGGCGCCGGGCGTCAGGTCCCTGAAGGCGAGCGCCGGCCGCCGCCCGGGAGCGAGCTTCTGCGGCGCGATGGGAATGAAGCTTTCCGGCGCCAGCGTGCCGTGGTTGAAGCTGTACACGGCAATGCCGTTCCCGGTGTCGCCTTTCTTCTCGCCCTTCGGATCGGTCAGCGAGCCGATCGAAGCGTAGAGCCTGCTGCCGTCGCGGCTGAAGGTGAGCCCGAGGAAGTAGGTCTGCTTCGCCTTGTTGCCGAGCCGCGCGTCGGGAAAGTCGGTGACCGTGCCGCTCTGGCGGTCCAGGATGGTGATGGACTGCCGCAATCCCGACTCGCGCGTGCCGTAGCCGTTGTTCAGCGACGCCACCCAGCGCCCGTCAGGGCTTACCGCCAGCGTGAGCGGCAGGCTGTTCACGCTCTGCGCCGCGCCGGGCGCCGGATCGAGCAGGATCTTCGACGTCGAAAGATTGACGCGACGCTTCGCGCTCGCCGCGGGTGCGGCCTCTGACCTGGCGGACTTCGCGCCTTGCACCGAAGCCTTCCGCGCCGGTGTCGTCTGCTGCGACTGGGCCCCAGCTAGCAGTATGCCTGCGATCATCGCGAACCAGATCGTTCGTCGGATCTTCAACCAGCCCTCCCGGTACAGATCACTGTTCACGATCGGACTTCGTGTGTTTTTTGTGTCCTGCGTGTGAACCGGCCTTGCACCATCCCACGTACTTAGCGCGCACTGTCCAGCGGCCAAATGCCAACTGCTAAGCGCTAATTGCCGACATCCGCCGCGATCCGCGGGATCACCGCTTCGAGCAGCGCCACGAACTGTGCCTGCACGCGCCGTCCGGTCTCCAGCACCTCTTCATGGTTCAGCGGCTGGTCGAGAATTCCGGCGGCCATGTTGGTGACGCACGAAATGGCCAGCACCTTCATGCCCATGTGCCGCGCCACGATCACCTCCGGCACCGTGCTCATGCCCACCAGGTCGGCGCCGATGGTGCGCAGAAAGCGGATCTCGGCCGGCGTCTCGTATTGCGGCCCGTGCAGGGCCGCGTAGACGCCCTCATGGATCTCCATCCCCAGCCGCCGGCCTTCTTCCTGCGCGAAGCGGCGGTAATTGCGGTCGTAGGCCTGCGACATGTCGGGAAAGCGCGGGCCGAAGCGCTCGTCGTTCGGGCCGACGAGCGGCGACGTGCCTTGCAGGTTGATGTGGTCGCTCATCACCACCAGCGCGCCCTGCCCGTAGTTCAAGTTGATGCCGCCGGCGGCGTTCGTCAGGACCACTGCGCCCACGCCCATCCGTCCGAAGACGCGCATGGGAAACGTGATATCGCGCATGGGATGGCCTTCGTAGAAGTGCGCGCGCCCCTGCATCGCGGCCAGCGCCACGCCCGCCGATGTGCCGATCACCAGGCGCCCGGCGTGCCCGATGGCCGACGTTTGCGGAAATCCGGGAATATCGGCATAGGGAATGCCTGTGGCGTCCTTGAGTGAATCGGCAAAGCCGCCCAGGCCTGAGCCGAGGACCAGCGCGATGCGCGGGCGATGCCGCGTCCGCGCCAGCACGAATTCCGCGGCCGTTTCCGCGCGTGAGAAGTCGTCGTGATTGCGGGCCTGCTGCATCATCGGCGTCATTGGATGAGCAGCCCCACGATGCTGGCCGAGATCAGGTTGGCCGCCGTGCCCGCCAGCATGGCGCGGAATCCCAGCCGCGCCAGGTCGCCGCGCCGCTCCGGCGCCAGCGCCCCGATGCCGCCAATCTGGATTCCGATGGAACTCAAGTTGGCGAAGCCGCAGAGCGCGTAGGTGGCGATGGTGAACGAGCGCGGATCGAGCTGGCCCTTGATCTGCCCGAGCTGCTGGAACGCAACCAGCTCGTTGGCGGCCATGCGGATGCCCAGCATGCTGCCGATGCGCCCCGCGTCGTGCCAGGGAATTCCGATCAGCCACGCCACCGGCGCGAAGATCCAGCCCAGCACCTGCTGCAAACTTTCGGGGAAGAGCGGCACGCGACCGTGAATGCCGAGCATGATCCCGTTCAGCAGCGCGATCAGCGCCAGGAAGGCGATCAGCATGGCGGCCACGTTGATGGAAAGGTTCAGCCCGTCGATGGTGCCGCGAGCGATCGCGCCAAGCAAATTCGGGTCGCGATCGGCGTCAACTTCGGCGATGCGCACGTTGCGCCCGCTCACCGGTGTTCCAGTTTCGGGGGCGAGCGTCTTGGCGATCAGCAGCGTTCCGGGCGCCGTCATGATGACCGCGCCGAGCAGGTGCTTGGCCTCGACGCCCTGAGCGATGTACGCCGCCATGATGCCGCCGGAGACGTGCGCCATGCCGGCAGTCATCACCGTCATCAGCTCCGACTCGGTCAGCTTGCTGATGAAGGGACGGATCGTCAGGGGCGCTTCCGTCTGTCCCATGAAGATCGAAGCGGCCACGTCCAGCGACTCGGCGCCGCTTACGCCCATCAGCCGCGTCATCACCCAAGCTGCGCCGCGGATGATGATCTGCATGATTCCCAGAAAGTAGAGCATCGCGAACAGCGCCGAGATAAAGATGATGGTCGGCAGCACCTTGAAGGCGAACACAAACCCCGCCGGCCCGGCCGGGCTGGCCAGCGAGCCGAAGACGAACGCCGAGCCGACGTCGGCATAGCCGAGCAGCTGGTTCACCTTGTCGCCCGCCGCCTGCATGAAGCGCTGCCCGAAGCTGAAGCGCAGCACGATCCAGGCAAACAGCAATTGCAGGCCAATGCCCCACGCGATCACGCGCAGGTTCACGGCCTTGCGGTTGGAGGAGAAGGCGTAGGCAGCGCCCAATATAAAGAAAATGCCGAGCAGCCCGGTCAGATGCATAGCGTCTCGCGCCGCACAGCCGAGCAATGTGGGTTGTGCAAGAGGGCGCCCTCCGCGAATTTTTCGCGCCCGGCAGCCGGACCTTACGCTCCGCCGCTCTCGATGACGCGCTTCACCAGCGGGCGCGCCCCCGCGGGCGGCTCCGGCTCAATCTTGTAAGCCGACGCGATCAGTTGTGTGGCTTCCCGCAACCGGGCGTCGGCATTGTAGTGCACCGTGACCAGAGCTTCACCCTGAAATACGCGGTCCCCGATTTTGTTGTGGACTACAAGGCCCACCGCCGGATCAACCCGGTCTTCCTTCTTCTCGCGCCCGCCGCCCAGCACCACGGTGGCGGTGCCCAGCTTCTCGTTCATGATCGCCGTGACATAGCCGGCGGCCGGACTGGTGACGTCCACCTTGCTTTTTGCGGCAGGCAGCCGTTTGACGTCGTCCACCACGCCCTCGTCGCCGCCCTGCACGCGGACCATCTCGCGAAATTTCTTCATCGCGGCGCCGTTCGCGATCAAATCCTCGCTCAGCTTGCGCCCGTCCGCCACCGTCTTCGATTTCCCGCTCAGATAGAACATCCACGCCGCCAGCTCCAGGCAAAGATCGCGCAGGTCCTGAGGGCCTTCTCCTTTGAGCACGTCAATGCACTCGATGACCTCGAGCGAATTTCCCACCAGGTTGCCCAGCGGCTGGTCCATGTCGGTGATCAGCGCCACCATCTTCTTGCCCATGCGCAGTCCGGTTTCCACCATGAGCTGGGCCAGATAGACGGCGTCGTCTTCTTTTTTCATGAACGCGCCCGAGCCGGTCTTCACATCGAGCACCAGCGCGTCCAGCCCCTCGGCCATCTTCTTGCTCATGATCGAAGCGCAGATCAGGTACGGGCTCTCCACCGTGCCCGTCACATCGCGCAGCGCGTAAATCTTCTTGTCCGCCGGCGCGATCTCCGCCGTTTGCCCGATCATGGCGCAGCCGGTGGTTTCAAGAATGCGGCGGAATTCGGTGAGCGTCAGGTTGACGTTGAATCCCGGAATGGACTCCAGCTTGTCGAGCGTGCCGCCGGTGTGGCCGAGGCCGCGGCCGCTGATCATCGGCACGAACACGCCTCCGGCGGCCACCAGCGGCGCCAGCACCAGCGACGTCTTGTCGCCCACGCCGCCGGTCGAGTGCTTGTCGACCTTGGGCGCGGGCAGCGACGAGAAATCCAGCACCTCGCCCGAGTGCAGCATGGTCTCGGTCAATGCCGCCAGCTCGCCGCCACTCATACCGCGCAGCAGCGTCGCCATCAGCCACGCCGACATCTGGTAATCGGCCACGTCGCCGCGCGTGTATCCGCCCACGATGGCTTCGATCTCGCCGCGCTCCAGCTCGGCGCCGTCGCGCTTTTTTCGGATGAGGTCAACGATTCTCATAGCGTTCAGCACTCCGCACTCAGCATTCAGCCCGCGGGCACTCGGCCATTCAGCCATGTTCGGGACCGCTCAGGGGCTGAATGCCGATTGCTGAGTGCTGAGTGCTAGAGCAAACTGAATCCCGCGGGCAGCAATTCGCTCGCCTGCTTTGTTACGTATCCCCTCGTCCCCTGGAAGATGACGGTCGCCTCCGGCCCGAACTCGAAGATCACCTGCCGGCAGGCGCCGCACGGCGAACATGCCACCCGGTTCGCGTTGCTCACCGCCACAGCGCGCACTTTCAGGTCTTCGCCCTCGGCGGCAACCGCGCTGAAGATGGCGGTGCGCTCGGCGCAATTGGTCAGGCCGTAGGAGGCGTTTTCCACGTTGCAGCCGGCATAAACCTTGCCGCTGGTGGTGAGCACGGCGGCGCCCACGCGAAACTTGGAGTAAGGCGCGTAAGCCCGCTGCATGGCCGCTTCGGCGGCCGCAATCAGGCGCTGCTGCTCTTCCTGGGAGAGAGACTGGTGTGCCATGGCTGGGTGATCTGAAATAAAGGGCATTAAAGGCGAGGCGTTCCGCTGACGTCAAGCGAATCTGGCGAGATGGTCACCTGGTCGTCGGACGATCCGGTGCGACCGCCGGATCGCCAGACGGCCCGATCGCCAGGTCCTACGATGCCATCTTCTCCGGCCGCCGAGCCCGCTCCAGCAGCTCGCGGACTTCGTCGTCGCTGGTCTGGTTGAAGTCCTGGTACCACTGCCCGACGGCATAAAACGGCTCAGGAGTGTAGAGGCAGACAAGGTCGCGGAACTCGCGCTGGAGTTCCTCGCACGTCTGTGTCGCCGCCACGGGCACGGCGATGATGAGCCGCGCCGGATGCTGCTGCAGCAGGGCGCGTGCCGCCGCCCGCATGGTCGACCCCGTCGCCAGCCCGTCGTCCACCAGCACCACGGTCTTGCCGGCGACCTCCAGATGGGGACGGTTGCCGCGAAACAGCGCGTCGCGGCGCTCCAGCTCGCGCAGTTCATCGCGCGTGACTGCCTCGATCACTGCTTCGGGAATGTCGAACTGTCGCAGCACGTCCTGGTTCAGTACGCGCGAACCATTCGATGCGACCGCTCCCATCGCCAGCTCCGGCTGGCCGGGCATTCCCAGCTTGCGCACCAGGAAGACGTCGAGCGGCTCGCCCAGCGCCTCGGCCACGGCGTAAGCAACCGGCACGCCGCCGCGCGGCAGCGCCAGCACCAGCACATCCGGCCGGCCGGTCAGCGGCTTCAGCGCTTCCGCCAGCTGACGTCCGGCGTCGGTGCGGTCGCGGAAAATCATCCGGAAATCATACTGCAGTGAATGGTGGATAGCGGAAAGTGAACAGTTGAGGCCCGCGGAAGATCAACCTATGCGGGAGGAGGTAAAGGCCGGCGATCGCGGGGCGCCAACTCACCACTATGCACGTTCCACTCTCCGCTAGATACACGCTCGGGCCAGTTGCAGCCCTGTCCATGGCACGTCGGGCCGGTTGCGCTGGCGTTGCACGGCGTGGCGATAGATCGGATCGTAGGTTTCGGCGACCGCCGCGGGCGAGCGCGTGGCGAGCGCATGCCGGCAACCGGCGGCTCCGAGGCTGCGCAGAAAATCCTGGTTGCGCGCCAGGAACGCGGCGCGGCACGCCAGGTCGCGCAGGTCGCCCGGGCGGAACCAGACGCAGCCCCGCCCCTGCCGGCTCAGGTCGCGATGCGCGGGCGTATCGGCCGCCAGCAGCGCCCGCGCGTGCAGCATCGCCTCCAGTCCAAGCGCGAAAGACCCGGCCCATGCATCCTGGAGCAGCACTACGTCCGCAGCCTGCAACCGCCCCGAGCGCATGGGCGCCGCCACCAGCGTCACCGGCAGCCCTACGCCCAACTCCACCAGCTCTCCGCGGACCTGTGCTTCGCTGGCGGCGTCGTCCAGTTCCAGGCTGAGCCGCACGCCTTCGACTTCGGCAGCCACCGCCGCCATCGCCCGCAGCAGCGACAGCAACTCCGGCGTCAGCCGGCCGCCGGCCAGCAGCGGTACCCCCGCGCAATAGAAGCAAACACCATCGCCGCCATCGCTCGGGTTCGAGCCCGCGGCCGTGATCTGGAGTTGCTGCGCGCTGAGCGGCTGCGGCGCCACGAAAAGATGCTCCGGCTGTGCTCCTCGCGCCAGGGCGCGCTCGCGCGCCGCCAGTCCGCGCACCACCGTCGCCCCGGCGCGGCTGATCACGAACTGCTCGGCCACCTGGAACGAGCGTGAGACCCATGCGCCCGGCGCCTCTGCGCCGTTGTCCACGTCTTCTACGAAGCTGGAAATGTCGTAGACCACGACCGGCACTCGCCGTACCGCCGCCATGCCGGCGGAAAAAGAGTGCGCGTGCAGCACCTCGCTCACTCCCATCGGATCGGCTTCGTCCAGCAGAGCGCGCCAGCGCCGCACGTCGTGCCACGCCGTCATCAGCCCCGGCGACGCATGCGCGCTCTCGCCGGCGCGCCATCCGGCCACCACCTGGGGAAACATGCCGGCGGCGCTCTCGCCGTCTACCAGCGCGGCAACGTCGGCCAGCCGGCCGCAGGCGTGCAACACCCGCCAGGGCCGCACATGGCTTGCAGGCGTGCGCGCCGGGTCGGCGTGCGGCATCGCGCGATGGCCGTGCTTCACCTTCACGAGGCTTCCCGGCGCTGGCGCGCTACGTCGCTGTAGAGCTTGGAGCGGTTCCGGCCCTCGGCCTTGGCGGCGTACAGCGCGGTATCGGCCCGCTGGATCAGCTCGCTCTTGAACTGCGCGTCGGAATCGAACACGGCGATGCCCACGCTGATGGTGAGCCGCTCCACCGCCTTGGGCGCGCCGGCGAAGAAGCGGGCCTGCTCCACCGACCGGCGCAGGCGGTCGGCCACCAGCAGCGCGCCCTGTCCGCCGGTCTCCGGCAGCACGATGACGAACTCCTCGCCGCCGTAGCGCGCCACCGTGTCCACCTCGCGCATGTCCTTCACCAGCAGCGCCGCCACGTCGCGCAAGACCTGGTCGCCGATGTGGTGCCCGTAGTTGTCGTTCAGCGGCTTGAAGTGATCAATGTCGATCATCAGCAGCGCCAGCTGCTGCTTCTTGCGCTCCGAGCGCTTGATCTCCATCTCCAGCTGCTGTTCGAAGTAGCCGCGCGTCTTCAGCCCGGTGAGGAAGTCGGTGAAGGCGTAGCGGATCAGGCCTTCGTTGGCGTACTGCCGCGTCAGCAGGCTCTCCGACACCAGCGCGAGTACCCACAGCAGTTGCGCGTCGGCCTGGCAGAAGGCGTTCCAACGCCGCGAGAAGAGCTGCACCGTGCCGACCACCCGGTTTTGCACGAACAGCGGCAGCACCAGCGCCGACGCCGAGCGCAGCAGGTCAAGGCACGCATCGGCCTGCGGATTCTGCCCGCGGTTGATCAGCAGCGGACGCGCATAGCGCGCCGCCCAGTAATTCAGCAGGTTGCCCCGGCAGAAGCTTTCCGGGACCAGCCGCTCCAGTCCGCGCGACACCCGCGCCTGCACCTGCTCTTCATTTTCGTTCCAGAAATAAACGAGGGCGCCATCGTGCGGCACGATCTCGGAGGCAAAGTCGCAGAGCAGGTTCAGCGTGGCTTCCAGTTGCATTTCCAGGCCGGCCAGCATGCTCAGCCGCAACACCACGTTCACATGGCGCCAGCGCTGCCGCGTCAGCTCCTCGGGCAGCTCCGAACACACCTCCACCACGAACTGCTCCGGTGGGTATGCTTCGAAGCTGGGCTGCGGTACCGACATGGACACCAACGGCCCGGCAGTCCTCGGCAAGGCCGTGTTTCCCCTTGCTCAAAGCAAGACGAATTCCACCAGGCGCAGAGCACATCAGGGTTCCGCGAATTCTGCTACCGTGCCTGCGTTTTGAAGGAAAGAACCGCCTCGTCGCTGAATTCCGGAGAGCACCAGGGCCGGAATCTACGTTTTTGCAGAGCACGAATTGCCTCAACTGGGTAGCCAGGGTCCGCAACGCGGCATCCCCATGCCCTATCCAACGCCCGGCCTGTGACCAAGGGGGGCGCGGAGGCATTTACCTTTCCGTAATCGGTATCGCTGCCCACGCCAGAATGCGCCAACCCAAGCGACAGGGGCGCGTCCGCGCCCGCTGCCGCACCCTGTCAAAACCCGTAACCAGCACAAGCGCTTGGGCTGCGCCGAGATTTCCACAGGAGGCTCGATCGGCGTTCGAGACCGTGCCTGAGCTAACGAGTCAGTAATCCCGGTTTTCCGGTCGCGGGTCCGAACATTTCCACAGCGCGCATTGCTGTGTGCCGCGGCCTGGCGCGCTTTCCGGGCGGCGCCTGGCTCGATTGCACAGGAACAGTTGCGCTGCCGTGGAGGTAAGAGGTAGGATGTTTCTGAGCGAGCGCTGTGCCGCGTTCGCCCTCATCGCTGTACCGGGCGAAGTTGCCGGTGTGACGCAACCAAGCCCAGCCCTAGAGTCCGACTGTCAAAGACGGTTTTGTGCCACTTCCTGGCGCGGCTTTGCCGAGCGCCGGTGCTTGCGAAAGAGGCGGGACATGGCTTGGTACGCATATTGCATTACGGAGCAGGGAGCCTTTCAGGGCGGGCGGACGCGCCGCCCTTTTCTTATTGAAAAAATGCGCGGCATCGGCGATGCGCCGGTCTTCGGCTATCCCACCGCCGAATTTTCCGTGATCGTGAGCGAGCACAACGGCACGCCGCTCGACCAGAAGGCCATCCTCGACCACGCCCGCGTGGTCAGCGAGTGCTTCCGCAACTCCACCGTGCTTCCCTTCCGCTTCGGCACGATCTTCGATTCCGATGAAGCCCTGCGCAAGGCGGTCCGCGCCAACCGCAAGGCGTTCACCGAAACCGTGGCGCGCCTGCGCGGCAAGGCCGAGATGCACCTCAAGCTCCTGGTGCGCGACGGCGTGCTCGAGCGCCGCGTGTTCGACAGCGCGATCCCGGCCACCAGCAGCGTCGCCTACCTGAACAAGCTGCGCGAAAAAGCGGTGCGGGATCGCGAGCACCAGAGCAAGGCGCGCACGCTCTCCGTCCAGGTGCACAAGCTGTTTAATCCGCTGGAAGAAGAAGTCAGCTGCAAGCGCGTGGATTCCGGCGGCATGCTCATCGACATCGCCCACCTCATCGACCACCAGAGCATCGAGAAGTACCAGAATCGCTACAACAGCGCCATGCGCCAGCTCAAGGGCTGCGAACTCATGCTCTCCGGTCCCTGGCCGCCGTATCACTTCATGCCCGGCAAACTGCGGATCATCAGCTAGGCCGCCGGCTTTTACCCCGGTTCAAACGGACCGGGCGCGCCCCGCCGCGCGCCTTCCTTTTTTCCCGCTCCGGTGGCGCAACAAGGCGCACACTGATCGCATCTCGCCTTAGACGTTTTTCCTCGAACCTGCATCCAACCCAAGCAGCACCTCCTTATGGCGACCCCAGTCAGCAGCGCCCCGGCCCGCATCACTGCCGCCGAAGCCCCCAAGGCGAAAATTCTAGTCGTCGATGACGAACACAGCGTGCTCATCACCGTCGCCGCCATCCTGCAGCAGGAGGGTTACAGCGTGGACGCGTTCAGCGACGGCGCCGAAGCCTTGCAGGCGCTGCGCGACCACACCTACGACCTGGTCCTCACCGATTTGAAGATGCCCGGTGTTGACGGCCTGCAGATCCTTGCCGAGGTCCGCAACTGCTCGCCCTCCACCGTGACCATCATGATGACCGGCTACGCCTCCATGGACTCGGCCATCGAAGCGGTGCAGCTCGGCGCCTTCGAATACCTGCTCAAGCCGACCGAGGTGCCGCAGCTCAAGCTTTCGGTGAAGCGCTCGCTCGAGCGCAAGCGGCTTTCGGAAATCGACAGTCTCTATCGCGTGGGCAATGCGCTGGCCACCGCCACCGACGCGCAGCAGATCGTCGCCGAAGTGAGCGAGACCGCCCGCCGCGTGCTCCACGTCGAGCACGCCGGCATCGTCACACTTGCGAACATCGCGAGCACGGAGGCCGCCGGACCCGCGTCCATCGCGGCGCTGGCTGAGGCGCTCAGCGGCCCCATCGTGCGCGAGCGCCTGCAGCTCGATCCGATTCTGACCGCGGCCAGCGCGCCGCCGCCGCTCACCGCCTGGGCGGCGCAGCACGACATCGCTTCGTTCGCCCTCGTTCCCGGCTTCTCCATGGGGCGCTTGGCCTGCGTGCTCTGGGCGCACGACGGCGAGCGCACCTACGAATTTCACGCCTCTTCGCGCCGCTTCCTGCGCGGGCTTGCCGGACAGGCCGCGCTCGCGCTGGAAAATGCCGCGCTCATCGCCGAACTCAAGCGCAACAACGACGACCTCGCCGAGGCCAACCAGAAGCTGCGTGAACTCGATCGCCTGAAGTCGCAGTTCCTCAGCGTCGCCACCCACGAGCTGCGCACACCGCTGAGCATCATTCTCGGCTACAACAGCATGCTCGCCGAATCGCTCCAGGACCGCCTCAGCGGCGAGGAGCAGGAAACCCTGCGCGCTTCCTCCTCCGCCTGCAAGCGCCTCATCCGCCTGGTGAACTCCATGCTCGACATCACCCAGATCGAGTCCGGCAAAATGCAGATGAGCTTCGTGCCCACCGACCTGCGGCACGTGGTCAACGCGGCGGTGGCCCTGTTCCAGCACGACGCGCGCGAGCGCAAGCTCAAGCTCCGCGTCGAGCTGCCCTCGCGACTGCCGCGCATGGAGGCCGACCCGGAGCGCCTCCAGCAGGTGCTGACCAACCTGATCGGCAACGCCATGAAGTTCACGCCCGCCGGCGGATCAGTAACCGTCAGCCTGCGCCACCGCGCCTCTTCCGGCGAAATCGAGATCGCCGTCGCGGACACCGGCGTGGGCATCGCGCCGGAAGACCAGGCGCTCATCTTCGACGAGTTCGCGCAGATCCGCCGCCAGGCCGAGTGCCGCCAGCGCGAAGGCTCCGGCCTCGGACTGGCCATCGCCAAGCGCATCCTTGAGGCGCATGGCGGCAGCATCACCGTCTCCAGCGAGCCGGGCCGCGGCAGCACTTTCCGCTTCACCTTGCCGCTCCAGCAGGCCGCCGCCGCCATCAACGCAATCTCAGCTTGATACACTTCACCAAGGCTTGCGGAACCTGTGTTCCACAAGTTGGAATTCGGATACAATGCGTGCCACCACAAAGCCCAGCTAAGCGGGGGGAAACCAGCCCCGGTGGCTGAGGTTCAAGGCTGGTCGGGCCGTGTAACGGATTGAAACAAAGCAGGTTTGCGGCGGAACTGGCCTGTGGATGCGCTGCGGCATCCCGAGAAGGACATTCGGATTCTAAACATTCGCACGCCGATGCTGCTTTGCTAGACCACTGCTGTTTTCGAGCCCAGGAGGGATTCCAGGATGCTGTCGAACCCCAAGACGCGGGTGCTCATCGTTGACGACGACGGTTCGATGGCCAAATACCTGGACGCATACCTGGTGCGCCACAACTTCGAGGTTTCCAGCGCCACCAGCGGCGAAGAAGCGCTTCGCATGTTCCGCGTCTACGATCCCGCGCTGGTCCTGCTCGATGTCGCCATGCCCGGGCTCAGCGGCATCGAGACCCTGGAGCGCATCAAGCAGATCAAGCCGGAAGTTGCCGTCATCATGCTTTCCGGGCAGAACGATCCCGAACTCATCTTCAAGGCGAGCAAGCTCGGCGCCGACGACTACATCTCCAAGCCCTTCGAGCCCAAAGAACTCGAAGTGCGCATCGCCAAGGTGCTCGACCGCCAGCGCCTGGTCAGCGAAGTGAACCAGTTGCGCGAGCAGGTCCGCCGCCAGAGCGACTTCACCCTCCTGTTCGGGACCAGCCCGAAGATGGAAGAGGTGAAGATGACGATCGAGCAGGTGGCCGACACCACCGCCACCGTCCTCATCCGCGGCGAAAGCGGCACGGGCAAGGAAGTTGTGGCGCGCATGATCTACGCCCAGTCCACCCGTCGCGAAAAGCCGTTCGTGAAGGTGAACTGCGCCGCCATCCCGCACGAACTGCTGGAGAGCGAGCTGTTCGGATACGAGCCCGGCGCCTTCACCGGCGCCAGCCGGCAAAAGCTGGGCAAATTCGACCAGGCCCACGCCGGCACCATCTTTCTCGACGAAATCAGCGAGATGCACCCGGCGCTCCAGGCCAAGCTCCTGCACGTCCTGCAGGACGGCGAATTCGCACGCCTGGGCGGAAAGCGCGACATCTCGGTGGATGTTCGCGTCCTGGCCGCCACCAACAAGCCGCTGGAGCGCGCCGTGGAAGACGGACTGTTCCGCGAAGACCTGTTCTATCGCCTGAACGTGGTGAGCATTCACATCCCGCCGCTGCGCGAGCGCCGCGAAGAGATTCCCATCCTGCTCGATTTCTTCCAGCGCAAGTACAGCGAGTACTATGGCAAGCAGCCGCCTCCCTTCGGCGACTACGCCGTCGGCCGCATGATGGAGTACGCCTGGCCGGGCAACATCCGCGAGCTGGAAAACCTGGTGAAGCGCTACGTGATCGTGGGCAACGAGGCGCAGATCATCCGCGAGCTCTCCACCCACAAGCCCATCCTGTCGTCCATCAGCACGCCGTCGCGCGCGCCGGCAGCGGGGCCCGCTGGCGAGCAGGCGCCCGCCAGTGTGGGCAACGGCAACGGCGAGATGCCGTCGCTGCTCGAGATCGGCAAGCGCGCCGCCATGCAGGCCGAGCGCGAAGCCATTGAGCGCGTCCTGGCCCAGACGCGCTGGAACCGCCGCCAGGCCGCCAAGATCCTGAAAATCAGCTACAAAGCATTGCTGAACAAGCTCAAGATCATCGAAGAGCAGGACCAGGTGCAAACTAAGCAGCGTTCTGCCTAGCAGTGGTATCCCGATTCCACTCTGGCTGGTCTCCCTCTGCTGCCCGGGCGGTTCCCGGATGTGGAAATCTCCTTTCACCATCGGTTAACAGCTTGAGGGCAAAAGCGGTTCGTCGTTGGCTGAAATCGGCGCATCGCCCTGGGGATTTTTGGTTGGGCGAGTGCAATTCAGCACGTCACCAAAAGAGGCCACAAGTGACTCCGTTTCTCTTCCCTCGATTTCGACGTATCCATTCTGAGCGTTCCCTCATGGGGAACGACGCCTTGCATCGCCTTCCCTGAATTCCCTCCCTCCCTTGCCTCTTTCGACGGCCCCGGTGAAAACCGGGGCCGTTTTTTTTCGTGACGGCAGCATTCAGCGCACGGCCTTAGCATTCAGCCCCGTGCGGCTTCAGCCAGGACGCACTTGGCTTGCCGGGACCGTCCAAGGGCTGCATGCCGAGAGCTGACTGCTGAGTGCTGAATGCTGAGTGCTGAGTGCTTTTCCTCCCCATCGCGCATCCAAGCTTGGTGCGCTTTCAGCGCCTGCACCGGGAGTGCGGCACTGGTTCGTCGCCTGTTGACGCTCTTTCGAAAGCGTGCTTATGATTTAGAGTTTGCTGGCCCTGTCTGGGCTTCTCCGATGACAGACAGATAGGCGAAGTCCATGGACAAGAAGAAGGTCGAGTACTTCAAGAAGAAGCTGGAAACGCGGCAGCACGATCTGCGCAAGACCGTGGCCCGCACCGAGCAGGATGGCCGCGCCACCGATCTGGAGTCGGCGCAGGACATCGCCGACCGCGCCGCCAGCTCCTATAACAAGGAGTTCCTCTTCCACCAGAGCAACAACGAGCGCCAGCTCCTGCAAATGGTGGAGGGCGCGCTCGACCGCATCCGCGAAGGCGTTTTCGGCCAGTGCATCTCCTGCGGCGACGAGATCAACCCCAAGCGCCTTGAAGCCGTTCCCTGGACCCGCTACTGCATCGGCTGCCAGGAAAAAATGGAAAAAGGCCAGCTCGAGCGCGCCAGCGGCTGACGCTCATTCGGTGATTTTGCGGCTTGGTCATCTGATGGCTGTGGCGCTCGTACGCCCTTTCAACGCGCGGTCCTCCACGATGTAGCGACGGGCGCCCTCGCCCGTCGGCGCGGGACAATCTCGGAGGGGCGCGGCTTCACCCGCGCCGTATGGGCCCGATCCAACTTCGGCTTTAGCCGCTGAGGTATTCGTTCGAACGCGTGACGCGCCCGCTTCCACATGCGCCATCTCGCGTCACTTCAGCCGGCATCAGCTGCTCTCGTCTAAAATCTCGCCCCGCATGCGCCGGCCACTCATCCTCAGCGCGTTCATTGTTCTTGCTGTGCATGCGCTCGCCGCGCCCGCCTACCGCCTCGTCGGCGTTCACGTGAAGGGCTCGAAGCACTACCCGGAAGCCGACATTATCCGCGCCAGCGGCCTCAAGCTGGGCGCCGCGACCACCGAGCCCATGCTGGAGGAGGTGGCCAACCGCATGGCCGAGAGCGGCGCCTTCGCGCAGGTCACCTTTCAGTACCGCACCGGGCCGGGCGGCATGACGGTGGACTTCGAGGTGCAAGACAGTCCCGAGTTCCTGCCCTGCCGCTTCGACAACTTCGTGTGGCTTCCCGCGGCCGACCTGCTCGCCGAGCTGCGCACACGCGTGCCGTTCTTCGACGGCGCCGTCTCCACCGCCGGCAAGATGACCGCCCGCGTCTCTGACGCGCTCAGGCAGTTGCTCGCCGAGCGCAAGATCGAAGCCTCGGTGGACTACCTGCTGCACCAGCGCAAACTCGGCGCGCCCATCGATGCGGTCGTCTTCGTCGTGCAGGGCGCCAGCATCCCGGTGCGCGACATCGCCGTCACCGGCGCTTCTCCCTTCGCCGAACCGCTGCTGCAGGACGCGATCAAGCCCCTGGTCGGCGGCAACTATCACGCCTCGGTCGTCGAGAGCTTCGTCGCCAACAATCTGGTTCCCATTTACCTGCGCCGCGGATATCTCCGCGCCACGTTCGGCGAGCCGCAAGCTCGCTTCGCCGACGGCGCGGTGAGCGTGACCGTTCCCGTCGTGGAAGGCCTGGAATACAAAGCCGGCGACGTGCGCTGGTCGGGCAACGCCGCGCTGTCCGCTGCAGAACTCAGCGGCAAGCTGCACCTTGCGCGCGGACAAACCGCCGACGCCGTGCAGCTCTCCGCCGACTTGGAGAAGCTGACCGAACTCTACGGCAGCCGCGGCTACCTGCGCGCCGCCATCGAGCCGGTGCCCAGCTACGACGACGCCACACGCACCGTCGCCTACGACTTCCGCGTCAGCGAAGGCGAGCAGTACCACATGGGACGCATCGAGGTTTCGGGCATCGATGGCGACGCCGCCGGACGCGTCCTCGCCGCCTGGCGCATGCGCGAAGGCGATCCCTACGATGCCACTTACTCGCTCCGCTTCCTGCGCGAAAACTCTACCAAGATTCCCGTCAGCCTCTCCCGCATGCGCCTGAAAACCAGCACCCAGATCAATCCCGACCGGAGCGTCAACGTGCTGCTCATCTTCGCGCCGTGACAAACCTTCAGCCCGGGTCGCAGAAGACGCAGAGTTCAGGATGTCATCCCGCGCGGAGCGAGGGACCTGAAACCCTCTGCGTCCTCTGCGTCTCGGCGGTGAAGGCCTTTGCGTCTCCGTTTGACGCTGTCGAATGCCCGTTGCTAAACTGGTTACTTGTTGTTACCAGCCATTTCCTAGCCGAAGAGCCCACGTGCGAGCTGAAGCCAGACATCAACTTAAGCAGGACAGATTTGCCCATGCCGTGGCCGGCACTGCCGCCGGCACGCTCACCTGGGCCAGCGAACACCGCAATCGCGCGGTGTGGATCATCTCCGTCTTGGCCGGCGCGCTCATCATCGCCGCCGGGCTCATGTTCTGGCACAACCAGCGCTCGGAAGCCGCCGCCGGCGAGCTCAGCCACGCCCTTCGCACCTACTCGGCGCCGCTGCGCACGCCCGACCAGCCCGTCGTTGACCCGTCGCAGCCCGGCTATTTGAGCGCCGCCGAGCGCTCCGCCGCCGCGCAGAAGGAATTCGAGGCCATCGCCGGCAAGTACCACATGACCGACGCCGGTCGCATGGCCCGCTACTTCGTCGGGGTCACGCTCAAGGACCAGGGCAAGAACGCGGAAGCGGAGAAGCAGCTTCGCGAGGTCGCCAACTCGGGCAACCGCGACATTGCCGCCCTGGCGCACTACGCGCTGGCCTCGCTCTACGCCGGCATGCAGCGCGACGGCGACGCCATCAGGGAATACAAAGAGCTCATCGACCATCCCGCCTCGACCGTCGCCAAGAGCACGGCCCAGCTGGAACTCGGCGCCATCTACGAGCAGAAGCGCCAGACGCAGGACGCGGTGAAGATCTACCAGGACATCAAGAAGGACGAGCCCAAAGGCCCGGCCGCCGAGGTCGCCAACCAGCGCCTCGCCGCCCTCGGCCAGCCGCAGCCGCCCACACCCATCGGCGCGCGATAAGCACAGCTCCCGCGGTGTGTGGTCGAGATTTGTCACTTCGCCCGCGGAATCCCGATTGTGTAGCGACGGGCGCACTCGCCCGTCGGCATGGCATTCAGGCGCTGCAAGGCCAGTGAAAGAGGGACCGTAAAGAGGAGGCGGCACGAAGATCTGTCAAGCCCCCCAAACTCGAAATTCCACGCAACTCATTCCAAACACGCGCAAGAAAGATTCCGCCAGCCTTCCCATTCTCCCCACCCAAACTGCTACCCTTGAAGCAGCCCAGCCTGTTGTCTGCCCTCGATGCCGGTACTGACTGCATTGGGGCGGTTGCAACAGGCTGGGTTCGTTCTTTGACAAGTCCGCGCGGCTAACTCCTTTGGACAACGGATCTTACGTGTAAGTCCTTTAGATCAACGGACCACCGACGGATCCCCACCGCTAACCCAAACATTCCATTACCGACGAGGGGGAGGGGTATAGGTCAGCGGCCATCGAACAGGCTGCGCCAGTCCGCCTCGGCGGCCAACGGCATCCCGGCCACGGCCAGGTTTGACGCCACATGCGCCGGGGTTCCCATGCCGATGAGCGCCGTCGCCATGCCCGGGGTCGAGCGGGAAAACTGTATGGCGGCTTCGGCATCGGTCTTCGTCTTCAGTTTCCGGCGCACGAATTCGGGCAGGCCGCCGGCCAGTTTGCCCTGCATCAGCGTCGCGCTGCCGACAATCGCGATGCCCTCGCGCTTTGCGAATTCCAGGGCTGATACAGCGCCATCGCCGGCGTCGTGGCTGGCGCGGCCCCAGGCCTCGGCCAGACCGAGATTGAAGGGCAGCTGCACGAAGCGGAAGTGATGGCGGTCGCCCCCGGCCGCGCGCGCCGCCCGCAGCACGTCGGCCAGGTTGATGAAGTCGCGGGCCTCCGGCGCCACCCGGAAGGCGTTCCACGTCGCCGTGCCGTACCAGCGGATTTTTCCTTCGGCGACGGCCCCTTCCAGGAAGACGAACGCGCGCCGCAGGCGATCGAAGAACTCTTCGCGCGGCACTTCTCCCAACTGCGACTCGGGATTGTGGACGTAGAAAACGTCAATGGTCTCCAGTCCCAGGTTGTGCCGCGAGCGCTCCAACTGGTTCGCAATGTAGCTGGGCGACATGCAATGCATGCCGCCGGCGAGTTCTCCGGGATCGAGCACGCCCGTCTCGACGTACTCGCGCCGGAGGTATCCGCGTGGATCGGCAGGCATCGCGCCGTCGAAGTTGAGGAAGCCCGCTTTGGTGCAGACCACGACCTCATCGCGGCCCAGTTCGCCGGACTTGATCTGCCGTGCCAGCACCGCGCCGATGTTGCGCTCCGAGCGCTGGTGCCGGTAGTTGATGGCCGAATCAAGCAGGTTGACGCCGGCGGCGAGCGCGGCGGCGATAGCGGCTTCATACTGCGCGTCGGCCGCGTCGGTCGGCTCGCCAAGGTAGGTGCCGAGCCCGATGGAAGGCAGCCACAACTCGCCCGCGCCGGGAACATGCTGCGCGCGGCGGAAGTGGCCCGCGTCGCGCAGCCGGGGAAATCGCGCCGCGTAGCGCGCCGTGCCGTCCGAGGTGGCGAAACCGGTGAGCATCGCGCCAGTGTAAGACGGCGGTCGGCAATTGGCACTCAGCATCTGGCCCTTGGGCATTGCCGTTGGCGGCCAAGTGCCAAGCGCCAAAACGCTCAGTGCGGAGATCCCGCCGGTTCATGTCCCCATCACATTGCCCGAATCGCGAGCTTCTGATACAACCCAAAGTCACGCTGCTTCGCCTTCATTTTGGGGGAGGAAGATATGCAGACTCGTCGCGCAGTCCTGTTCATCGCGCTGCTGGCGCTGGCCGTTGGCGTCGCTTGCAGCAAGGCCCCGGAAGACCAGAGCGCGTCCTCGTCGTCAGCGGGCGCCGCGGGCGGAAGCAGCGCCAGCAAGCCGGGAGTTCTGGAACGGCTCACCAGCAGCAAGCTCACCGTTCCCGCGGGCACGGTGATCACCGTGCGCCTGAACCAGTCACTGGGATCGAAGACCAGCAACGCCGGCGACTCGTTCACCGCGAACGTCGAGCAGCCGGTGGAAGTTGACGGCAAGGTGGCGATCCCGAAAGATGCGACGGTGAACGGCGAAGTGGTCAGCGCCAAGGCCCGCGGACGCTTCAAGGGCGCGGCCTCGCTCCAGATCGCCATGAAGTCCATCGTGGTGGACGGCACGACATATCCCATCCAGGCGGGCACGATTTCCCGCGCGATGAAAGGAAAGGGCAAGCGCACGGCGACGCTGATTGGCGGCGGCGCCGGCCTGGGCGCTCTGATTGGCGGACTCGCCGGCGGCGGCAAGGGCGCGGCCATCGGCGCGGTGGCGGGCGCGGGCGCCGGAACGGCGGGCTCGGCCTTCACCGACAACAAAGACATCGTGCTGCCCGCTGAGTCGGCCCTCAGCTTCAAGCTGGGCGCGCCGGTGGAGATCAAGAAGTAGTTCTCAGTTCTCGGTCCACGGTTTCACGGCCCATGGTTCACGGGTTTCACCGTGAACTGTAGACTGAGAACTGTGAACTTTTCCCGTTTTCGCATCCTCACCTTCGACTGCTACGGCACGCTGATCGACTGGGAGAGCGGCATTCTCGGCGCGCTGCGGCCCATTCTCGCCGCGCACGGCAAGCAGCTCGACGACGCCGCAATCCTGCGGCTGTACGCCGAACTGGAGAGCGAGGCCGAGCGCGGCAACTATCGCCGCTACCGCGAAATCCTGGGCGGCGTCGTCGCAGGTTTCGGCGCGCGGCTCGGCTTTACACCGACGGAGGCGGAGCGCGCGTCGCTGGCGGAATCGATCGCGCGCTGGCAGCCGTTTCCCGATACGGTCGCGGCGCTGCGCCGGCTGCACGCGCGCTTCGCGCTGGCCGTGATCTCGAACATCGACGATGACCTGTTCGCGCATTCGGCGCGCCTGCTGGAAGTGCCGTTCAAAGACGTGATCACGGCGCAGCAGGCGGGAAGCTACAAGCCCTCGCGCAACAACTTCGAGCTGGCGCTGCGGCGGCTCGCGCTGCCGAAGGAGGAAATCCTGCACGTGGCGCGCAGCCTCTACCACGATCACGCGCCGGCGAAGGCGATGGGCTTCACCACCGTGTGGGTGAACCGCCGCAAGGGACAGCCTGACGGCGCGCCGCCTGCCAGCGCACGCTTCGACCTGGAAGTTCGCGACCTCGCCACGCTCGCCGAACTGGCCGTGCCGGAAAACGCCGGCACTGAGCGGTAGCATTCACCACCGGCTTTCTGGTTCAATCGACATGTGCGCGGCGCGTCCCGCGCTTTATGCCCAATTGCCTGAACTGCGGGCGAGAGCTTGCCGCCGGCTCGCCCATCAACATCTGCGCGGCGTGCAGTGAACCGGCCACAGCTCAGGCACACGCGGCTTCGTTTCCCGTCACCAGGGCGCTGATCGCGATCAACGTGCTGGTATTCCTGCTGATGATGGCGCGCGGCGTCTCGCTGACGCAGCCCACCGCGCAGCAGCTGCTGCGCTGGGGCGCGAACCTGGGCACGCTGACGCTGGACCGCGATTGGTGGCGGCTGTTGGCCAGCGTCTTCGTGCACATCGGCGTTGTCCACATCGCGGTGAACATGTGGTCGCTGTGGAACGCCGGCCAGCTCGCGGAACATATCTACGGGCGTGCGACGTACCTGTTCCTGTACCTGTTCACCGGCGCTGCCGGGAGCGTGGCCAGCGCCGCGTGGCATCCGTTCACGCCGAGCGCCGGCGCTTCGGGCGCGATCTTCGGCGTGGTCGGCGCGCTGCTGGTAACGTTCAAGTTCGGCAAGCTCGAGCTGCCGCACGAAGTGGTGAAGCCGGTGCTGAGCAGCCTGACCGCCTTCACGCTGTTCAACGTGATCTTCGGCGCGGTCCGTGGCGGGGTTGACAATGCCGCGCACCTTGGCGGCCTGCTCTCGGGCGCGCTGATTGGCGCGCTGATGAACCGCGCCACCGAGCGCGGCAGTCCTTCAGCGCGGCGGCGCGACATGGCGCTGCTCGGCGTGGCGCTCGTCGCGGTGTTCCTCACGGTGCGGCGGGTTGAGGCATACGTCATTCATCTCGACCGGGCGCTGCGGGCCGAGTCGCGCAACCAGCGCGCGCTGGCGATCGACGAACTGCGGGAAGTGGTGAAGGCGCGGCCCAACACCGCCGCGTACTGGGTGAAGTTGGGGCGCGCGTATGCGATGAACGCACAGCCGGAACCGGCGCTGGCCGCGCTGAAGCGCGGGACCGAGCTTGACGCCAGCTCCGTGGAGGGCTGGACCGCGCTGGGCGAAATCTACCTGGCGCAGGACAAAGTCGCGGAGGCGCTGGACGCGTATCGCCGGGTTGCCACGCTCGCACCCAACTTTGTGCCGGCGCAAATCAATCTCGGCGTTGCGCTGGCCCGCACGGGCGATACCGACGGAGCGATCGAAGCTTACAAGCGCGCGCAGGCGCTGGATCGGAGTTACCCGCTTACGTACAGCTTTCTTGGCGCCGCGTATCTGGGTGCGCGCAAATATGACGACGCGCTGCGCACCTACCAGGAATGGGCGCAGCTCCAGCCGGAGAATCCGGACGCGCACTTCGGCATCGCGCAGGCCTACAAGGGAAAAGGAATGCAGTTGGAAGCGCAGCAGGCGCTGGAGCGCAGCATGGAGCTGCGCGAAAAGCTTACAGCGCCGCGAAAGCAGACTTCCACCGCGCAATGACGAACCCCACGCTGGCGCCGCAACGAACGCGGCGCGGAACGTGGAGCACGGTCGCGCTTACTGGTTCACGGGAATCTTGATGATCTTCTTCTGGATGGCGTAAGTCACCAGCTGCGCCTTGTTGTGGATGTCGAGCTTGCGCATCAGGTTGAACTTGTGCGCTTCCACGGTCTTCACGCTCAGGCCCAGCAGCACGGCGATTTCCTTCACCGAATTGCCTTCGGCGAGCAGCTTGAGGATTTCGCGCTCACGGGGAGTGAGGGTCGAAATCCGCGGACGCATGCGCGCATCGCGCACGCGCGCGCGGAAGTCTTCGACAAGTTTGCCGAGCACCTGCGAGCTGAGGTATTTGCCGCCGCGGTAGACGTCGCGCACGGCGGTGACCAACTGCGGCGCGGGCGTGTCCTTGAGCACGTAGCCGGCGGCGCCGACTTCGAGGCACTGGACGAGGTAGTCCTCGTCTTCGTACATGGTGAGGAACAGGACCTTGGTTTCGGGCCGGTTCTTGCGGATGTGGCGCGCCGCTTCGAATGACGAGAGGCCGGGCATGCCGATGTCCATGAGCACGATGTCGGGGCGCAGATCGCGCGCCTTCTCCACCGCTTCGCCCGCGTCGGGCGCTTCGCCAACCACCTCAAAGTCGCTTTCGCTTTCCAGCAGGCGACGAACGCCCTGCCGGAACAATGTGTGATCATCCACCAGAAGACATTTAATTTTTGGCATTCGCTGTACCTTGCGTCGCCCCCGCGCCCAGCGCCAATGCGGCCGCGGCAACTGCCGGGGAAGCCGCCTTCAGCGCGCGGAGCGGTTGCGCCGTGGGGAGTGTGATTTCTATTCTTGTACCTTTGCCTTTGCCTGAGGTGATGCGCAGCGCGCCTCCCATCAGGTTGACTCTTTCTTTGATACCAGCCACTCCGAAGGAGTGGCCGCGAGAGCTGCTCTTTTGTGACGCCGCGGCCATGCCGATACCGTCGTCGTCAATCAGCAGCCGGAGGCCGTTGTTCTCACGCCACATCTGCACGGTGACGGTGCGGGCCTGGGCGTGCTTGGCCACGTTGTGCAGCGCTTCCTGCACGATTCGGTAAATGGCCGCTTCCATGCCCGCGGGAAGGCGGCCGATTTCGTCGCCCACCACCACGCGCGCGCGGACGCCGGTGTTCTTGGTGAGCTCCTTGGCTTCCTTGCGGATGGCGGCGACGAGCCCGAGCTCCTCCAGCAGCAACGGCGAGAGCTTGGCGATGATGCGGCGGATGCCCTCGATGGTGCGGTCCACCACGTCGACGGTTTCACGGATCTTGCTGTGCGCCGGCTGCGGCTTGACGATGCCGTCGAGCATGCTGAGATACAGCCGGATCACCATGAGCGCCTGGCCGGTTTCGTCGTGCAGTTCGCGGCTGATGCGCTTGCGCTCCTCTTCCTGCGCGGTCAACAGGTGCGCGGAAAGGCGCGCGATCAGCGCTTCGCGCTCGCGCAGCGCGTCGGTCATGCGGGCGCGCTCCATGGCGAGCGCAATGCGGTCGCCCATGGCCTGCATGAGCTGGCGCTCGCGCGGCAGCCATTCGTAATAGGTCTTGTCGAAGCCGAGCAGGAGGACGCCGGCGAGCCGGTCGCGCGTGTCCTTGAGCGGCACCGCCCAGAGGCTGTGCGGCTTCTGCCGGAGCGCGGGCGTGGTCACGCGCTGGTCGGCGGTGGTATCGAGCACGATCTGCGCTTCGCGGCTCTGCGCGATCTGTCCGGCCAGCGGATCGGACAGCGGGACCGTGTTGCCCATCTCGGCCACGGCCGTGCCGGTCACGCCGGAAATGGTGAGCGCGGCGGCTTCCTCATCGAGCAGCAGCAGCACGCCAAACGCGGCATCGAAGGTACGCGCGGTGTAGAGCAGGGTGTCGTGCAGCAGCGTGTTCAGATCGGACGCGGAAAGTTCGGCTTCGAGGACGGCGAGCAGCGCGGCCGACTCGGCGGACTTGGAATCGAAGTAGGCGCCGGAGACGGCGACGAACGTGGCCGAGGAAAGCATGTCGAGCGCGCCGACGGCATCGGCGCGGCGCTCGCCGAAGGACTCGGTCAGCCAGGGCTCGCACAGGTTCTGGTAAATCTCCAGGCAGCGGTCGACGGCGCGGGTGTCGACGTCGAGTTTTGACAGGCGCGTGCCGAAGTAGTGCACGTTCTCGAAGAAGGAGGCGAAATCGCCCGCGCGAAAGTACGAGGCGCCGGTATCGATGGTGACGCGCTTGAGCGCCGCCACCGTGCGCGGGTCGAAACCGAACTCGCGAACCACCTGCTCGCGCCAGCTCTCGGTGATTTGTCCGAACCGCGGCTCCAGCGCGCGTGCGACCTCGCTGATGAGTTGACGCGCACTTTCTTTCAGGGGCAAAGCGGGGGACATCGGGCTCCCAGGTGTTTGATATGAGGTGTGCAGAAAATCTGCGTACGTGCCGAGCGCAGATTACTACACAGTTAACGGCGAAGTGGCTGGATTACTGGCCATTTTACGAGTTTTTCTCAGGCGAGTCCAGAACGGAGTTGATATGTTTACCTGTGTGGTACTAAGCCGAAAGGCTTAGTACTTCATTCGTTCGGGGACATGTACGCGCGATCCGGTACAAGGCGACCGCGGAGCAGCGGAAAAAATCAATGCAAGACGCAAAATGAAACATGCAAAAACTTAAGACCAGGCAGGTGGCCCCGCGCTCGGCGTTTCCAGGTTCGCTTATAGCGGAAAGGGGAGAAGGGCGAGATCGGAAAGGGGAAGGCGGAGGCGGGAAGCGGTTCAGATACAATCACCTGTTTTGCGGGCGCGTTGCGCGCCGCTTCCGATAAAAGCAGATGTTACGTTTCGTTACCGCCGGGGAATCGCATGGCGAGGCGCTGGTGGCCTGGCTGTCAGGCTTGCCTGCCGGATTGCGGGTGGACCAGACGGTCATCGACCGCGAGCTGTGGCGGCGGCAGCAGGGCTACGGCCGCGGCGGGCGAATGAAGATCGAGCAGGACCGGGCGCGGATTCTCTCCGGCGTGCGCCATGGGCAGACGATCGGCTCGCCCATCGCGCTGTTGCTGGAGAACCGCGACTGGAAAAACTGGCAGGAGTCGCTGCCGGTGGGGCCGGGCGACCAGGCGAAGCATAAGAAGGTGGCGTCGCCGCGTCCCGGACACGCCGACCTGGCCGGCGCGCTGAAGTACAACTTTGCCGAGGCGCGGTACGTGCTGGAGCGGGCGTCGGCACGCGAGAGCGCGGCGCGCGTGGCGGCGGGCGCAATCGCCAAGCAGTTCCTCGCCGAACTCGGCATCGAAGTCCTGAGCCACGTGGTCGCCGTGGGTGGGGCGGCAACCTCGCAGCAGGAGGTTTCGTTCGACACGCTGCGCGAGCTGGCCAAGCGCGACGAGGTCCTGCTGAACTGTGGCGACCGCGAATCCGAACAGCGCATGAAGGCGGAAGTGGACGCGGCGCTCAAGACGGGCGATTCGGTTGGCGGCGTTTTCGAAGTCGTGGCGCACGGGGTGCCGCCGGGGCTGGGCACCTATGCCAACTGGGACGAGCGGCTCGATGCGCTGCTGGCCGGCGCGGTGATGTCATTGCAGGCGGTGAAGGCGGTGGAGATCGGCGCGGGCGTGACGGCGGCCGGCTCGATGGGCTCGGCGGTGCATGACAGCATCGGATACCACAAGTCGAGCGGCGGCTTTACCGGCTTCACGCGGGCGGCGAATCGAGCCGGCGGCATCGAGGGCGGCATCTCGAACGGCGAAGACGTTGTGGTGCGCGGCTACCTGAAGCCGATCTCGACGCTGCGGCGTCCTCTGGAGTCGGTGGATTTCGCCACGCGCGAGCCGGTGAAGGCGGCGTACGAGCGCTCGGACGTGTGCGTGGTGCCGGCGGCGGGGGTGGGCGCCGAAGCGATGGTCGCGCTGACGCTCGCGCGCTGCGCGCTGGAAAAGTTCGGCGGCGACAGCATCGACGAGACGAAGAGAAATTTTGAGGGGTATAAGGAGCAGTTAAGAAAATATTGATCATCGGGAATCGGGTCATCGGGCCATTGCACGAACCGGCCCAATGAGCCGATGGCCCGATGGCCCGATGTTCAATGATCTATCCCATCGTCAAATACGGCGACCCGGTCCTGGAGCAACGCGCCGCCGCGGTGACGCACTTCGACGAGGAACTGCGCAAGCTGGTTGCCGACATGTTCGAGTCCATGTACGCGGCGCACGGTGTGGGGCTGGCGGCGCCGCAGATCGGCATCTCGAAGCGCGTCGCGGTGGTGGACGTCACATTCAAAGAAGACCCCGGCGCAAAGCTGGTCATGGTGAATCCGGTGATCGTGCACACCGAGGGCCGGCAGCGGTCGAATGAAGGCTGCCTGAGCCTGCCCGACTTTCGCGAAATGGTCACGCGGCCACGGCGCGTGACCGTGCGGGCGCAGGACGAGCACGGAAAGTTTTTCGAGCACACCGGCGAAGACCTGCTGGCGCGCGCCTTTCTGCACGAGACCGACCATCTCGACGGCCGGCTTTACATCGCGCACATCAGCGCGCTGAAGCGCGACCTGATGAAGCGCAAGATCAGGAAACTGGCGAAGGCGGGGGAGTGGTAGAAAACCGGTTCCACGTTTCCCGTTTCACGTTCCACGAACGCGACCAAAGCCTCGTGAAACATGAAACTTCGTGAAACATGAAACTTGAAACGTGAAACGCCCGGCATGAAGAAACTGGTTTACCTTTCGCTCGGCTCCAACCTGGGCGACCGGCGCGCGAACCTGGAACACGCGGTTGAGAAGCTGCGCGCGCTGGGCGACGTGAAAGGTGTTTCGTCGTTCTACGAGACGGCCCCGGTGGAGTTCACGCAGCAGCCCGACTTCCTGAACATCGCAGTGGCGCTCGAGACCGAGAAGATGCCGAAGCAATTGATGGCGGCGCTGCTGGGGATCGAGCAGGAGATGGGACGGCGGCGTCCGCCGGCGGCGCTGAAGCGCACGCCGGAGAACGCAGCGCGCGTGAAGGGCCCGCGCACGATTGACATCGACATCATCTTTTTCGGCCGCTCGGTGCTAAACATACCCGGGATCAAGGTGCCGCATCCGGCGATGTCGCAGCGGCGGTTCGTGCTGGAGCCGCTGGCCGAGATTGCGCCCGAGGCGCGGCATCCGGTGCTGAAAAAAACGGTGCGTGAGCTGAGGGACGCGCTGGGGGCGGGCGGGGGGACGGTAAGGAGGCTCTAGGCCGGCCGCAGAGGACGCAGAGCCGGTCGAGGGCGCCGGCGGTCCCCTATCCTGCGGTCAGCGAACTCCGGCCGGGTGGGGAGGATTGATGGCTGGACGTGTGCCGGCCCAAAAAAGAGTGTTGCAGCCTTACGCTGCGGCAGGTCGTAGCCTGCGGACAGGCAGATTCATGACCGGCGGACTCACGATCACCGAGGTGGCCCGTCGCACCGGCGCATCCGCCAGGGCGCTGCGTTACTGGGAGCGTCTTGACCTGCTGCCGCGCGCGGCGAGGAGCCACACCGGGCACCGGCTTTTCTCGCCGGATGCGCTTCGTTACGTGGAGTTCATCGGCAAGTCCAGGAGCGTCGGCCTTTCACTGGCGCAAATGAAACGGGTGCTGACGCTGGTACGGCGAGGTCAGGACCCGTGTCCTGAGGTGTGCCTCTGGATGGGCGAGAAGACCCAGGAACTGGAACGGCAAATCCGGGCGCTGCAAAGGCTGCGGCGGCGCGTGATGTCGGTGGCGCGGTCCGGTTCGCGCCGGAACTGCGCGCAGAGCGATTGCTGCGCGAAGGGCAGGTGTTTCCTGGTCAGCGATCTGCCGCATTCCCCGAAGAAAGGAGAAATCGTTCATGCGCAAACTGATCACGCTCGCGATGGTGCTGTTCGGCGCGCTGGCGGCTAGCGCCGCCCCGTTGCTGGCCAAGACGGCGGGCTGCTGTCCGCCGGGCTGTCCGCTTTGCCGATGAAGCAGCGCTGGGCCGGCGCAGCCCGGCCCAGCTTGCCATCCCGGCGTCGGCTGGCGACGTGCTTCTGTCCCCTCCGCGGGCCCCGCGGTCAAGGCGCGGTCTTAGGGAATGATGATCCTGCTCCCCTCGCTCGCCGAAGCGATGACTGATTCCTTCTTCTCTGGGAACTGATTCAACAGGAACTCAACGAAGGCGCGTGAGCGCGGGCGGCCTGAAGAGCGGGAGTGCGCCAAACGTAGGAGGAACACCAGGGCGCGCAGGACGTGGGAGTCGCGGACCGTGGTGTAGCCCATGTGCTTGCGCTCGGCGTCGGCGTACTCGGCGGCCATGCGCTCCAGCTCCGCCGAGATGGACTGCTGCACGGGGTTGGTTGCCGCCTGGTATTCGAGTCCTGAAGACGCCCGGCGCTGCCATGTCTTGGCGCTTTCGGTGAGGGCGGCGATCAGGTCGCGGTCGCGGACTTCGCGGTCGGCGCGTGCGGCCCTGGCCAGGGCGAAGCTCAGCCCGGCGATCAGCGGCTCGCGCTCGTAGACGAATCCCTGTCCCACTTCGACTTCGGGGAACAGCTCGGCGCCGGCGGCGATCAGCTCCTCCGGCGTGCGCGGGCGCTCGTGCTCGCGGGCCTGGCGCAGGTAGGGACAGTCGGATGGGCAATCGAGCGTGACCTCGCGCTCCTGGCCGCAGCAGATGGCGCAGATGCGGTCATGCAGCGCCGGGCAGAAGCGCTTCTCCTTGCGCAGGTTGCAGACGGGACAAGGCATTCCAACCAGTTTCAAGTTTCCGGTTTCAAGTTTCAAGCTGGAGCTGCCGGCGGGGCCAGCACCCTAGCTCCCGGTCCTTAGACGCCAGAAGCGGCGATTTTTCTGGGGTTTTGCACAAGAAAGTGTGAAAAAGCCGCGAAAAATGCGGTTCCGGCGCTTCTAAGGTTCTTGATGCTGTTGTAAGATACGCGCGTTTGCCCAGCAAACGGAGTTAATTCAAGGAGGATTCATGGCAGGCATGACAAAGACACAGCTGGTCCGCCATCTGGCTGGCAAGCTCGAGACCAGCAACAAGACCGCGGCAGCGTTCCTGGAAACGCTGGTTGACACGGCTGTGAAAGAGACCAAGAAAGGCGGCGTCTTCATTCTCCCCGGCCTGGGCCGGCTGAAGAAGGTGAACCGCAAGGCGCGCATGGGCCGCAACCCGCAGACGGGCGAACCCATCAAGATTCCAGCCAAGACCACGGCGAAGTTCTACCTGGCCAAGGCCGTGAAGGATTCCATCGCCCCCAAGAAGTAGTTGCCATTGCGTGGCGTGAGTTCGTCCCTTCGAGCAGAGTGGGACGAACGGGGCCCGCAACGTCCCCCTGGTGCACGAAGGCCGGCTGCGAAGCCGGCCTTTGTGTTTTCCCATCGGAGCATCCGATTCGTGGCTACTGCTTCACCACCTTGCCGCCCTTCATCACGAACTGAACGTGCTCGAGCACGGTCACGTCCTGGAGCGGGTCGCCCGAGACGCCGATCAGATCGGCGAACTTGCCGGGCTCGATGCTGCCGATGCGGTCGCTCCAGCCGAGCAGGTCGGCGTCGTTGATAGTGGCCGACTGGATGGCGGCGAGCGGCGACATCCCGAGCTTGACCATGACGGCGAACTCGCGCGCGTTCAGGCCGTGGGGATAGACGGCGGCGTCGGTGCCGAATGCGACCTTCACGCCAGCGGCGAACGCCTTTGCGAGGTTGCGGCGGGCGGCGGGCATCACCTCGCGGGCCTTGCTCAGGTAGAACTCAGGCGCGTGGATGCGCTGCGCGTTCTCCAGGAACCAGTCGCCAAGGTAGAGCGTCGGCACCAGGTAGGCGCCGCGCTGCTTCATGAGCGCGATGCCCTCGTCGTCGATGTAGGAGCCATGCTCGATCGAATCCACGCCGGCCTCGACGGCGAGCTTGATGCCGTCACCGCCGTGGGCGTGGGCGGCGACCTTGCGGCCGAGGCGGTGCGCGTCGGCCACGATGGCCTTCATTTCTTCCAGGGTGTACTGCGAGGCGCGCGGATCGTCGCCCTTGGAGAGCACGCCGCCGGTGGCGCAGATCTTGACCACGTCGGCGCCGTACTTGATGATTTCGCGCACCTTGTGCTGCACCGACTCGATGCCGTTGGCCACGCCCTCGGCCTCATGGTGATACTCGAAGGGCAGCAGGTTGTTGTCGCAGTGTCCGCCGGTGATGCTCATCGCCGGGCCGCTCACCAGCATACGCGGGCCGGGCAGCGAGCCTTCGTTGATTACGTCACGCAAGGCGACGTCGGTATAGCCGCCGGCGCCAACGTTGCGGATGGTGGTGAACCCGGCCTCCAGCGTGGTGCGGGCGTTCACGGCGCCGTTCAGCGCCTCGCGCGGCGTCGAGACGCCAAGCTCCGCGTAACCGAAGTGGTACGGGTCCATGGTGATGTGCGTGTGCGCGTCGATCAGACCCGGCAGCACGGTGAGGTTCGGCAAGCGGATGACCTGGGCTGCCGCGACGGCCGCTTCGGGGCCGATGGCGGTGATCTTTTCGCCTTCGATGGTGATGGCCTGGCCGGTGAGGTAGCGGCCGGTCTTGACGTCGAGGATGCGGCCGGGAATGACGACGGTGCGGGTGGGAGTGGTTTGGGCAAGTCCAGCGAGCGGGCAGAACAGCAGACACATCAATGCGAGGAGTCTTTTCATTGCATCCCTTCCAAAATGAATCGAAGGCGCGCGATTATAGCAAGCAACGTCTTTGCGCCTGGAAGCGCGTACGGCGCAGCGGCGAGGAATACGTCAGCGGCCAACGGCGAATGCTTGGCGGCTTTTGTCAGTCGCGGCGGGAAGCCGCGCCCCTTCAAGCCCCGAGCGCGCGGCCGCCCGCGTCCACACGGTCCGTGGCGTGCCGGCGGGCGAGGGCGCCCGCCGCTACAACCTGGAAGGGCCCGCCGGGTGGCGAATCCGCGGGAACTGCTGTAAAATCTATCTTTTGGCCCACAAGTTCTGAACTTTTCTGGAGTCTTCCGTCATGGCACAGGTTTGTGATGTCTGCGGCAAGAAGCCGCAGTCGGGGAACAATATCAGTCACGCGCACAACGTGACCAAACGGCGCTGGAACATCAACCTGCGCCCGGTGCGCGCCCGCATCAACGGCGCCGCCAAGCGCATCCGCGTGTGCACCGGCTGCCTGCGCAGCGGCAAGGTGGTAAAAGCCTAGAAGCCTTTTCACCGCAGAGACGCAGAGGGCGCAGAGGAACTTCCTTTTTCTTCTTTCTCCGTGAAGGGGGATTTCTCAGCGTTCTCCGCGCCTCCGCGGTGAACGCTTTTACGCCAGCGCGATGACGTCGATCTCCACGGCGACGCCGCGCGGCAGCGCGGCCGCTTCCACCGTGGAGCGTGCCGGGGGCGCGGTTTTGAAATACGTGGCGTAGACCTCGTTCATAGCCGCAAAGTCATTCATACTCTTAAGAAACACCGTGGTTTTCACCACCTTCTCCAGGCTCGAGCCTGCCGCGGCCAGGATGGCGCCCAGGTTCTTGAGCACGCGCTCGGTCTGCGCGCGGATGTCACCTTCGACCAGGTCCTTCGTCGCCGGGTCGAGCGGAATCTGTCCTGAGATGAAGACGAAGCCGTTGGCACGGATGGCCTGCGAGTACGGCCCTATGGCCGCCGGCGAATCGGCAGTGGAGATGACATCACGCATTCGTTTCCTCCTGAAGTGAACCTCTACCACCCAGACACAGAGGACCGGAAAAACCTTCGGCACAATAACAGATGCTTTGGACTTCTCTGCGCCCCTGTGTCCCTGTGGTGGAAGTTTCAGCCCTTGGCCACGCGCTGGACGTCGTGCACGCCGGGGATCTTGCGCAGCTCGGCGACCATGCGTTCCAGGTGCTTGAGGTCTTCAATCTCGATGACCACGTCGATGGTGGCCTGGCTGTTGCCGGTGCGGGCTTCGATGTTGCGGATGTTGGTGTCGCCATCGCTGATGACGGCGGTGAGCTGCTTGAGCATGCCGGCGCGGTCGTCGGTGAAGAGCGTGAGGCGCACCGGGTAGCCTTGCTTGCGGAGCTGGTCTTTGCCCCATTCGACCGGGATGCGGCGCTCCACTTCGTACATCAGGTTCTGCACGTTGGGGCACGTCTTGGCGTGGACGGCCACGCCCTTGCCTCGGGTGACGTAGCCGACGATCTCCTCGCCGCGGATCGGGTTGCAACATCGCGCGCGGTAGACGAGCAGGTCGTCGTGGCCCTTGACTTTGATGGCCGCACTGTCGGTTCCGAAGACGCGCCGAACGACGCTGGTGAGCCCGCCCCTGGTTTCATCCACATCGGGCTGCTCGGGCTGCTCCTGCATGGGGACGAGGCGGCCGAGCACCTGGCGCGCGGAAAACTTGCCGTAGCCGATGCCGGCCAGCAGGTCGTCGGGACGGCCGAGGCCGTAGTCGGCGGCGACGCGCTGGAATTCCTTCTCTTCAACGCTCTTCAGCGCCACGCGGTACTTGCGGGCTTCCTTTTCGATGAGCTTGCGCCCGATTTCGATGGCGCGCTCGCGCTCGTGCACGTTGAGCCAATGCTTGATTTTCTGCCGCGCGCGCGACGATTTGATGAAGCCGAGCCAGTCACGGCTGGGATGATGACCGGCCTGGGTGATGATCTCCACGATGTCGCCGGAGCGCAGTTTGTGGCGCAGCGGCGTCATGCGTCCGTTCACGCGCGCGCCCACGCAGGTGTTTCCGACTTCGGTGTGGATACTGTAAGCGAAGTCCACCGGCGTGGCGTCGCGCGGAAGAATCACGACCTTGCCCTTGGGGGTGAAGGTGTAAACCTCTTCCGGATAGAGGTCGATCTTCAGCGTGGAGAGGAACTCGTTGGGATCGCTCAGGTCGCGCTGCCATTCCACCACCTGGCGCAACCAAGCCAGGCGCTGTTCGTCCTTGGCCGAGACCGGGCCATCCTTGTACTTCCAGTGCGCGGCGATGCCCTCTTCCGCCATCTTGTGCATCTCTTCGGTGCGGATCTGGACTTCGAAGGCCGCGCCGTTTTCCGCGATCACGGTGGTGTGCAGCGACTGATAGAAGTTCGGCCGCGGCATGGCGATGAAGTCCTTGATGCGTCCCGGCACCGGCCGCCAGAGGTTGTGAATGGCGCCGAGCGCGCCGTAACAGTCTTTGACCGAACCGGTGATGATGCGGATGGCGAGCAGGTCGTAAACCTGGTCGACCGCGATGCGCTGCCGCTGGAGCTTCTGATAAATGCTGTAAAGCCGCTTGATGCGGCTGCTCACCTCCGCGTTGATTCCGTTTTCCTTCAGCTTCTGCTGGATGACGCCCACGACCTGGGCAAGGAAAGCGTCGCCGGTCTTGCGCCGCGCTTCGACCGCGTCCTTGATCTGCTGGTAGCCGATCGGATCAACGTAGTGGAAGGCAAGGTCTTCGAGTTCGCCGCGGATCTTGCCCATGCCGAGGCGGTGCGCGATGGGCGCGTAGATGTCGAGCGTTTCGCGCGCGATCACTTCCTGGCGCTCGCGCGGCAGCGCCGCCAGCGTGCGCATGTTGTGCAGCCGGTCGGCCAGCTTGATGAGCACGACGCGAATGTCGTCCACCATGGCCAGCACCATCTTGCGGACGTTCTCGGCCTGGCGCTCTTCGCGGCTGGCAAATTCGATCTTGCTGATCTTGGTGACGCCCTCGACGATGTGCGCCACCTGCTCGCCGAATTCGCGCGCGATGTCTTCGATGGTGACCGACGTGTCTTCCACCGAGTCGTGCAGGAGGCCGGCGGCGATGGCGACCGGGTCCATCTTGATTTCGGCGAGGACGAGCGCGACCTCGAGCGGATGCACCAGGTAGGGCTCGCCGGTGGCGCGCGTCTGCCCGGCGTGGTTGCGCTGTGAGTACTCGTAGGCCTTGCGGATGAGCGTCAGGTCTTCGCCGGGGCGGGCCTTTTCCACCTCGCGCAGCAGGTCGCGAAACTTGGTGACGGTGAGGATGTTGGTTTCGATTTGCTGGCGCAGTGTGGCCACGGGTCAGCGGGACCCCCGACCCGTGGGTATTGCTCGCGGCTGCCGGCGCAGGCTCGCCATGCTTGATTATATGCCTGCTTCCAGTTGCCGAATTGCAGAACTGCGGAATTGCAGAATTGAAGGCGGGCGGAGAGGGTGAGTTCCCTACCCGTTCCACGCCGCCAGGAACTCGCGCACACGCTGGCGGACGCTCTTGATGGGGCGAGGCAATCGGAGCCGCGCGCCCTCTTCGATCAGTGGGACCAGCTTGTCGAACTCCGGCCCGGAGTGCGAGCCGGTGATCGCCAGGCGGATGGGATGGAACAGCTCTTTGCCCTTGGCGCCGGTTTCGGCCTTCACGTCGTTGACGAGCTTTTTGAACTGCTCGACTGTGAGCGGCGGGTCGCCCTCGTCGGCCACGTCGCCGAAGAGCTTGGCAGCAAAGCGCGAGAGCACCGCCCTGGTGTTTGGCCAGGCGAGGACTTCGGCGTTGTCTGGACTCGCGATCGCGGCCTGCGGATCGAAGTTGAAGATGAGCGCGGCGCGCTGGGGGAGCTGCTCGAGGCGATCGACGGAGGGCGCGAAGAGTTCGATGACGCGCTCGAGCCATGGACCGCCTGCGTTGACTTGAACCAGCCGATCTTTCGGATAGGTGTCGAAGAGACGCTTCAGGTCATCACCCAAGAGTCCAGCCCGGCCGAAGAATGGAATTGAAAGCCGGAGCAGCTCATCCGACGTCTTCTGCTTGATGTAGTGCCGGTTGAGCCAGTAGAGCTTCTCGAAGTCGAACACGGCGGGCGACGGCGTGACGCGCTTCAGGTCGAACTCTTGAACGAGTTCGTCGCGCGAGAAGATTTCGCGGTCGCCGCCCGGCGGGGCCCAGCCGAGGAGCACGAGGTAGTTCGCCAGCGCCTCGGGGAGCACGCCCATCTCGCGGAAGCTGGCGATGGAAGTGGCGCCGTGGCGCTTGCTCAGCCGCTCGCGGTCGCTGCCGAGGATTGTCGAAAGGTGCGCGAACTCCGGCGCGGGCCAGCCGAGGGCCTCATAGAGCGCGACCTGCTTGGGCGTGTTGGAGAGGTGGTCGTCGCCGCGGATGACGTGCGTGATCTTCATGAGCGCGTCGTCGATCACCACCACGTAGTTGTAGACCGGCATGCCCGAGGAGCGCAGGATGATCGGGTCACTGACGACCTCGCTGGAAAACTCGACGTCGCCGTGGACGATGTCGTGGAAGCGAATCGGGTGCTCGGGGATGCGCAGGCGGATGGCCGCCTGCTCGCCCGCGGCGCGGCGGCGTTGGGCTTCTTCTTTCGAAACCGCCCGGCATTTTCCCGAATAGATCGGCTGGCGATGCTCCTGCTGGGCGCGCTGGCGCTCGCGCTCCAGCTCCTCCGGAGTGCAGAAGCACAGATACGCCTTGCCCTCGGCCAGCAGGCGCTCGGCGTGCTCGCGATAAATGGCAAGGCGGTCCGACTGGCGGTAAGGACCGTACTCGCCAATCCATTTGTCGCGATGCTCGAAGTCGGGACCCTCGTCCCAATCGAGCCCGAGCCACTTGAGGTCGGCGATCAGCTGCATCTCGTGGGCCGGATCGCTGCGCTCGATGTCTGTGTCCTCGATGCGCAGGATGAACTTTCCGCCCAATTGCCGCGCGAACAGCCAGTTGAAGAGCGCGGTGCGCGCGTTGCCCACGTGCAGATGCCCGGTGGGCGAGGGCGCAAAGCGCACGCGGACGTTGGACGATGCGGTCACGCTTGGATGGTAACAAAACCGTTCTCGCCGCAGTGACCGCAGGAATCGCGGAGAAACCAATATCAAGAATTCTCTGCGATCCCGCGATCTCGGCGGTGAACGCTATTTCAGGGGCAGCACCGCAGCAGCACAGGCCATCCAATCGTTTGCTGTCCGGGCCTGGGCCCATCTGCGATGACTGCCGCTGAATTCGGCTCCTTCACTCTTCTCCTATTCTTGCTGGTCGCCACCGCGCATGTGCTGGGACATGTGTTTACGCGGCTGCGGCAGCCGCGCGTGGTCGGCGAAATCCTGGCCGGCGTGCTGCTGGGGCCGTCGCTGCTGGGACACTTCGCGCCCACGATCGCCAACACGCTGATTCCGCCAGCGGGCGTTTCGACCGAAGCAGCCAAGTACGACGTGATCCTCGGCTTTCTCTACAACCTGGGGCTGATCCTGCTGATGTTCGCTTCGGGCGCGGAGACGCGCGGGCTGTTCAACCGCGAAGACCGGCGCGAGGTGGCGTGGCTGGGCTCGGTTGGCACGGCGCTGCCCTTCGCGCTGGCCATGATCGCCGCGCCGTTCATGCCGCTTGATCGCCTGATGGGCACGGCCGGCGAGCGCACGCCGCTGCTGCTGGTGGTGGGCATCGCGGTGGCGGTGACCTCGATCCCGGTGATCTCGAAGATCCTGCACGACCTGCGCATCCTGCACACGCGCTTCGCGCGGCTGGTGCTGGGCGTGGCCGTGCTGGAAGACATCGCGTTATGGGCGGTCCTCGCGGTCGCGACGGCGCTGGCGGCCGCGGGTACGGCGCCGCCGGGCAAGATCGCGCTGCACGTGGCCGCGTCGCTGGCGTACTTCGCCGTGGGCCTGTGGCTGCTGCCGCGCATCCTGCGCCACGTGACCCGGGCGCGCTGGAACGTGCTGATCGGCTCGGCGCCGGTCGCCTATCTGATCGTTATTCTGCTGGCCTATTCGGCCGTTGCTGCGGCGCTCGAGGTGAGCCTGGTGTTCGCCGCGTTCCTCGCCGGATACGCCGTGGTCGCCGAGCGCGAGCTGCTGGCCGAGTCCATCGCCGCGCTCAACAAGGTGGCCTTTGCGGTCTTCATTCCCGTCTACTTCGCGGTGGTGGGCTACAAGCTCGACCTGAGCAGGAGGTTCTCGTTCGGCATGCTGGCAGCTTTCCTGGCGCTGGCCTGCGCGGTCAAGCTGCTTGCCGCCGGCGCGGGCGCGCGCTTTGCCGGCTTCAACTGGCGTGACTCGGTGAACCTTTCCATGGCGCTGAACGCTCGCGGCGGCCCGGGCATCGTGCTGGCCAGTGTCGCCTACGACGCGGGCATCATCAACGCCCCGTTCTACACCACGCTCGTTCTGACCGCGGTGCTCACTTCGCAGGCGGCGGGCGCATGGCTGGAGTTCGTGCTGCGCAAAGGGTGGCCGCTGCTGGAGGGGTCAGCAGCCGACGCTGCCGTCGTGGAGCGCGGGCCGGAGAAAATCGCGGCTTAGACCCAGATGCAGCCCATCTCGAGGCCACCCGGAGCGAGGCCACGTGTCAAGTCGAAGCCTTTCTTACCCGACCCCGCGGTCCCGGTTTAAGTGGGGGTCGTCCGACTCGCCTCGCCGACGCTTCGCGTTCGGCTGCGGCTTGGCTCGATGGTTGGCGCAAGATCAGCGCTGCACCATGTAGCTGCGGCTGATGCGGTCGTGCCAGCCGAGCGTGTCCTCGTCGAGCAGGGCCCACACAAAGCCCAGGCCGGCGGGGAGTGCAGCGATGATCATTGCCAGCGCGCGGTAGCGGCGCGCGGACGCGTCCAGCGGCTGGCCCGCGAAGTTGCATGGCTCGAGGCCGGCGAGGTCGAGTCCCGGCGTGGTAGCGGCGTGCACGAGGAACAGGTACTGGTAAAGCGCCCAGAGCATGGTGGTGACGGCCAGCGCCGCGGGAATGGTGACGCGCGCCTCGGGAACGCCGCCCGTGATTTTCACCACGATCCCTGCGAAAACTACGGCCGCGATCATCACGATGCCCGCGTCGATCACCGCCGCATAGGCGCGATTCACCAGCGCGGCGGCATTGAGAGTGACGTCATCGTCTTTCGCGGATTCCTCCGCGGCCTCGAGCGTAATCGCCGGCAACTGCGGCACAACCACTTGCGGGCCGAGTTCGGGCGCGTCGAGGATGCGCGGCACTTCGGGCGCGGGGCCGGCCAGTTCGTCGGCGGTGAAGGGCAGCAGGTCGGTGGGCGGGTCGGGTTTGGGTTCGGGCTTCGGAAATGTAATCACCTTGGTCTCCGGTGCGGGCGCGATCACGTCGAGATGGCGCGTCACCCGCGGACGCGGCCGGATGGGCGGCGCCGGTGGCGGCGGCGCGGGCCGCGTGTCGAATGGGAAGCTGAGCGAGGACTCGGGGTCGTAGCCACGGCGGCGGCGGGCGCGGTAGTTGTTCACGCGCGAGGTCACCTCTTCACGCCAGCTGCGATAGAACGGATCGGGCCCGGTGAAGTTCGGGTCGTCCATCTCCTGCGCTATGCGCTCGATGCCGCTGAGCGTCTTGCCGCGCGGCGGTCCGCCGGCGTCCCCCACGGTGCTGCCGGGAAGAGAGGCGGCGAACTGTTCTTCGCTGGAGTCGTATCGCTCCGGATCAACCAGGACGGTGCTCGACGCGCCTCGCGCCGCGCCCGACGACGCGGACGAGATGAACGAGCAGTGGCAGACCTCACCGCACAGAGGACACGCCATGGTTCGGTTGTGGGACCGCCAGAGCAAGCGGCCTGCGGCTTCCCTCATGAGAGGCAGCCGCACTCACGGGGCCGACATCGCGGGCGTTTACCTCGCCCGAGAGCGCGTGCTACCTTCGACAGGCCATCCATCCGGCGCAGGCGAAGACACACGGCCGTCAACGGACAATGACGCTCCGCAAAATACTGGTTACCACGGCAGCGCTGCTTTGTCATGGGCTTGTGGCAGCGCCGCTATTAACCAGCCAGTTGCGCGCCGAGCAGACCACCACGCCTGGGCAGACGGCCTCGCCCGCGCAGACCACCGCCACGGCGCTGGCGCCGGCGCCAAGCACGCAACCGGGCGAACCAGTGAAGATCGAGGCGAAGACGCAGCAGAAGCAGGGTGACGCCTTCACGCTGAGCGGCGACGTGCGCATCACCTACAAGAACCTCACGTTCAGCGCCGACGAGATCACCTACAACGAGGCCACGGGCGAGGCCACCGCCACCGGCCACGTGCGGCTGTTGGGCGGGCCGCACGACGAAGACGTGCACGCCTCGCGCGGCCACTACAACCTGCAAAGCGAGAGCGGCACGTTCTACGACGTGCTGGGCACTACCGGCATCCGCTTGCGCGGCAATCGGCTGCAGCTGACCTCGTCGCGGCCGTTCATCTTTGCCGGCTCGCGCGTGGACAAGACCGGACCGGACCACTTCGTGGTCCACGATGGCTGGGTCACTTCGTGCGACAACCCGGAGATGCCGGCGTGGAGCTTTCGCGCGCAGCGCGTGGTGGTTGAGGTGGGCGACAACGCGCAGATCTACCACACCACGTTTCGCCTTGGACGCATCCCGCTGTTCTACCTGCCCTACGTGCAGCACCCGGTCGAGGCGCTGGGACGGCAGAGCGGGTTCCTGATTCCGACCGTCGGACAGTCGTCAACCAAGGGCACGGTGCTGGGCGACGCGTTCTACTGGGCGATCAATCGCAGCTTCGATACGACCATTGGCGCGGAATACTTTTCCGACCGCGGCTGGGCGCAGCACGGCGAATTTCGCGGCAAGCCGAGCGACAAGACGTATTTCGAGGTCCGCTACTTCGGCGTGCTCGACCGCGGCTTCGGACCGACCAAGATGGACCAGGGCGGCGAAGACGTGCGCGGCAGCGGCGAAACCACGTTCCCGTTCGGCATACGCGGGGTGGCCGACATCGAGTACCTCAGCTCGTTCGTCTTCCGCCAGGCATTTACGGAAACCTTTTCCCAGGCGGTGAACTCGGAAGTCCGCTCGCTGGCCTTCGCCAGCAAGGCGCAGAACGGATACTTCTTCAACCTGTCCGGCAACCGCTACCAGAACTTTGAGAGCACCGCGAAGGGCGACTACGTCTCCATCCTGCACATCCCCAGCTTCGAAGTGGGCAGCGTGGAGAAGCGCATCCGGCGCACGCCTTTCGTGTTCTCGTACGGCGCGGCGGCGGAAGGCGTTTCGCGGCGCGAGCCGGGATTCGAGACCGATCCGGTGGTCGGCCGCTTCGACCTGACGCCTTCGATTGCGGCCCCGCTGTTCCTGAAGGGCTGGACGTTCAGGCCGGAGCTGGTCCTGCACGAGACCTACTACACGCAGCGTGTTGTTCCGAACGGGTCGCTGGGCACGCCGGTTCCCATTGACGCGAACCGCCGCGCGGTCGAGATCGGCGCGGAGGCGCGTCCACCGGCGATTTCGCGGGTCTTCGACCGGCAGATCTTTGGCCGCCAATGGAAGCATGTGGTGGAACCCAGGCTGAACTACCGGCTAACGAGCGGCGTGGACAACTTCAGCAGCATCATCCGCTTCGACGCCAAAGACATATTGAGCAACACCAACGAGCTGGAGTACGCGCTGGTGAACCGGATCTACGCGCGCCGGCCAAACCCGGGAGACTGCTCCGCCGGCGGGCCGGCCCAGCCGGTTCGCGATCCGATGGCGCAGAATTCCGAAGCGCCCGAGTTCGCCCACACGCACGAGAACCTGCCCGCGGGGAATCCGTGTTACGAAGCCGGCAGCGCGCGCGAGATCGTGACCTGGGAGCTGGCGCAGAAGGCGTTCTTCGATCCCGATTTCGGCGGCGCGGTGGTCAATGGGCGGCGCAACGTGCTGACCACCACGGCCGAATTCAGCGGCATCGCCTTCCTCACCGAGCCGCGCCACACCTCGCCGCTGGCGTCGCGGCTGCGCATCCACCCCAGCGCCAGCACCGACCTGCAATGGACCCTGGACTACGACTTCAAGAAAGGGCGGATCAACGCGTCAACGGCGATTGCCGCGTGGCGCTTCGGAGAGTTTTTCGTGGGCGGCAGCCACGCCTATTTCCACGTTCCCGGCGAAATCTTCACCACCAATCCCATTCCCGGTCCAGACCTGTTCAACCAGTTCCGCGTGCTGGCCGGCTGGGGACATCCCAACAAGCGCGGCTTCAACTTCGCCGGCAACATCGGCGCCGACACCAACCTGAACTTCCTGCAGTACTCGGTCGGCCAGCTCAGCTACAACTGGGACTGCATCGGCGCGACGTTCGAATACCGGCGGCTGGCGCTGGGCGCGGTGCGCAATGAAAACCAGTTCCGCTTCTCGCTCTCGCTGGCGAACATCGGGACGTTTGGGACGATGAGGCGGCAGGAGAGATTGTTCTAAGGCAGCACCCAGCATTCAGCACTCAGCATTCAGCCCCTGCACGTTCCCCGGCTAAGGGCGCGCATCCTCGCTGAAGCCGTTCAGGGGCTGAATGCTGACGGCTGAGCGCTGACTGCTACGGCTGGAATTCCACGATCTCACCCGGCATGCGCAGCTGCTCGAACTGGCGCAGCGCTTCGCTGAGCACGCGCAGTTGCGTTTTGTGGTCCCCGGCCGGGCCGAGCACGCGTCCCATCTTGTGTCCGACGGGACAAATGGCGCGCGGTGGACGCATGGGGCGTGAGTCCTCCGGCGAGACGGTGATGAGGACCGTGGGGATTCCTTTTGCTTCGATCTCTCGTTGCGCCGCAACGATTACGCGGTGGCAGACCGGTCAACCGCCGGTGAGGACGACGGCGTCTGCCTGCGAGCGCTCGATTTCGTGCGCGATGGCCGGGGCCAGCACTTCGTACTGCGCCTTGAGGTCGCTGGAAAAACCCTTGAAGCCGATGTGCTTGTTGGACACCTTGCCGATCATGCCCTGCGCGGCGAGTTCGCGCAGCAGCGCCAGCGGGAAAACGCTGTTGGGATCGCGGCGGGCGTCGCTCTCGTCGTAGTGGCCGTGCTGGAAGCGCAGTGCGGAAGGGTCGGCGTCGCCGGGAATGACGCGATAGCTCTCGTCGCTGTTGGACGAGAAGGGCGGCTGGCCTTCGAGGTAAACGCCGGTGGAGGAGACGAGCGCGATTGCCATCTCGCTGACCTTGCTCGTGACCGGGGTGTACGGGACCGACTTGCGGGACATTTCCAGGGGCATGGGGCCTCCAACTCTTCAATAGTACAATCCGCGGAACTTCCAGCCGCAGAGGACACGGAGGACGCGGAGGAATTGGGCTTCGTGCTTTGGAACTGCATCCCGAGGAGCGCAGCGAAGGGGGAGCCCTGCTCTCGACACAATGTCCTGCGTGAGCCCGCGAATGGCTGAGACTGCCGACGCCGCACCCGCGCACTCAGGCGTGAAACAACCGGGGTTGGCCGCCGCCTTCCTGCTCCTGGCATTCGCAGCGCAGTGCCTGCTGGCCATCCTGCGGTATTCATCCTCGGAATCGGACGGCTTGTCGGCGTTGGTTCCGCGCGCCGGGGCCCTTCTGGTCGGCACTCTGCTGGGAGCTTCCATCTGGTATGTGGGACGGCGACTCTACGGGCCATTGTGCGCGTTGATCGCACTCGCGCTGTACTGCTTTTCCCCGCGCATGATCCAGCAGGGCGCCGGCTCGGCGCGGATGGGCCTGGCGAGCTGGGGGTTCTTCGGGGCAATCTTTGTAGCGATGGCTGCCGCGCACACGTTGTACGCCGTTCCGGGTGTCCTCTCGCCCGGCCAGCGCTTTCGCCGTCCAGTGATGATCGGTCTGGCGCTCGGCGTAGGTTCGTATTCGCTGCCGGCGGTTGCGTTGGCAGTGCCGTTGGCGCTGGTGTTCATGTTGTTCCTGGCGCCGCGAAGGCGGCTCGAGGCAGCTGGCCTTTGGCTTGTTGGCTGCGCCTCAGGCGCAATCGTGTTCATCGTGATGCAACGGTTGGGTCCCCACGTCGCGCTATTCAATCGGCTGCCGAGTTCCGGCCACCCTGACGATCTCGGACAACTGAACCCAGTGCTGCTGGCCCTGACCGCGATCGCCCTAGCCGCTTGGCTCGGCCGGCGTCGGAGTCGTTTCTTCGGTAACACGGCTCCGCTGCTCGCGCTCGCGGCCTATGGCCTGCTGCTTGCATTCGTGCTCGCGGACCGCGACTTGTGGTCCGTCTGGTCGCCGTCAGCAACAATTTGGAATCCAGCCCTTCCCATGCTGTTCATGTTCATCGCCGGCGTCTTCGCCGACCTGCTGGAGACGCGCTGGCGCAAGCAAGTGGCGGCCGGCACTATCGTGCTGCTGGTGGCGTACGCGGCGATTGGCGTGCTCGGTTAGCCGCTACTCGCGATACAATGCCGCCGCCGACTTCCCCGACATCCGCAGACCAGGAGACCTGACATGGCCACGGCAACAGCCGTTCCCGGCGAGGCGCCACTGTCGCAGGCGCAGCGCATCATCAATGTGTTCGTCGCGCCCAGCAAGACCTTCAACGACATTCGCCGCAGCGCGAGCTGGTGGGCGGCGTGGCTGCTGATGGCCGTGGTGTCGTTTGGATTCGTCACGACCGCCGCGCAGAAGGTCGGCTGGGACGACATCCAGATGAACCAGATGAAGATGAACCCCAAGCAGATGGAGCGGCTGGAAAAGGCGCCGCCCGAACAGCGCGAGCGGCAGTTGCGCATCGGGATGACGGTGACGAAGGGGATCTCGTACCTGTTCCCGCTGGTGCAGCTGGTGGTACTGACCATCATTGCGCTGCTCATGATGGCGACCATGAACTTTGGCGCCTCGGCGCAGGCGAAGTTTGGCCAGTGCCTGGCGGTGACCATGTACGCTGCCTTGCCGGGATTGGTCAAGATCTTGCTTGCCATCGTGTTCCTGTTCCTCGGGATAGGGATCGAAGGCTTCACGTTCCAGAACCCGATCGCGACGAATCCCGGCGTCTTCGCGCAGGTCGGGACGCCGCTTTATGCGCTGCTCTCGGCGTTCGACATTTTCACCTTTTGGACGCTGATCCTGGCCGGCATCGGCTTTGCCTGCATCAGCGGGCTGAAGCGCTCCACCACCACGGCCATGGTGTTCGGATGGTGGGCGTTCGGGACGCTGATCGGCGTGGGGATGGCGGCGCTGTTCTCATAACGGCAGTTTCAAGTTTCGAGTTTCAAGCCTTAAGCTCAGAAAGCGTTCGGAGGAAGAATGAAAGTTGCACGTCTCATGGCAGTTGCCGCATTGATCGCCGTACCTGTTGCCAGCTTCGCGCAAGCCGCAGCACCGGCGGCCGCGCCCGACAAAAACCCGGTCACTTCGACCGTGCAGCGTTACTTCGACCGGCAGAAAGGCAACCTGGCCGGCGCGGCAGACGCGATGCCGGCCGACAAGTACAACTTCAAGCCAACCGACGGCCACATTACGTTCGCCAAGCTGATGGAGCACGTGGCCAAGTCGAATGCCTTCGTTTGCTCGAAGTTCGCCGACGGCCTGACGGCGCCCGCCGAGATCGACGCGGTGAAAGACAGCGACGGCAAGGACAAGCTCGTTGCCGCCCTCAAGCAGTCGTTCGACTTCTGCGGGCAGGCGCTCGCCAAGGTGGACGACTCCAAGCTCGGCGACCAGGTGGACTGGCGCGGAAGCCGCAAAGTTCCTCGCGCGCAGGCCGTGGTGGAGCTGCCGGTTGACCTGGCCGACCACTACGCCGCCGCGGCGACGTACCTGCGGCTGAACGGGATCCTGCCGCCCAGCGCGCAACCGCGGAGGTAAGCATCGGGTTGTCGGGCGATCGGGCGCGCGGGTGAGCGGAAGGCCGTCCGGCGCTGGATCGCCCGATTACCGTTATTACCGTTCGGCTTTAAAAACCAGCCGGTCAACGACTTGGCCTGCATTCCAGGCCAAAACGTGTGTTCTAATACCTGAATTCAGCTATGGCGAAGCTGTCCCCCAGAGTGCGCCGCCACGCGCTGGCCATGAGCCGACGCTGGCGTGAATTCAAGATGATCGTTCGCGGGGTCGCCTCAACCGACCACCCCGTGCAGGCGCACATCGTCCCCATGCGGCGCTGCAATCTGAGCTGCGCCTACTGCAACGAGTACGACGACGTCTCCAAGCCCGTGCCACTGGAGGAGATGCTGCGCCGGATCGACCACCTGGCGCGGCTGGGAACAACGCTGATCGTGGTCAGCGGCGGCGAGCCGCTGCTGCATCCCGAGCTCGACGACATTATCCGCCGCATCCGGCGCCACGGCATGCTGGCGGCGATGATCACCAACGGCTACCTGCTCACCGCCGAGCGGATCGAGCGGCTGAACCGGGCGGGCCTGGAGCACCTGCAGATCTCCATCGACAACGTCCAACCTGACGAGGTCTCGATGAAGAGCCTGAAGGTGCTCGACAAGAAGCTGCAACTGCTGGCTGACTACGCCGAGTTCCACGTGAACATCAATTCGGTGGTCGGCGCCGGAATCAAGACGCCGCAGGACGCGCTGGTGATCGGAAACCGCGCCATCGAGCTGGGCTTCACCTCGACCGTCGGCATCATTCACGACGGCACCGGGAAGCTGCGCCCGCTTGATCCCGAGTCGTTCGCCGTGTACGAGCAGATGAAGCGGCTGAACAAGTCGAGCTACTCGCGCCTGAACAAGTTCCAGGACAATATCGCGCGCGGCCTGCCGAATGAGTGGCGCTGCCGCGCCGGCGCGCGGTACCTGTACATCTGCGAGGACGGGCTGGTGCACTACTGCTCGCAGCAGCGCGGCTATCCCGCCAAGCCGATTGCCGAGTACACGGTTGAGGACATCCGCCGCGAGTTCCTCACCGAGAAGCCGTGCGCGCCGCTGTGCACCATCTCGTGCTCGCACCAGACCGCTTACATGGACTGGTATCGCGCTCCGCAGCATCCGGCGCCGGAGCCGGCGGCTGCTCCCTCGCCCGCCGCGGTCGAGCCGGAGCTTGTGCAGATCGAAACCAACTAGCTGATTAATTGCCGAACTGCGGAACGGCCGAATTGAAACCCGCAAGTGGCACGACCGTTGGTCTATTCGGCGCTCCGGCAATTCCGCGGTTCGGCAGCCGAGCTGTGCTGAACGCTGCTCTGCAAGATTTGGCGTCTGCCAGCGTCTCTTTTACATCCAACTAGTTAGAGAAAAGCGGAGTAGAATCTGCCATGCGCCGGGTCATCAGTTTTGTATCCCTAGTCGTCGGCATTTCGTTCATCGCACTTCCACTCGCGCAGGCGCAGGTGACGTTCCACGGCATCCCGCCTTCGGTTACGTCGGTTACGCCGGGACGCTTTGGAGCTCCCGGTGTTCCCGCCGGGATCAATTCGTTCGGCGGCTTTGTCGGGTCCAAGGGCGGGTTCGGCGGCAACGTCATCATCAGGGACCCGCGCTTCGACGGGCGCCTGAGCGGCTTTCACGGCGGCTTTCGCGGACGCGGACGCTTCCCGGTTGTGGTGCCGGTGTACGTTCCTGTGTACGGCGGATATTACGGCGGCTACCCGCTCGTGTACCAGCCGCACTCGATTGACGATCCCGTGGTCGCGCCCGGCGGCGTCGTTCAGTACGGGACAATGTCGAATTCCAGCCGCTACGAGCAGCCGGTGTACTCGCAGCAGCAGGACGATGAGCGCTACGGCGAGCACTACCTCGACGACCGCGAAGATTCGCGCCGCGACGAGCCACGCCGCCGCCCGCGCTCGGATGTAGCTGAAGAAGACCAGACGCCTTCAGCGCGGGTAGTGCGTCCCGAAGTGATGGAAGTTCCGCCGACGAAGGAGCCGGCCAAGGCCCAGTCGTCACCGGACATCAACGTCCTGCTGGTATACAAAGACGGGCGCCGCCGCGAAGTACACAACTACGTCATCGTCGGACAAACCTTCTGGGACCTGACCGACCACCTGACGCGCAAGATCCCGCTCAGCGACATTGACCTGGACGCGACCACGAAGGTCAACGACGAGCGTGGCACGCCCATTACGCTGCCCAAGGGATAAGGGCTTGCAACCGCGGAGGCGCCGAGACGCGGAACTTCGCTACCCTGGTCCTGTTTTCAAATCAGATGCTGTTTCCTAAGCGCCCCCGCGTCTGCGCGGTTTGACGGTCCAGCGCTTCGAAAACAGGCGCTGCTCGTGGTATAATTCCATCAGCTCATAACGCGGTTAACATCCTGTAAATGCAATCACTTATCGCGCTTGCGCCCGCCTCAAATCCAGCCCGCAAGAACGCGCTTGGTGTATGCGAATCGATCCCGCGTTTCGGCTCGCTGAAGACGGAGAACTGAGAACCGAGAACGGACAATGGCTGACGAACAGAATCCCCAACTCCCTCTGAATCCCCCCGGCGGCGACGGACAAGGTCCGGGTGCGACCAATGTGCAGCCCATCAACATTGAAGAGGAGATGCGGCGCTCGTACCTCGACTATTCGATGTCGGTGATCATCGGGCGCGCGCTGCCCGACATTTACGACGGCCTGAAGCCGGTGCATCGCCGCGTGCTCTACGCGATGTACGAAATGGGCCTGCTGCACAACCGCAAGCACCTGAAGTGCGCCAAGGTGGTGGGCGAGGCGCTGGGCAAGTATCACCCGCACAATCCTGAGGCGCTGTACGACGCGCTCGTCCGCATGGCGCAGGACTTCTCGTTGCGCTATCCGCTGGTGGACGGGCAGGGCAACTTCGGTTCAGTGGACGGCGATCCGCCGGCTGCCTACCGGTACACCGAATGCCGCATGACGCGGATTGCGGAAGAGCTGCTGGCCGATATCGACAAGGACACGGTGGACTTCGTCGCCAACTTCGACAACACGACGACCGAGCCCACGGTGCTGCCGACCAAGGTCCCGAACCTGCTGATCAACGGGTCGAACGGAATCGCCGTCGGCATGGCGACCAACATTCCGCCGCACAATCTGACCGAGATCATCGACGCGACCATCCACCTGGTAAACAACCCCAGCGCGCCGCTCAGCGAGATGCTGAAGTTCGTCAAAGGCCCCGATTTTCCGACGGGCGCTTTCATCTATGGGCGCCAGGGCATTGCCGACGCTTACAAATCGGGCCGCGGGCGCTTCGTGATGCGCGCCAAGGCGGCGATCGAGAACATCAGCAAAGACCGCCAGGCGGTGATCATCACCGAGATTCCGTACCAGGTGAACAAATCGACGCTCATCAAGCGCATCGCCGACCTGGTGCTCGAAAAAGTAATCGACGACGTCAGCGACGTGCGCGACGAGAGCGACCGCGACGGCATGCGCATCGTGGTGGAGCTGAAGCGCGGCGCCGAGCCGCAGATCGTGCTCAACCAGCTCTACAAGCACACCCAGATGCAGGAGAGCTTCAGCATGATCTTCCTGGCCGTGGTGAACGGCCAGCCGCGCGAGATGGGCCTGATTGCGGCCATCCAGCACTTCATCGATCATCGCGTGGACGTGGTGCGCCGACGCACGGCGTTCCTGCTGGCGCGGGCGCGCGAACGCGAGCACATCCTGGAAGGCTACAAGATCGCGCTCGACCACATTGACGCGGTCATCGCCATCATCCGCGGCAGCGCCAATCGCGGCGAGGCGCGCGACAACCTGGTGGGATACTTCGCCGGCAAGACGATTGACGTCAACCTGAAAGGCATCTCCACGCGACGGCCCAGGCTCGACCATCCGTTCACGGCGAAGCAGGCTGACGCCATCCTCGAACTGCAACTGCACCGCCTCACGCGGCTCTCCATCGACGAGATCGTGAACGAGCTGAAGGAAGTGCGCGAGCGCATCGAGGAATACGAAGCCATCCTCGCCAGCGAGAAGAAGCTGCGCGGCGTGATCATCAAAGAACTGGAGCAGGTCCGCAAAGACTACGGCGACGAGCGCCGCACGCAGATCCTCGACGAAGCAGCCGAGATCAAGCTGGAAGACCTGATCGCCGACGAAGAAGTGGCCATCACGGTGAGCCACTCCGGCTACCTGAAGCGCACGCCGATCTCGACCTACCGGCAGCAGCGCCGCGGCGGCACCGGGCGCACAGGGATGAAAACGCGCGACGAGGACTTCGTCGAGTACCTGTTCATCGCCTCGACGCACGCCTACCTGCTCATCTTCACCAACACGGGGCGGGTGTACTGGCTCAAGGTGTACGAAATTCCCGACGTCGGCGCGGCCGGCAAGGGCAAGAGCATTTCGAACCTGGTGTCGCTGCAGCCGGGCGAGAGCGTGAAGGCGATGCTGCCGGTCCGCGACCTGGAAGAGGAAGGCAAGTACGTCTTCTTCGCCACGCGCAATGGCACCGTGAAGAAAACGCCGCTCACCGACTTCTGCAACGTGATGTCGCGCGGCATTATCGCCATCGGCATTGATTCGGGCGATGAACTGGTCGCCGCTTCGCTCACCGATGGCAGGCAGATCGTCTTCCTCGCCTCGCACGAGGGCATGGCGGTGCGCTTCGACGAAGAAGAAGCGCGTCCCATGGGCCGGCCGGCGTTCGGCGTCCGCGGCATGGACCTGGAGAAGGGCGACTACGTGGTTGGCATGGCGATTACGCCGCGTCCCGGCGCGACGAACGGCAAGGCGGCCGAGACGGCCAAGGCCAGCGGCAAGGGCGAGGCGGCCGTGCACGCCAACCTGATCCTGAGCGTCACCGAAAACGGCTACGGCAAGCGCACGCCGGTGGACGAGTACCGCCTGACGCATCGCGGCGGCAAAGGCGTGATCAACGTGAAGACCACCGAGCGCAACGGCCGCGTGGTCTCGATCATGCTGGTGGACGAGCAGTCGGAAGCGATGGTCATCAGCCACTACGGCAAGATCATCCGGATGAACACGGCGTCCATTCGCGAAGCCGGCCGCTCGACGCAGGGCGTGCGCCTGCTCTCGCTCGATGCCGGCGACAAGGTGGCGGCGGCGGTGGTCATCCCGCCGGAAGAGAAGGAAGAGAACGGCGGGCTGATACAGTAGGCGACAGAGGGATTATCGAGCCCAACTCGGTACGAATTCGCGCAATCGCTGAATTGCTTTCGATAAGCTGGGCGAGTTGGCACTGGCGAGGCCGGGATTCCAGGCGCTCGCAACAAATCGGGACAACGCAGCGTTGTAGTTCGGACCTATCTTGCTTGTACTTCCCGGACGAGGACAGATATCGTCCCGAATCTGCCTTCTTCGGGAGCCGCGCGCAATTTCGATCAACTTTTCCTTTGGATCGCGAATGCTTTCAGGATCTCCCGGAATCGCGGCCAGCCCCACGCCGAGAAATCTTGAGGCCGCCTGCCGGTCTGCTAAGAGCCAAGCTTCCACCTCTCGGATCGCGACCCGCAAGATAAGATTCGCACTCAGAGGGGCTCTTAACCAGTCTTCAATCAGTTCGGGCGGACAGCCATAGGAGTTCAGGTCCGTCAAAATTATGTAAGGAACACTCTTTGCGGCATTATTGAATCCTCCGATGTTCTTTTTGAGGTAGCCGTACCCGCCACGACTGTATATGGTGCGAACCGCGTAGTCTCGATCAACGAAAGCGAGCACGCGAGAGATTACTGATTCACTGAGTGCGTCCTCGACAGCCAGATTAGCTGGAATCGGCATCTTTACTGGAACAGATCCAATTGGGGCAATCCCTCAGGTGCAGTCTTCGGTATAGCAGCATCCGCGAGGCTCATTCCGCCCTCAAGCAAGTCTCTGATTTCGCTATTAGACGAAGCCAACTCTACCCGTGTGCCCTCTTCGGAAGGTGTCAGGAGCAACATCTCTTCACCGCCGATTCCTGGATCCGACAGCAGATCTGGGCTGTGGGTACTGACGATAAGCTGACGTTCCCGCTGTCTCTGGATTCTGTACATTAAGGCTGGGAGCTTGCGAATAATGCCGGAGTTCAGGGATAACTCGGGTTCCTCCAACAGGAGCAAAGAACTTCCCTCGAGCAGGGACCATAGAAGTCCGATGAGTCGAAGTGTCCCATCTGAAAACTGATCCTCTCGCTGTTTCGCTCCTTTTGGCCGCCAATGCCGATAAACGGCTTCCAAGTGCGGAATGCCGGCCTCGTCCTTCACGTCTGAGAGTTCGCTCAACTGAGGAACCGCGATTCGCAAGGCGGCCTCAATACGGCGAAGTCGCGAGCGGCGGGTTTTCTCCGGCGTTCTCGCAACCCTTTCAAGAAAGCTCTTCCCGTAAGGATCCCCAGGCAAAACGGGGCCCACAAATGCTTCCGGGTGCTTGATCAACTGTGGGACAAGATGAAGATAATCGATCGCTTCAAAGAAGCGTGCCACCGGTCGGAAGCGTGAGTTCGCACTTATTTGTTCCAGATAAGTCTGCGTGCGTCGCAGTGGATCTTGTTGATCGTTCTTGTCTGGCCGACTGACGACATCACTGCCATTGTGCGTCACTCTTTCGAACGAGAGATAAGGCTGCCTGTATCCTCGCGATTCCTGCTTGATACCAACCGAATAGGTCCACTTGTCCGAGTCATCCCCTGCCAGTTCGATTTGGAGCTCGACATCCGGGTCCTGCCGCGCCGCCAAGCAACGAATTCGTGAAATTCCGCCACGGTCGCTGACGGCCTTCTGAAGGCCGCCTCCGGCCTTTGCTAGGTCCCTGAGGAACACAAATACATCCAAGAAGTTGGATTTGCCGGAGGCATTTGGACCAACCAAGAAAACACGGCTGCCAACTGGGACGTCGACCTGTCGAAAGTTCCGCCAGTTCTTGAGAGTGATACGTGTAACGAGCATTCGTGCAGTGAGTTTAACGGCGTAGAGAAGGAGCCGCAATACCCACACAACCGGACCCCGAAATTCCTTTTGCCTTCCCGCCGCACGGGAGTATGCTTTCGCGCGCTATGGCTACTCCGCAAGCAGCACCTCTTGTTTCACTCGGGTTTGAAGGTGACGAGCTGCGCGTGCCGCAGGGCGCCACGCTGCCCAACTTCTGCGTGAAGTGCGGCGCGCCCGGCACCAAGCCGCTCGATAAGAATTTTTTCTGGCACAACAAGTGGCTCTTCCTGCTGATCCTGATCAGCCCGATCATCTACATCATCGTGGCGCTGATCGTGCGCAAGAAGATGCACCTGGTGGTGCCGCTCTGCGACCAGCACTCTGCGGCGCGCAAGCGCAACATCTGGATCGGCGTTGCGATGCTGGCCGTGTGGCTGCCGCTCGGGATCACCGGGAGCGCCATCGGCGGCGACATCGAGCCGGCGGCCTGGCTGCTGGGGATGGCGCTGTTCGTGGCCGGGATCATCGTGATCTCGATGTCGGCGGCGGTGCTGCGCCCAACCTACATTGACCCGGTGTACGGCAAGTTCACCGGCGCATCGCAGGAGTTCCGCTCACGCCTGGTGTAGCTTGAAGGTCACGGGCGCAAAGGGTCGCGAAAAAAATGCCGCGGCGGGCCGCCTTCGTTCGGGTGGCGAATCCGCCGCGGCTGATCTTGGCTGGCCTTTTATCAATTTGCTCAACGGCAACCAAAGAAATGACCGCGGCAGCCGTGGTTTGCGAGTGGCCTGCCGCTGGCAAGAAGTGTTCCAGGACTAGGCTGCCTCGCGAGTGCTGCCGCCGGACTTTCCTTCGGCCCTGCGAGCGCGCCTGCGCCTGGCTATCACGGCGACCGCCGCTGTCTTGCGGCGGCGGCTGGTGCGATTGCTGCTGCGGCCGCTGCGGCGCCGCGCCGCGGCTGCCTTCTTGATGTTGCGGCGGGCCGCCGCGCGTTGCTTCGCTGTTGCCATGGCTAATCTCCTTTGCGGTGTTTCTTGCGTTTGTGTTGCTTCATCACGGTCCGCGCCGCCACTTCCCTGGCGCGCTTCCCGTAGCGTCGCGAGCGCTGAGCGCTCTGCTTGATGTGTTCGTACTGCCGCTGTTCCTTGCTGCCGGCGCCACGCAGGCGCTTTTTTCCTGGCATTACTCTCCTCCTCCAATCTCGCGTGCTGATGATTGGAAGCTGGCGACGCAAGCGCGGCTGTATGTGCGATGCACAAATCGGGTGTAGCGGATTTGTGGGAAAACAGCAGTCAGCATGCAGCAGTCAGCATTCAGTGCCGATTCGGCTTCGCGAACGCGCCTTCATTTCGCCGGGGACCGCCGAGGGTGAATGCTGACTGCTGACTGCCAAGTCCTATTGCACTTTCGGCGACAGCGGCTTGTTGCCCGGCGGCATCGGTCCGCCGCCCATCGGCACGGAGACATGCTCGTGCACGATGAGCCAGCGTCCGTTCTCGCGCGCCCACTCCACGGTCCAGCGGCCTTCCATCGTCGAAGGCGTTCCATCGGCCATCACCAGTTCGGCGTGCCAGGTGGTGAAGCCGAGCGCGTGGTTGCCCAGCACCTGAACGCGCGCGTCGTCGGGAATGGTCGCCTTGAACTGCCTGAAGCCGGCGAGCACGTTCTTTACGCCCTTCTCGTACGCGGCCCAGCCGGTGTACTGCATTGGGGTGATGTCGAAGTAGATGTTCTGCGGGTCCTTGGAGTAGAACGGCGCGGCGTTGGCCGGATCGAGCGTGCCCCAGGCGTCCCAGATGCGCTGCATGAGCTCACGGCTGGGGGCATTCGCCATTCGGCGCGCGGGAGAATTCGGCTTCTGCTTGACCTGCGCCCAGGCCGACGACGCGACAGCGAGCGCGAGCAAAACAAGGGCAGTCCTGCGCAGCTTCATGGCGAAACTCCTTTGTGTTTTTTTGTGTCCTGTGTGTTGAAGGTCCGGACGCGCTCGCCGATCACGCGCAACATTTCGTCGAGCGCCGCCTCGGCGTTTTCCAGCGTCATACGTAGAGGAACGACGCACATGGGCTCGAGCTGCGCCGCCAGCGCGCCCAGGTTAACGGCGTCCTTTTCCGTGGTCATGAAGCCGTCGGCCTCGGACTTCTCTCGGAGTTGCAGCAGGTCGCGGACATCGCGCTCGGAATAACGGTTGTGATCGCGGAAGCTGGCCTCGGCCGCCGGTTCGACGCCCGCCTTGCGCAGCTGCAGCAGGAAATTCTGCGGCCGCGCGATCCCGCAGAACACCACCGGATGCTGCGGCGCGCCGCGCGGCGGGATGATGCCGCGCCGCGCCCGCCACACGCGCCTGCCGGCGAGCGGAAACGGTTCCGGCTCGGCGCCGGCGGCGAGCACCACGGCGTCGGCGCGCGCCAGGGCTGAAAGCGGCTCCCGCAGGCGTCCAGCCGGCAGGACACGGTCACGCGCGTCGTCGGGCGTGACCAGCACGATATCGAAGTCGCGAGCCAGCGCCCGGTGCTGAAAGCCGTCGTCGAGAAGGTGCAGGTCTGAGTCGAACTGTTTTTCGGCTTCCAGGCCAGCGGCGTAGCGGTCCTCGCCGACGATGACCGGAACCTTCAGCCGGCGCGCGATCAGCAGCGGCTCATCGCCGAACTGCTGCGCCGAACCTGCAACGTCCACGACGGCGACGCCGCGGCTGGCCCGGCCGTAACCGCGGGTGAGCACGTCGCAGCGCAGGCCGCGCCGGGCGAGCAGCTCAGCCAGAAGCATGACGAACGGTGTTTTGCCCGCGCCGCCCACGGCGACGTTGCCTACGCTGATCACCGGCTTGCGCAGCCTGCGCGCCGGCAGCGTGCCGCGGTCGTAGAGCGCGTTGCGCGCCGCCACGCCCGCCGCGTAAAGCCCGGACAGCACGCTCACTTGGCAACCTCGCGCGTGGCGGGCACACGGGCGCTCCCGGTGGCGGCAGCCGGCGCGGCGGCGTTTGCTGTCAGCAGCCTCTCGAGAGCGGCGATGGTGCGCGCCGTGGCGCCGGCGTTTTCGTCGACAACCTGCTTGGCGCGCGCGCCCAGGTTGAGCCGGTCACCGTCGTGTTCGAGAAGATGCAACAGAGTGGGCGCAAGCTCCTGCCCGGTCACTACGCGCAGCGCTCCGGCGCGCTGAAAGGTGGCGACCATGTCGCGGAAATTTTCCGTGTGCGGGCCGACGAGGATCGCGATGCCATGCCGCGCCGGCTCGATCACATTGTGTCCGCCAGCAGGCGCCAGGCTGCCGCCGACGAACGCGACATCGGCAAACTCATAGAGCGCGGCCAGTTCGCCGATGGTGTCGAGCAGCAGGACGCCGCCGGAGAGTTCCGTGCTTTCGTTGAGCGCCGTCCGCCGCCAATGCCGCAGGCCGGAAGCCGCGACCAAGTCGGCGGCCGCCGCGAATCGCTCCGGATGCCGCGGCGCCAGTACCAGCAGCGAAGCGGGACGAGCCGCCAAGACCTGCCGAAACGCGGCGAGCACGATCTCCTCTTCGCCCGCCAGCGTGCTGCCGGCGACGATCACGCGCTCGGCGTTCCCCTGGATGGCATTGCGCAGCAGCGGCGCAACGCTCGCGCTGGAAGCGCCGGCGTCGAACTTCAAATTTCCCGCCACGCTCACGCGCGCGGCCTCGGCGCCGATCTCAACCAGACGGCGCGCGTCTTCGCCGCTTTGCGCGAGAAACACATCCACATTGCCGAGGATGCGGTGCAGCAGTCCGCGCCAGCGCTTGTATCCGGGGAGCGAGCGGTCGGAGATGCGCGCGTTGACCACCGCGACCCTTGCGCCGGACGCATGTGCCAGCAGCAGGAAGTTAGGCCAGAACTCGGTTTCGGCGAGCACGACGAGCGCCGGCCGCAGCGCGCGCAAGTAGGGACGGATGGCGAAGGCAAAGTCCAGGGGAAAGTAAAAAACGTTCCCGGCGCCGAAGCGCTCGCGCGCCAAGCTCTGGCCGGTACGCGTGGTGGTCGAGATGAAGACGCGGCGCTCGGGCATCTGCCGCCGCAGCTCGGCGATGACCGGGCTCATCGCGAGCACTTCGCCGACCGAGACGGCATGGATCCAGACCGGCGGTGGCGCATTTTGTCGGCGAAGCGCGAGCCGCTCGGGGACACGGCCCAGCCGCTCGCTCAGTCCGGCGCGGTACTTGCCGTGGCGCAGCATCTTCCACAGCCACCACGGCGCCAGCAGCAGCGCCGCGGCGCCCGCGGCCAGGCTGTAGAGAAAGTACATCGAGCGCCATTGTATCGCCGCGCTTGTCTCATTCCCGCGCCCGCCCTGATAATGAGCGGGTGCGCAGCCGTCGTGCCATTCTGATCGCGCTGGTGCTCTTCGCCCGCGCCACCGCGCTCAACGCGGCCCGGGACTTCGTCCTGCCGCAAGCTAGCCCAGCCACCAGCTACCCGGCGCACGACCAGCACACGCAGGAGGGCGTCACCTTTGCGGCCGATCCCTACGATCTTCCGGACAAGGAAGCGTCTGTGTTCAGCATCCGCTTCCTCGAGCACGGGCTGCTGCCGGTTTTCCTGGTGGTGACGAACGACAGCGACAACCCGATCGCACTGACCTCGATGAAGCTGCAACTGATCACTGCCGACAAAGTGAAGATCAACCCGGCGACCGAAGAGGACATCTACCGCGCCATCCAGCGCAGCATCAAGCGGCCCGACAGCCCGCGGACATCGCCGGTGCCGCTGCCGCGCCGGGCCCCGAAGCCCACCGTCCGCGGCAGCGAGCGTGACGAGGTGGATGGCGCCATGTTCCGCGCCCGCGCCGTGGAACCGCACAAAACGCGCTCCGGGTTCGTTTTCTTTGACGTTTCAGGCATCAGCCGCCCGCTTTCCGGCGCGCGCCTGTACGCCACCGGCGTCAAGAACGGCGACGGCGACGAGCTCTGGTACTTCGAAATTCCGATGGAGAAGTACCTTTCCACCCCAGTTCGTTGATTTGCGTCCAACCTGAGCGCGACTGCATCCAGCTGCCATGCAGGCCTCGCGGCCAGCGAGCGATTGCCTGATCCGGCGCGCCACTTTTTCCGACGCCCAGGCCGTGCTGCGCTGCCTGCACGCCGCATTCGAGCCTTACCGCAGCCAGTACACCGAAGGGGCGTTTCGCGACACGGTGCTCGATCCGGTTACCGTCCACAAGCGCCTGGCGCGCATGTCGCTGTTCGTGGCGATCGCGCCAGACGGCAAGATCGTCGGCACGATCGGCTGCGAGGTCCAGCCTGGCGGCAGCGATGGCCATCTGCGCGGCATGGCGGTCCTGCCGCAGTGCCAGGGCGGGCGCGCCGCCGCACAACTGCTTGATCGTGCCGAAGAGGAGCTGCGCGACGGCGGTTGCAGCCGCGTGACGCTCGATACGACCGAACCTCTTCAGCGCGCCATCCGTTTTTATGAAAAGCACGGCTACGCCCGCACCGGACACGTGGCCGACTTCTACGGCATGCCGCTCCACGAGTTCGCGAAAAATTTGCGGTCAGGTTCGCGGGCGAATCTGTAATCTAGAGCATCCATGCGCGCCGTGGCGGTGATTCCGGCGCGGCTGGCCTCCACCCGCCTGCCGCGAAAAGTCCTGCGCCCCATCGCGGGACGTCCGATGCTCGCCTGGGTGTATGAGGCTGCGCGCGCCGCGCCTGGATTGGCCGACGTGATCGTCGCCACCGATGCGGACGAGATCGTGGAGCTGTGCCGCCGCCAGGGTTGGAGCGCAAGGCTCACTTCCGCCGCGCATCGCAGCGGTACCGAGCGGGTGCGCGAGGTGGCCGCCGCCGTTCCGGCCGACGTGTACCTCAACATCCAGGGCGATGAGCCCCTCACCCGTCCCGAGCACATTGCCGCACTGCTGGAGCTGATGGCGCGCAGCGACGTCCAGGTGGGCACACTGAAAACGCCATGCGCGGCACACGATGTCGCCAATCCCAACGCCGTGAAGGTGGTGGCCACCGGCTCGGGGCGCGCGCTTTATTTCTCGCGCGCCCCCATTCCCTTCGATCGCGATGCGGCGGGCGTGGCGCGCTACTTCAAGCACCTGGGATTCTACGGATATCGCAAGGGCGCGCTCGACCGCTTCGCGAACTGGCCGGAGTCGTCGCTGGAAAAATCGGAGCGGCTGGAGCAGTTGCGCTTTCTCGAGCACGGCATCGCCATCCACGTAGCGGAGACGCCTTTCGACACCATCGGCGTGGACACCGAAGAGGACGCGCAGCGCGTGGAGACGCTGCTGCTGGAGCGCGCGCCGCGATGATCACCATGACGCGCCGGCAGATGCAGCGCATCAGTGGCCGACGCCGGGCTGGTGGAAGTCCGGCGCCATGCCAAGTTCGCCCACCTGCGCCTGCGCCGCGACGTGTGGCGCGCCTACCTGAAGCAGCTCACTAAGTGGTAGACCTCCCCCGGCCTTGCCTCGGACGAGTCAGGCTGGATCACGGGCGAAGACATCCTGGCCGGCGGCGGCCTGCGCGTGTGATCCGGGAACATCGGGCCATCGGGTCATTGGACCCTTGAGACGAATCCCAGGGTCCAATGACCCGATGACGCAGTGGCTCGAGATTCACTAGTGGGGCAGGAACTTCGAGACGTAAGGCGAGTTCCGCTCGGATCCCGTGCCCGAACGCCGGAAATGGCCCGACGGTCCCTCCCCCAGGAATTCCGAGAACCAGGCCTCGTGCTCCACCTCCTCATGCAGGATGGCGAGCGACAGATCGTAGGTGCGATGGTCCTTGCCGGCGGTGATGTTGCAAATGTTCGTGTAGCCTGCCACCGCGCAGCGTTCCGCCTTCACCAGGACTTCCAGCATCGAGCGGATGTCCGTCGGGTCCTTCGGCAGCGACGCCGGCGGGCAGGCCGAGATGTCGTGGAACACCTTCATGTCGTCGGGAATTTTTCCGCCGAGTTCGTAGATGCGCGGCACCAGAGCTTCAAAGTGGTTGCGGTCTTCGATGCGCGCGTCTTCGGTGATCTCCTTCAGTCCTTCGCCTTCGGTGCCGATCAGGTTCACGCGCAGAATCGTGTAGTAGTAATACGTGGTCAGTTCAGCGGAGGCGTTTTTCACCAGCAGGTCGAGCAGTTTCTCCACGTCGACTCCCGCCTTCACCACCATTTCACGGGCAACACGCGCCATAACAATTCCTCCTTTCGGGAAACTTGGGTTGCTGATGGGGACCGGTCGGCGTCCCAGAAGTCAGCGGCGGCGTCGTGGCGTTGCGGTCAGCTTCGTGAGCGAGGACTGCGCTTGCGGGCGCATTTGCGGCACAGGCCGAGCGCGTCCACTTTGAATTCACGCACGCGGAAGCCGCGCGGCGCCGGGCGGCGAGCGCGAACGGGAACCAGCCAACTGCTCGCCACGTCTCGCACCGCGCCGCAGCGCGTGCACACCAGGTGATGGTGCCGCTCCAGCGTGGGATCCACGCGCAGCGGGCCCGCGCCGGGATGCAGCTCGCGCAGCATGCCGTGCGCCACGAACGTCTTCAGGTTCTTGTAAACGGTGGCCAGCGAGATCGAGGGGATCTGCCGGCGCACCAGGTTGTAAACGTCTTCCGGGGAGTAGTGGCCCGGCCGGGCAGTGACCGCGCGGTAGATGATCACACGCTGGTGCGTGGCCGCCAGGCCGTGCACCCGGCAAAGCTCCCGGACCTTGGACTGCGACTGCATGCGATATCGGATGATAAGGATTATCGAACAGGTTGTCAGCCGTAATTCATGCCCGCGCGGCTCAGGCGCCCGCGTGCGCGGGCGTGCCCTGGTTCACGAACACGTCCGCTTCGCCCAGGATCTGCTTCACCAGCGCCGGCGATGACGCCTCCGAGTACACGCGCAGCAGCGGCTCGGTGCCGGAGGCGCGGAACAGCACCCAGGCATCGGCGCCGTTACCGTTCGTGGGAGCGTCGAGATAGAACTTGATGCCGTCGAGGTTCTCCTTCCGCAGGACGTTGAACGGGCCAAGCTGCTTCGTCTCCGCAGCCGCGGCGCGCGCGATGGCCGACTGCTTCACGTCGTCGGCCACCTTCATGTCGAGCCGGCCATAGTGGTGCTCGCCGAACTCGCGCTGCAGCCCGGCGACGAGCTGGCCCAGGGTCTTTCCGCTGTCAGCCATGGCGTTGGCGAGCAGCAGCGAGTTCAGAATGCCGTCGCGCTCGGGCAGGTGGCGCGGGATGCCGATGCCGCCCGACTCCTCGCCGCCGATCAGCACTTCTTTTCCCGAGAGCACGACCTCGGTGACGAACTTGAAGCCGATGCCGTGCTCGACCAGCTCGCGTCCGTACTTTTTCGCGATGCGGTCGAGCATGCGCGTGGTGTTGAACGCGCGCGTCACCGCGCCCGGCCACTTCTTGTATTCCAGCAGCCACTGCAGCAGCACGGCGTAGCACTTGTGCGCGTCCACGAACGTGCCGTCTTCGGTGACGGCGCCGATGCGGTCGGCGTCACCATCGGTGATGAAGCCGGCCTGCGCCTTCTCCCGCACCACCGCCTCCTGCGCGGCGCGCACGTGCGGCTCGATGGGCTCGGGATTGATGCCGGGGAACAGCGGGTTCACCTCGGCGCGAATCTGCACGTGATCGACGCCGCGCTGCCTGAAGATGCCGGCGAGCACGTTGCGGCCGGCGCCGTACATGCAGTCGATGACGAAGCGAAAGCCGGCTTTCTCGATCTTCGCCATGTCGGCGAACTGTGTGATGGCGGCGACGTAGTCGGGCTTGAAGTCCACTTCGGTGAGCGCGCCGCCGGGGAATCTCGGATCGGCATTGGCATACAGCTCGGCCTCGATCTTCTTGAGCGCAGCGGGCGTGGCCGATCCGCCGAATTTTTCCTTGAACTTGATGCCGTTCCAGCTCCACGGATTGTGGCTGCTGGTGACCATCACGCCGCCGGCGGCCTGACGATGCTTCACGGCGTACGAGAGTGCGGGTGTGGGCGTGTAATCGTTGGCGAGCTGCACCTTGAGCCCGGCGGCGACGAACTTTTCGGCCACCAGTTCGGCGAAGCGGCGCGAGCCGAAGCGCGTGTCGTAACCGATGAGCAGAGGACGCGAGGCGTCTTCATTCCTGCGCACGTAGGCGGCGATGGCCGCCGAGACGGCGCGCACGTTTTCGAAGGTGAAGTCGTCGGCGATCACGCCGCGCCATCCGTCGGTGCCGAATTTGATGTCTTGGGTCATATGTATTTACATCCCGAAGCGTTCGGGATTTCGGGAGCAAGCGCTCACGTTAACTTCCTGAGTTTCTTCTTCTCATCCAGCTGCTTCACGATCCTGGCCACGTCCTGCGAGTGCTGGCGCGTGGTGATGAGCAAGGCGTCGTCGGTCTCGACCACGACCACGTCTTTCACGCCGACGGCAGCAACGAATTTCCCCGGCGCGTGGACGTAGTTGCCGGCCGCATTCAGCAGCAGCTCGCCGGCGGCTTCGATCACGTTGCCGTTTTCGGCCGCCATCGGGCGCGCCGCGGACTTGTGTTCGTGCAGCGCCGTCCACGAGCCCAGGTCGTTCCAGCCGAAGTCAGCCGGGAGGCAGTAAATCCCGGAAGCGCCTTCGCCGCGCGCCGAGCGCGGCTCGAGCACGGCGAAGTCCACGCTGATGTTTTCCGCCTGCGAATACAGCTTCGCGAACGTGCGCTCGAAGCGACGGGTGCCGTAGGTGGCGGCAATCTTCTCCAGTACCGCCGCTGTTGACGGCAGGTGCTCGCGCAGCGCGTTGACCAGCGTGCGCGCGCTCCAGATGAACATACCGCTGTTCCAGAAATAATTTCCGGCGACGAGAAACTCGCGCGCGGTGATGGCGTCGGGCTTTTCGGTGAAGCGCCGCACGCGCAGCCGGCCGCCGGGCATGGCGCCGCCGGCTTCGATGTATCCGTAACCGGTCTCGGAACGCGAGGGCTCGATTCCCATCACCACGATATTTTCGCCTTCTGCGGCGATGGCGGCGGCGCGCTCCACGGCGGCGCGGAAGCGCTTCTCGTCGGAGATGACGTGGTCCGAGGGGAACATGCCGATGATGGCGTCCGGATCGCGCGCGAGCAGGATGAACGCGGCCAGGCCGATCGCCGGGGCCGTGTTGCGTCCGAAAGGTTCGGCGATGATCTGCCGCGCGGGAACGCGCTTCACCTGCTGCCGGATCGGCTTGAGCAGGTCATCGTTGGTGATGATCCAGAAGCGATTGCGCGGCGCCAGCGGCTCGAGCCGCCTTACCGTCTGCTGGATCATGCTGCGCGGGCCGTCGAGCGCCAGCAGTTGCTTGGCGCGGCGGCGGCGCGAGAGCGGCCAGAACCGGGTGCCGCGCCCGCCGGCAAGAATCACGGGATAGAACGACAGTTTCAAGAAAGCAGCTTCAAGTTTCAAGTTTTGGGCGAAGCAGGCCTTCAGGCCTGCATATCAGGTATCACCCCAATTGGGGCCTTCAGGCCCCGGGTACCTCAGCGGCCGAAGCCGCCGGCCTCCTGGTCTTACGTTCTGCGCAGGGCTCAAGCCCTGCTCCACCCCACAACAAAAGCTGTAGCCTCCACTACTCACTGCGTGATCTCGGGATGAACGGCGCCTGCTTCCGGCAACGACGCCACCAGCAGCTCCGCCTGCCACTGCGGCTTCACGCTGACCTTGGGGACCGAGGCCGGAATCACCGCCGCCTCACCGCGTGCCACGGAGGCCGCCGGCGCTCCGGGAGCGGAAATTACCGCGCAGCCTTCCAGCGCGACGACAATCTGCACGCTGCGGCCGCTGGAACCACCGATTTCGCGGGCGCCGCTGAGCGTGTACTTATCCACGCGGAAGCACGGTGAGTTGACCAGTGTGACCAATCCATTCGATTGCGCTGCGCGCTTTGCTTTCCCCGCGCGAGTTTGCGGTTTCATCGCCGCCAGGCCCAGCTCGACGTGCAACTCGCGCCCGCGCCCATAATCGTACAGGCGATAGGTGGTATCGGAGTTCTGCTGGGTCTCCACCAGGACCGAGCCCGGCCCGATGGCGTGCACCGTTCCCGCGTCCACATAGATGAGATCGCCGGGCGACAAGTCAACGCGGTTCAGCAGCTCCTCGGCGCGGGCTTCGGCGATGGCGCGCTCCATGTCGGCGCGCGTGGTGCCCGGTTTCACGCCGAGTGAGACGTAGGCGCCGGGCTCGGCGGCGAGCACGTACCAGCACTCGGTCTTGCCGCAGGGAAGCCCCGAGCCGCGCGCGCACTCGTCGTCGGGATGCACCTGCACGCTCAGCTTCTCGCGGGGGAACAGAAACTTGATGAGCAGGGGAAACCGCCGCGCTTGCGGCGCCGCCGTGCCGATCAAATCCGCGCCAAAGCGCGGGCTCAGTTCGGCGAGCGAGGCGCCGGCCAGCGGACCATTGGTCACGCGGCAGTCTTCGCCGGTGAGCCACGCCTCGCCGATGGGCTCTCCGACGACCGGACGTGAGTAGACGGGCCGCAGGTCGCGCGTCCCCCAGGGGCGCGTCTTGAACTGCGGCTCCAGCAGCAATGGATACAGCTCGCTCATGCCCCTTCCAGCGGCGGAAACCCGGCCCGCTAAGCGGTTTGATTATAGAGGCAGGGCTGCGGGCTTCCCGGGGATTGACCCCGAAAATTGCAAGTGTTGCATGCTAGAATTTTCCATACCGTAGCCAGAGACTCAGTTCCTGATCTTCAGCAGCCCAGGCAGAGAAGCGCTGTGATCGAGCTTGCCCCTTCCATCCTCTCGGCCGACTTTGCCCGTCTCGCCGAACAAGTGCGTTCGGTGGAAGAGGGGGGCGCCACTCTGCTGCATGTGGACGTGATGGACGGGCACTTTGTGCCCAACATCACCATCGGGCCGCCGGTGGTGGCGTCGTTGCGTAAGGCCACGCGGCTGCCCCTTGACGTCCACCTGATGATCGAGAACCCGGACCTGTACATTCCGGCATTCGTGGATGCTGGCGCAGACTGGATATCGGTGCACCAGGAGGCCACCGTCCACCTGAACCGCACGCTCAACCTGGTGCGCAGCCACGGGGTACGCGCGGGGGTGGTGGTCAATCCAGCAACGCCGGCCGAGTTCCTGAGCGAGGTGCTCGACCTGGTGGATTACGTGCTCGTCATGTCGGTGAATCCCGGGTTTGGCGGGCAGAAGTTCATTCCCGGGGTGCTGCACAAGGTGATGAAGCTGGCCACAGAGCGCCAGCGGCGTGGGCTGAGTTTCCGCATTGAGATTGACGGCGGCATTGGGCTGGCTACCATAGCCGACGCCGTCCGCGCCGGGGTCGAGGTGCTGGTGGCCGGGAACGCCGTTTTCGGCGAGGGAGACCCGGCCGAGAACACCCGCCGCCTGCTGAAGGCTGCCAGCGAGGCGACGCTGGTGAAAGTTTAGCGATTTTGACCGTTCAATCCGGCAGGAGCCGGGTTGCCCGGGGCGCCACCCGGACATCCAAGCTAGCAGTAGCTCGGTCCGGCAACAAAGATTCTGAGAGGCTGCATGCGTCGTCTGATTAGTGCCTGCCTGTTGGGAACCGTCGCGCTGCTCACCGCCGGCTGTCACCATAAGGTTTCCAATCCCATTGCCAACGTCAATTCCAAGCAGCCGGACAAGGTCCTCTACGACCGGGCCATGGAGGCGATGCGCAAGGGCAAGTGGGACGTGGCACGCCTCACGCTACAGACCCTGATCAACACCTACCCCGATTCCGAGTTCGTGGCACGCGCCAAGCTGTCGGTGGGCGACTCCTGGTACGCCGAAGGCACCACCACTGCGCTGCAGCAGGCCGAGATCGAATACCGCGACTTTGAAACCTTCTTCCCCAACATGCCGGAAGCGGCCGAGGCGCAGCTGAAGATCGCTACCATCCACTACAAACAGATGGAGAAGCCGGACCGCGACTTCACCCACGCCAAGCGCGCGGAAGAGGAGTACCGGCAGCTGCTGCAGCAGTATCCCGACAGCAAACTGGTTCCCGAAGCCAAGCAGAAGCTGCGCGACGTGCAGGAGGTGCTGGCCGAGCGCGAGTACCGCATCGGGCGGTTCTACTTCCTGCGTGAGTCGTATCCCGCGGCCATCGCGCGCCTGCGCTCGCTCACCGACAACTATCCGCTCTATAGCGGCGCCGACAGCGCCCTGCTGATGCTCGGCAACGCCTACGAAAAGGAAATCGACCTTATTCGCGCGGGCCGAGCTGCTGAAGTTTCCAAGGGCCGGCTGATCGAAGACTTCACCAAAAGCGCCGCCGAAGCCTACACCCGGCTGATCAACCGTTATCCGATCAGCGAGGAAGCCAAGTCTGCGCGGGAGCGGCTGACCGCACTGCACCGGCCGGTGCCTACTCCCACCGCCGAAGCCATCGCGCAGAACAGGGCGGAAGAAGAGAGCCGCCGCGAAACGGGCAAAGTCGGCAAGGTCATGCTGAACTTCAAGCGCCGTCCTGACGTGGCGCAGGCGGCGCATGTTGGAGAGCCGTCGCTCAATCCGGGCGAAGAAGCCAGCGCGCCTGAGATCATGAAGCGCGCCGAGCGCACCGCCGTCGGCAGCATGGGAGGCGACAGCGACAACCACAGCGTCTCGGTCGAGACCGTGGGCCGCGGCGCTCCGCCTCCGAACGAGGCAACGCCGCGAACCGAAGAAGCTCAACCTTCGACGCCGGCGCCCAATGTCGCGCCGCCGACCGGTGGCTCCAGCTCGAACTCGGCGCCATCGTCGAACCAGACCGGCATCGAAGACCTGCCGGTGACCGGTGGCTCGGCGCCGGCAGCGCCCGGCAATAGCGGGCCTGCAGCGCCAGCCAACAGCGCACCTGCTGCGCCGGCAGCGCGTCCGCCTTCCGCAAACTCGGCTCCGGCGGCAGCGACGCCGGCGGCCAATGAGCCCGCACCGTTGCCCCCGCCCACGCAGATAAACGAGGCGGCACAGGAGCCGGCGGACCAGGCCAGCTCGGCCCCGAGCTCGTCCACATCCGGCAAGGTGGACAAGAAGACCGAGTCCACTTCGAAGAGGAAGAAAAAGAAGAAGCTGATTATCTTTTAGGTATCCCAGTCCTCAGCCGGGTCGCGCAATCAGCACGACCCGCGAATTCTCGGTCGTGCTTTTCCTGCCGGCGCGGCGTCTGGCGCGGAAATGGGAGTTCGCGTAATCGGCGGTCTGCCGCCCTAAGTAACTTTCCCTACGCCGGGTATTCGCGTTGACTTGGATACCGATAAACAGTACCTTTTGCACACTGCTCCCCGGGAAATCCCAAGGAAAACGCCGTGAGTCTCAAGGTCCTTCTGGCCGACGACAGCATGACTGCCCAGAACATGGGCAAGAAGATCCTCACCGACGCCGGCTACAAGGTGGTCGCCGTGAGCAACGGCGCCGCCGCCATGAAGAAGATCGCCAGCGAGAAGCCCGACATCCTGGTGCTCGACGTCTACATGCCCGGCTACACCGGCCTTGAGGTCTGCGAGAAAGCCAAGGCGGACCGCGCGGCGCTGCCGGTGCTGCTCACCGTCGGCAAGCTCGAACCCTACAAGGCAGAAGACGGCCACAAGGTCCGGGCCGACGGCGTGATCGTGAAGCCTTTCGAGGCCACCGACCTGCTCAACGCGGTGCAGAAGCTGGCGGCGGGACTGGGAGTGCTGCCCGATGCCCAAGGCGCGCCCAAGGGTAAGCCGGCCGACTTCGAAAAAACCGTAAAGATGGCGCCCCTGGAATTCGCGGTGGAAGCTCCTTCGGCCGAGGAAGCGCCGCCGGAGCCTGCGCCTGCGCGAACCGAGACCATCGAAGTGCCGAAAGAAGTGGCCGCGGCGGCCGCCTTCGAGCTTCCTCCCGACGAGCCGCCGGTCACGATTCCGAGCATGCCGGCGCCCGACGCGGGCAGCGCCGCGTCTGCCGTGATCACCGAAGCGATGCAGGGCTCGCAGTGGTTCGCCGAGCCGCTTCACGAGATCGTCGTACCGGCGCCGCCGGCGCCCGAACCGGTCCCTGCGCCGAGTCCGGTTGTGCCTGACGCGGAAGCGACCGCGTCGATTGAAGCGTCTGTGGCGCCGCCGGCCGATGAAGCAGCGCCGCCGCGCGAGACGCGCTTCCGCACCGAGGCCATTGAGCCGCCCGCAATCATCGCAGCCGCTGCAGCGGCGGCCGCTGGCGGCGAAGCTGCGCCTCCGGCGTACGAGGGTTCCGCGGCGGGCGAGTTCACCGTGGGCAGCGGCGTGCACGACGCGGCCGTCATCGAGCCTCCCGTCGCGCCCGAGATCGAACTGGAAGCCGCGCCTGCACCCGCCGTGCTCGAGCCGCCCGCGCCCGCAAAGGACCCCGAGGTTGAGTACACATCGCCGCCGCCGGCGCCGGTTGACGCCGTCGCGGAAGCGGGACTCGAATCCACGATGCAGGCCTCGGAGGTCGAAGCTCCGCCCGCGCGTGATCCGGCGCTGGTGACCGACGCCACCGAGATGGCGCAGTTCACCACGCGCTTCGGCGCCGCCGAGCCGGCGGAAGCCGCTCCCGCCGAGACGCCCGCGCCCGAGGAGGCCCCGGCGCCTCCGCAAACCTGGGCGGCCGACCACGCTTTTCCTGACGACACCGCCGCGCGCGTGCGCCTGGCCGAGGAGTTCCACGCCGCCATCGCGCACTTGCCGGCAACGCCGCACGATGAGCCGGTACACGAAGAAGCTGCGCTGGCGCCGGTCGCGGAGCCCGCCCCGGCCGCCGCCGCGACTGTTCCCGATCCGCACCTGGTATCGGAACTGGCGGCAGCGCTCACCGCCGGCAGCGCGCAGATCGCCACCGAGGCTGCCGCCAGCGGCGGCGCCGATCCGCAGACCGACGCCGTCAGCCGCGCCGTGCAGCGCGCCCTCGCCCGCCTGCACAACGAGATCGTGGCGGAAGTGATGCGCGAGCTGAAGGGCTAGCCGCCCAACATCCACCAATCCACCACAGAGACACAGAGCAACCGAGGTCCTGGCCGCGCGCGATCGGTATGCGCAGCCTCACAGCCCAAGCGTCGAGTTGGCGGCTCGCGCCACCTGCGGACTCCGCCCGTCCCTGTCCGGTTGGACGCGGCCGCCGTAAGCGCGGGTTTCCGCGATTCGAGTGTAGGATTGCTGCAGCCGACGTGAGGCGATCGCCATGTCATCCGCAGAAACAAAATCAGCCGGGCCGAAGGCGCCCGATCCGAAGGCTTCCAATTCGCAACCTGGCATCTGCTTCGGCGGCATGACTCCGATCCTGCGCGTGGCCGACCTGAAGGCTGCCATCGATCACTACGTCCGCGTGCTCGGCTTCCGCATGCTGTGGGACTCGCCGAGCTTCGCTTCGGTGAAGCGGGACGAGTGCGAAATCTTCCTCTGCGAGGGCGACCAGGGGCACGCCGGCGGCTGGGTGTGGATCGGGGTGAGCGACGTGGACGCCGTCCTCGCCGAGTACCGGCGCAGCGGCGCAAAGATCCGCCACGCGCCCACCAACTACTGGTGGGCCTACGAAATGCAAGTCGAAGACATTAACGGCAACGTGCTGCGCATCGGCTCCGAGCCCCGGGGCAAGACGATGGGCGAGTGGCTCGACATGCGCGGCGTCCGCTGGATCCCGCAGGCTGATGGCGGATGGAAGAAGGTGAAGTAGCCGGTCAAGAATCGGACCTTCGAAGTTCGGCGTCTGACCAGTATCCGCTCTGTTTGACCCCTCTTTTTCCCGTCCTTTACACTGAAAAATTCCCGCGTCGCTGCTGGGAGACGTAGCAGGCAACGTCTCTGCGCGTTCTTGCCAGCCGTCGCGATTCGCCGACACATGCCCCACGATCTCCCAAAAGCCTACGACCCGGGCGCGATTGAGGCGCGCTGGGCCGAATACTGGGTCGGCGAGCAGTTGTTCCACGTCGAAACGCCCGGTCCGGTTTCCAATCCCGAGCAAGCGCCGCACATCTTCACGCTGCTGCTGCCGCCGCCCAATGTGACCGGGCGGCTGCACATGGGGCACATGCTGAACCACACCGAGATGGACATCATCACGCGCTGGCGCCGCATGCGCGGGGCGCTCGCGCTGTGGCTGCCCGGCACGGACCACGCCGGCATCGCCACGCAAATGATGGTGGAGCGGCAGCTGGCCAGCGAGGGCGTTGCACGGCGCGAGCTGGGCCGCGAAAAATTCGTGGAGCGCGTGTGGAAGTGGAAGGCCGAGTACGGCGGGGCGATCCTGGAACAGATGAAGCGCCTGGGCGACTCGGTGGACTGGTCGCGCGAGTACTTCACCATGGACGATCGGCTCTCGCCGGCAGTGCGCGAGGCCTTTGTCCGGCTGTGGGAAGACGGGCTGATCTATCGCGGGAAGTACATCGTGAACTGGTGTCCGCGATGCCAGACGGCGATCAGCGACCTGGAAGTCGTGCACGACGAAGTGGTGGGCAAGATTTACGAGATCCGGTATCCCGTGGAACCGTCGTTTCCCCACGTTAGCGCCGATGAAGCCGGCGTGAACACGGGGCACGCTCATGAAAGCGGTGAGTTCATCACGGTGGCGACGACACGTCCGGAGACGATGTTGGGTGACACGGCGGTTGCGGTGAACGCGGCTGACAACCGCTACCGGCGTCTGCATGGGCGGCGCGTGCGCTTGCCGCTGGCGGCCGATGTCCGCAAAGACGCACTCGGAAACGAGGTGACGCGCTCGATCCCGATCATCCTCGACGAGCTGGCGAATCCCGAGTTCGGCACCGGCGCGGTGAAGGTGACGCCTGCGCACGATCCCAACGACTTCCAGGCCGGGCTTCGCCACAACCTGCCGCAGGTTGATGTGATGGACGAAGTGGCGCGCATGAACGCCAACGCCGGCCGCTACGCCGGACTGGATCGCTACGAAGCGCGCGAAAAAATTGTGAACGAGCTGCGCGAGGCGGGACTGCTGGCCGCCGTGCGCGACCACATGCACGCGCTGGGCAAGTGCGATCGCTGCAAGACGGTGGTTGAGCCGCGGCTTTCCACGCAGTGGTTCGTGGCGGTGAACAAGCAGCCGAAATCGGGCGGGCCATCGATGGCGGAGCGCGCGCGGCGCGTGGTGGAAGACGGCTCGATCCGCTTCACGCCGGAAAATTACAAGGCCATCTACCTGAACTGGATGGCCGGTATCTACGACTGGTGCATCTCGCGGCAGTTGTGGTGGGGCCACCGCATCCCGGCGTGGCACTGCGGCGAATGCGCCGAAATCATTGTGGCGCGCGAGGCGCCGAAGTCGTGCGCGAAGTGCGGCTCGGCGAAGCTCACGCAAGACACCGACGTGATGGACACCTGGTTCTCGTCGGGACTGCTGCCGTTCACCGCGTTCGGATGGCCTGCCAAGACGCGCGACCTGGAGGCGTTTTATCCCACGTCGCTGCTGGTCACGGGCTTCGACATCCTGTTCTTCTGGGTGGCGCGCATGATCATGCTGGGCTGTCACTTCATGCGCGATCACCGGCAGGATGCGGCGGTCAAGGTGGCGAGCGGCGCGGCGCGCGGTCCGCGCGAAGCCGAGAAGACGAACGACACGGCGCCCTTCCGCGAGGTGTACATCCACGCCCTGGTCCGCGACGCCGAGCGGCAGAAGATGTCGAAGACCAAGGGCAACGTGGTGGACCCGATCGAGATCATCGAGCGCTTCGGGACCGACGCGGTGCGCTTCACGCTGGCATCCATGGCCGCGCCGGGGACCGACATTGCATTTTCCGAGTCGCGGACGGAAGGCTACCGCGCTTTTGCCAACAAGATCTGGAACGCGGCGCGCTTCCTCTTCATGCACGTGGACAAGGCGGAAGAGAGCGGCGCGTGGGAGTTGGCGGAGTTTGGGGCGAGCAGTTCGGAGGCCTCGCGAAACGTTGCCGGAATCCCGGGCTTCCAGCCGGTCACGCTTGAGGACAGGTGGATCGCGTCCTGTTTTTCGCGCGCGGCCGAGCAGTGCAATGCGGCGCTGGCTGAGTATCGTTTTCACGAGGCGGCGCTCGGCGTCTACCACTTTTTCTGGGACGAGTTTTGCGACTGGTACATCGAGCTGGCCAAGCTCCGGCTGAACACGGGCACAGACGACGCGGCGAAGCAGGCGACGCGCGCGGCGCTGAACAACCTGGCCTCGCTGTTCGAGGCGGCGCTGCGGCTGCTGGCGCCGTTCATGCCGTTCCTGACGGAGGAAATCTGGCACGCGCTGTACGACGGCAAGCCGCCGCTGAAGTCCATTGCGCTGGCGAGTTTCCCGCAGGCCGACGCGAAGCAGATCGACGACGCCGCCGAAACCGAGATGGCGGTCCTGATTGACCTGATCGTCGCAGTTCGAAACTTGCGGACCGAGCAGAAAGTGGAAACACGCGCGAAGGTCCCGGTGCGCGTGTTTGCCGACACCACGACGCGCAAACTGGTCGAAGCCAACCGGCAGGCATTGGAGAAGCTGGCGAACGTGGAGGCGGTCGAGTTCGTGTCGCAGCCGCTCTCGCAGCAGGCGGGCTCGCGAAGCACGGCGCGCTTCGATGTGGCGCTCGTCTACGAGAAGAAGATTGACGCCGGCGCCGAGCGCGAGCGCCTGACGAAAGAGCTGGCGAAGCTCGAGGGCGAGGCCTTGCGCGCGGCGGCGCAGCTGGCGAACGATGGTTTCCTGGCGAAGGCGCCGCCGAAAGTGGTGGAAGGCCTGCGCACGCGCGCGGCGGAGCTGGCCGTGCTGATCGAGAAGGCGCGGCGGGCGCTGGACGCCATCGGGTAATTGCCTAATCGGGTCATCGGGTAAATTAGGGACGCGGCGAGGTCCGTGGGGCGCCGAGCCACATGCCGAAGGGCCTTCGTGCTGCGTCGTGAACTACGGGCCCACAGCGGTTTTCAAGAGAAATGAACTGGCACAGCCATCGCGTCACCGCCATCCTGGAGAACGCGCTCGCCGAGGACAAGGCGACGCGCGACTCGACGACCTACGCGTGCATCGATCCGCAGCAGCGCACGGTCGCAACCGTTCTTGCAAAGCAGGACTGCGTGCTCGCCGGCGTGGGCTCGGTGCAGCGCATCCTGGAAATTTTCGCGGTGATGGATGGAACAGTCACGTCGCACCCCGATGTCACTTCGCATCCCGAAGTTTTCGACGGCGTGCGGCTGCACAAAGGGCAGACGATTGCCGTCGTCCGGCACAATGCCCGCGTAGCGCTGGCCTGCGAGCGCGTGATCCTGAACGTGCTGCAGCGCATGAGCGGTATCGCGACGCTCACGCGGCGCTTCGTGGACGCGGTGGCGGGCACGCGCGTGCGCATCCTCGACACGCGCAAGACCGTGCCGGGACTGCGCGGGCTCGACAAGTACGCGGTGCGCTGTGGCGGCGGGTTCAATCACCGGCTCGACCTGAGCGACGGCGTGCTCATCAAGAACAACCACATCGCGCTGGCCGGCAGTATTGCCGAGGCGCTGCGGCGCGCGCACCAGAACCGCCGCGGCGAGCAGCCCATCGAGTGCGAAGTGCGCTCGATCGCCGAACTCGAGGAAGCGCTGGGCAACGGCGCCGAGGCCATCCTGCTGGACAACATGAGCGTGGAAGACGTGCGCTTCGCCGTGGAGCGCGTGAAGCAGCACACGCGGCGCATTCCGCTGGAGGTTTCGGGCGGGATCAATCTGGAGAACGTTCGCGCGTACGCGGAGACCGGCGTGGAGTATATCTCGGTCGGCGCCCTTACCCATTCGCCCATGGCGGTGGACATGAGCATGCGCATGGCGCCGGGGTAAAACGCTGCCGGCTTCCCGCTGCCCGCTCCCCGCACGGCCCGCTGACCGCGAAGGCACGAAAAAGCGAAGAGATTCTTCTGACGATCGCCTCGCGCCTTTGGTGTCTTCGTGGGGAAGAACCGGGTTGCGGGAAGCGGGTAGCGGGAAGCCGGCAGCGTTCTTCTATAATCCCCGCATCCGCAAAGCCCTGCCAAAGCGCATTCCCGCTGAGGTCGCCGTGCCCGACGGACGCACCGACGAGCGCCTGGGGCGCGTGGTGCGTCTGCTCGCCGATCACGCCATGGTGGTGGTGAGCGGCACGAAGCTCGCCGATGAGATTGGCGCGTCGCGCTCGGCGGTGTGGCGTCTGGTGCAGCAGCTGCGCTCGCTGGGAGTGGAAATCGCCGGGCGCCCGACTACTGGATATCAGCTCACCACCGTCCCCGATCTTCTGCTGCCCGACGTGCTGGCGCCGCTGCTGCGAGGCACTCGCCTGGCGAAGAACATTCATCATTACTTCCGGATCGGCTCCACGAATACAGTGGCGATGGATGCGGCGGCGACGGGCGCGCCGGAGGGCAGCGTGTTCCTGGCCGAAGAGCAGACGGCGGGGCGCGGGCGCGGCGGCAATCGCTGGAATTCGGAGCGGTCGTCAGGGATTTACTGTTCGGTGATTCTGCGGCCGGCGGTGCCGCCGGCGGACATCCTGTCGCTTTCGCTGCTGGCCGGGCTGGCGGTGGCTGACGCGGTGGAGAGCGTGACCGGTCTCAAGCCCGACCTGCGCTGGCCGAACGACGTGCTGCTCGGCGAAGAGAAATTCTGCGGCATCCTCACCGAGATCAGCGCCGAGGTGACGCGCGTGCGCTACGCCGTGGCCGGCATCGGGATCAATGTGAACCAGCGCGAGTTTCCGCGGGAGCTGCGCGGCCAGGCGACGTCGCTGCGGATGGCGTCGGGACGCATGTGGTCGCGCGTGGAGCTCGCGGCGGCTTTGCTAAAATCGCTCGACCGCATGTACGCCGATTTTCAGCGCCCCGGCGGCGTGCAAAATGTGCTGCCGCGCTTCGAGGCGGCTTCCAGCTACGCGCGCGGCAAGCAGGTGCGGGTTGACGAGAACGGCGGCTTTGAAGGCACCACCGACGGCCTTGATGAGCGCGGATTTCTCCGCGTGAAGACCGCCGGTGGCGTGCGGACGGTGATTTCGGGAGGAGTCAGGCCGATTGCGTAATTGAGAAATCGGGTAATCGGTTAAAGTCAAATCAAGAGCCAGCCACAAAGGACACGAAGGCGCCAAGGTCACAAAGTAGCGGTCCTCGATTTTCATTTACCGGCTTTCTCAATTTCTCAATTACCCGATGCTTCTGGTCCTCGATGTCGGCAACACGAACACGGTGCTGGGCGTTTTCTCCGGGCCTGAGGGCGGAGCGCGCCGCCTGGTGGCGCATTGGCGCGTCGGGACGGTGCGCACGCAGACGGTGGACGAGTACGGCGTGCTGTTCCGCAACCTGTTCGCGATGGGCAATATTGACGCGCGCGCGGTGAACGGCATCGTGATTTCTTCGGTCGTGCCGCCCATGGACCCAACGCTGCGCGAGGTGTGCGAGCGATACTTCGGCACGGCGCCGCTGTTTATCGAGCCGGGCGTGAAGACCGGCATGCCGGTGCGCTATGAGAATCCGGCGGAGGTCGGCGCCGACCGCGTGGTGAACGGCGTGGCGGCTTTCGAGAAGTACGGCGGGCCGTGCATCGTGGTGGACTTCGGCACGGCGACCACATTCGACGCCGTTTCCGCCAAGGGCGAATACATGGGCGGCGTGATCTCGCCGGGCATCGGCATTTCGGCGGATGCGCTGTTCAGCCGCACCGCGCGCCTGCAGCGGGTGGAAATCCGCAATCCCGGCCGCGTGATCGGCACGACGACGGTGGGCAGCCTGCAGTCGGGGCTCTACTTCGGATACCTCGGGCTGGTGGACGGAATCCTGGAGCGCATGCTGCCCGAGCTGGGCGGAAATCCGAAGGTGATCGCGACGGGCGGACTGGCGCCGCTGATCGGCAGCGCGTCGAAGTACATCACCGAGGTGGACGAGCTGCTCACGCTCGATGGATTGCGCATCATCTGGGAGCGGAATGCGGCGGCGGGACGTGCGCCGCAGGCTTCGCGCGGCCAGCAAGCCGCCAAAAAGGCACGCTGATTGCGGAGGGGCGCCGCTTTCAGTCGCGCCGTCAATCGCGCCGACATTCGGCTTCAGCCGCTGAGGTATTCTTTCGGGCACGAGTGCAGCGCCTGAACCTTTCTGTCAGACGATGCGCTTACGGTACGGCTGAAGCCGTGCTCCTCCGAAGGATTCGCTCAGCCGCTTCAATCCATTGTGGACAACTATTTCAACTACTTCACCGAGGTCGAGGAGCACTTCCAGCGGCGTCGCGGGGCCGGGCTGCTGCTCTCCACGCTCGACTGGGCGCTGATCGAGACCTGGAAAGACGCGGGGGTGCCGCTCGAGGCGGTGCTGCGCGGCATTGACGATGCCTTCGACAAGTACGACCGGCGGAGGTCGAAGTCGCAAAAGGTGAACAGCCTGGCTTACTGCGCGCAGGCGGTGCTCGCAGCGGTGGAGGGCATGCAGGAAGCGGCGGTGGGCGCACCGCCTCCGGCGGCGGAGCAGGGAGGATTCGACGCGCCAACGGTGGCGGCGTATCTGCGGAGGAATGCGGCGGAGATCGAGCGGCGGGTAGCGGACCTTCCGCCGCCGGCACAGGCGGTCGGGCAGCAGACGGCGCGCAGTCTGGGCGAGATGGCGGATGAAGTTGCGGCGATGCCGCCCGCGACTGCGCGCGCGATGGAAGACCTGGAACGGCGGCTGACCGTGATGGAAGAGCGGCTGTTTGCGGCGCTCACGGCGGCCGCCAGCAATGACGAATTACTGGCGGTGCGCGCCGAGGCTGACCGCGAGCTGGCGCCGTATCGCAGCAAGATGCCGGCGGCGCAGATCGAACAGTTGCACAAGCAGTACGCCAACAAGCGATTGCTGGAGCGGCATCGGCTGCCGCGGCTGAGCCTGTTTTATATGTGATAGGTTGAAGTGTCGCTCGCTTCGCGTCATCTTGAGGGAGCGCGGAGGGCGAGTCGAACGGTCCCTACTTCACCCAATGTTCGCGGGTCGAGCAGGGATGCTTCAGCTCCGGCCCGCTGCGCGGGCCTCCGCTCAGCAGGATGGAAGTTGAGTTGCAAACGGTGCCTCCGCAATCGAAACTCGCCGCGTTCTTCAGCATCCTGCGCTCGCTTTTTTTCTTTGTGCCGCTGGTTTACCTCTACACGGCGGTGCTGGGGGCGCTGTCGCTGATCTCGTCGTTGTGGGACCGCTCGGGGCGCGTGCAGCATGGGTTCGCGCGGCTCTGGTCGCGGCTCATCCTGAAGACGTTGTTCTCGCCGGCGACGACCGTGGGCCTGGAAAATGTTTTGAACGACGGCAAGCCGCGGCTGTGGGTGTTCAATCACGCGTCGGCGCTCGACATCCCGGTGCTCTACGCCGACCTGCCGTTCCAGTTCCGCATCATCGCGAAAAAAGAACTGTTTCGCTATCCGTTCATGGGCTGGCACCTGAAGCGCTCCGGCCAGATCGCGATTGACCCGGAGGATGCGCACTCGTCGCTGAGCAGCTTGAATCGCGCTGCCCAGACGTTGCGCTCGGGCATGCCGCTGGTTGTCTTTCCCGAGGGCGGTCGCTGCATCGACGGACACATCCAGCCGTTCCTCGGTGGCGGGTTCTACGCGGCGATCCGCGCCCGCGTTGACGTTGTGCCGGTGGCGCTGGTGGGCACCTGGGAGGTGCTGCCGATGAACAGCTACCACGTCCGCCCCGGGCCGGTGCAGATGATCGTGGGCAGGCCGATTTCGACCGACGGCATGCACGTGCGCCAGATGGACGAGTTGGCGGCGCGGGCGCAACGCGCGGTTGAAGATCTTTATTATTCGCGCGCGGCCGTGGCGCGCCCGGAGCCGCGGCCTGCCGAGGCGATACAATCAAGCTGATGCGTCCGCGCATTGCCATCCCGGTGCCGCACTCTCAGAAGCCCGACTACGCGCAGCGCTCTCTGCCCCAGTACACGCGCGCCATCGAAGAAGCGGGCGGCGAACCGGTGGTGATCCCGCTCGACCGCGGGCCGGAAGATGTTGCCCGCTTGCTGCGCGATTGCGATGCCGTGCTGCTGCCGGGGAGCCCGGCGGACATCGATCCGCAGAAGTACGACGCGGCGCGCGATCCCAACACCAATCCTCCCGACCCGGCGCGCGATGCGGTGGATGAACTCCTTCTCCAGGATGCGTACAACCTGCGCAAGCCGATTCTCGGCATCTGCTACGGATTGCAGGCGCTCAACGTGTGGCGCACGGGCACGCTGGTGCAGCACATCGCGTCGCCTGTGAACCACGAAGCAGGGCGCAATGTGCTGCGCGCCCACAAGGTCACGCTGGAGCCGGCGTCGCGGCTGGCGGGGATACTGCTGGGGCAGTCGTTACGCCACGTTACCCGCCAAGAGCAGGCCGCGAACGCGCGGCGCCCGCAGGACGGGCGCCAGGCTCCGGCCTCGGCGACGCTGCGGGGCGTGGCGGCGGTTGCCGAGCAGGCGTCAATGCCGGAAATCGACGTGAACTCCAGCCACCATCAGTCGGCCGACGTAATCGGCGACGGCCTGCGCGCCGTTGCGCGCTCGGAGCGCGACGGCGTGGTGGAGGCCATCGAGGGCACGGCGCCCGACCACTTTGTCGTCGCCGTGCAGTGGCATCCCGAGCGCACCACCGCGAGCGACGAGCCTTCGCGCGCTCTGTTCCGGGCGCTGGTGGACGCGGCTGCCGAGTGGAAGCGCAAGCGCCGAACCACGTCCTAGCTCCATTCCCAAGATGAACGACGGAGTCACACTCACACTCACGGGCAAGGTCGCGCTCATCACCGGCGGCTCGCGCGGCATCGGCGCAGCGGCGGTGAAGATGTTCGTGCGCGCCGGCGCGCGCGTGGCATTCAACTACGTGCGTTCGCGCGCTGAGGCGGAGCGCGTGGTTGCCAGTTGCGGCGGAGAAGCGAACTGCCTCGCGGTGCAATGCGAACTCCATGGTCCCGCCAGCGCCGAAAGACTCGTCAAAGCGGCGATCAACAAGTTTGGCCGGCTGGACGCGCTAATCGCCAACCACGGCATCTGGCCGCCGGAAGACGTTCCCGTGGATCGCATGACAGACGAGCAGTGGCGGCGCACCGTGGCCGTGAATCTCGACAGCGTCTTTGGCCTGGTGAAGCACTCGGTCGCGCAGATGAAAGCGCAAAAACAAGGTGGAAGCATCGTTCTCATCAGTTCCACCGCCGGCCAGCGCGGCGAGGCGTTTCACGCCGACTACGCCGCGACCAAGGGCGCAGTGATCAGCATGGTGAAGGGGCTTTCGACCGAGCTGGCGGCGCACGGCATTCGCGCGAACTGTGTCGCGCCGGGCTGGGTGGATACCGATATGTCGGCGCCGGCGCTGAGCGATCCGGCGTATCGCGAGCGCGTGTTTCGCGCCATCCCGCTTGGCCGGGTGGCCACGCCGGATGAAATTGCGGCGCCGATTCTGTTCTTGTGCACGCCGCATGCGGGATTTATCACCGGCGAAATCTTCAACGTGAACGGCGGGGCGGTGCTGGTGGGATAAAGGCAGGTTTCACGTTTCGCGTTTCACGTTTCACGAAAAGGCAAAGGCGCATCGCTCTTCACGGCCAGATGCTAAGTGCCAAATGCCAAGTGCGACGTGCCGACCAGAGCAGCCGAACGGACGAAGTTTGCGTCCAACCTGATATCGCCAGATGAAAAAGATTCTCGCAACCCTCGTGTTGTTGACCTGCTCCGCGCTTGCGCAGGCGCCGGGCCAGCCCGCGGTCAGCCAGGACGGCAGCTCGCGCAAGGCGCGGCAGCTCCTCGACCAGATGATCCGCGCGCTCGGCGGGCAGGCTTACCTCAACTACACCGACGTCGCCCAGGAAGGCCGCACCTACGGGTTCTCTCACGGGCAGAGCGGCAGCGGCGCTCCTTTCTGGCGCATGTGGAAGTGGCCCGACAAGGAGCGCCTGGAGCTGACCAAGCAGCGCGACTGGATCATCATCCACAACGGCGACAAGGGATTCGAAATCACCTTCCGCGGCGTTAAGCCGGAAGAGGCCGAGGCGCTGAAGTCGTATCTCGAGCGCCGCGAATTCTCGCTCGAGCGCGTGCTGCGCGTCTGGCTCAATGAGCCGGGCACAGCGCTTTTCTACGACGGCCAGGCGGTGGCGCAGCGCAAGTCCACCGACAAGGTGACCATCCTGAACTCCAAGAACCAGGCAGTCACGCTGTATCTGGATATTGATTCGCACCTGCCGATCCAGAAGAGCTACCAGCGGCGCGATCCCACCACGCGCGAGAAAGACGACCAGGACGAGGTTTACGACAACTACCACCTAGTGCAGGGAATCCAAACGCCCTACAGCATCACACGCCTGAAAAACGGCGAGATGGAGAACCAGCGCTTCCTGAACCGAGTCAGCTACAACAACGGCTTTCCCGACAGCATGTTTGAAGCCGCGCCCCTGCCGCCCGAGAAGCGGTAATGCGGCAGCTCCGCCCTACATGACTTCGCCCGGCCAGCACGGGTACAGGTGGGGATGCTTCGACGACGGCCCGCTGCGCGGTCCTTCGCTCAGCATGACAGTTGGATAAGGGCGCGCCTGTAAGTCCGACTCAGGTGCTCACGGCAGCCCGGAACCGCCTCTTTTGCGCCACGGACTGTGGCGAATTTGCCACAGCCGCCACCTGCAACTCCGGGCGTAAACTGCACATCTAGAAGTCGTTACGTTCCCCCGCTGCTTGAGTTACGAGCAGACAATTCGTTCCGCGGTGGAGTGCAGCGGCGTCGGGCTGCACAGCGGCGCTCCGGTGAAGCTGCGAATTCTGCCCGCACCCGCGGGCACCGGCGTGGTGTTCCGCCGGGTTGACCTCGACGGCTTCACCATCGAGGCGGTGAGCCGCAACGTGGCGCGCGTGAGCTACGCCACCAGCCTGATGAAGAAAGGCGTGCTCATCTCCACCACCGAGCATCTGCTCTCGGCCTTTATCGGCATTGGGGTGGACAACGCGATCGTGGAGCTCGACAACCTCGAGCTGCCCATCCTCGACGGCAGCGCGCAGCCGTTCGTGGACATGGTGCTGCGCGCCGGGCTGAAGCAGCAGCGCAAGCGGCGCGTCTCGCTGCGCATCCTGCGCAAGCTGGAATTACGCGAAGGGAACAAGTTTATCGGCGTGTATCCGGCCGACGGTTACTCGGTTTCCTACAACATCGATTTTCCGCACCCGATGATCGGTCGCGAGACCTTCGAAATCGATCTCTCGCGCGACCTCTATCGCCGCCAGATCGCCCCCGCGCGCACCTTCGGGTCGCTGGTGGACAAGGAAGCGATGGAGAAGATGGGCCTGATCCGCGGCGCGAGCCTGGAGAATGCCATCGTGCTCACCGCCGACGGCATCATGAATCCGCCGCTGCGCTTCAGCGATGAGTTCGTGCGCCACAAGGTGCTCGACCTGATCGGCGACCTCGCGCTGCTCGGGAAGCGCGTCGTGGGACGCGTGGTGGCCGATCGCGCCGGGCACGCCATGCACACCGCGCTGGTGTCGCGCATCCTGCGCGACCGCACCCTGTGGGAAGAGACCACCGACGAAGGACCATCCGTGGAAACGCCCGCCCGGCAGCCTGTTGCGGCGAACCCCGCGCCGTAACGCGTTTCCAGAATTGCCGTTCCTAAATTACGCGCGCTCAAGATGGCGGCAAGGTTGTGGTCTTTTGGCGGAAAAAACGGAAAACGGAAAACGGGAGAGCGGAAAGCGCCTTTACCCCGCCGTTGCCAGGCGACGTATCTCGGGCCGCGCGGTGAGCCACTGCGCGAGCTCAAGGCGGAGACCGGCGCTGACCGCGCTGAATTGCAGACCCACGTGGCCCTGTGGTGAAGTCCAGATCACGCTCGACTTGGCCTGCATCCACACGTCGCTATCCGGCAGCAGGAAGCGCAGGTGGACGGCGTTGCCGGGACGCAGTTTTTCCCGCTCCAGCCACACCGCCATGCCGCCCTCGCTCAGGTTCAGGCCGCGGGCGCGGACTTCGGTGCCATTCTCCATCTGAAGAAACACCGACGCGTCGATGCCGTGGCGGAACGCACGCCGGCGCTCGCGCGCCATCAGGGCATGCGCCGCGCGCAGGCAGCGTTGCGCACGCTCCTGCGTGACGGGACGCTCCCACACGAAGTTGGCGCCCATCTCGAAAGCTTTCCCGACCGGAGTGGTGTTGTGGACGATGGCGAACAGGACGGAAGTCTTGTTGCTGGGCATGGCGCGGACGGTTTTCACCATGTCGCGCGCGCCCTCCACCTGATCGCAATCCACCAGCACGGCTTCGAACTTGCGGCGGGCCAGGCGCTCTGCGGCAGCCTTGCTCGAAGCCATTGTTTCCAGATGGATACCCAGGTCGTCGAAGAGCCGGCGCATGAGCGCGACCAGTTCGGGATCGCGCGCCAGGAGGAGTGCGTTCAGCAGCATGACTTCCCGATCTTAGGCCGAGTTGCCAGCCGCCCCAAGTAACGAACGGGACGTGGCCCAGGGTAACGGCGGGAGGCTTGCCCGGCGGGAATGGATCGGCCCGTGCACAAAAGAGCGCGCCGGGAAGCGCGCTCGCCATCACAATGACACCTTGAAAGGAAGCTACTGCTTGTTCAACTCCGCCTTCGCAGTCCTGTTCTTCAGCACCTCGATGGCGCGCTTGAGCTGCTCATCTTCCTGGGGAGGCCTTTTCTCCGGCTGCTGCGGAGCGTTTTCGTCGTCGTCGGGCGAGATGTCGTCGTCGTTGTCTGCCACCACGATGTTGGGCGTGACGGCCGTGTCCTGGATGGCTTTACCCGCCGGCGAGTAGTACTTGGCCACGCTCAGGATGAGCGCCGAGCCGCCGGGAACTTCCAGCACCTTCTGCACCGAGCCGACGCCGAAGGTCTTGTCGCCCACCACGTCGCCGCGGGCGTTCTCAAGAATTGCCGCGGCCACGATTTCCGCCGGCCCGGCGGTGCCGCGGTTGACCAGCACAACCACGGGCAGACTGGTAACGGCGCGCGACGGATCAGCCGTGAAGTCTTCGCGCGGATACTTCTGGCCTTGCAGGTACGCGATGGTGCCGTGGTTCAGGAACAGGTTCGCCACCGCGACGCCTTCGGCTTCGTCGCCCTCGGAGGTGTTGCGCAGGTCGAGCACGAGCTTTTTGGCGCCCGACTTCTGCAGCGACTTGATGCGCGAAGCGATCTCCGACGCGCGGCCCTTGGGCAGGCCGTCAACCTTGATGTAGCCGACCGAGTCTTCCATCATTTTCTCGGTGGGCGGGGGAACGCTCACGTTGTCGCGCACGATGGTGATCTTCTGCGGCTCGGCCTTGCGCGCGCGCACCACGCTGATGTTCACCTGCGAGCCGGGAGCGCCGCTGAGCAGCAGGTTGATCTGCGCCAGCGACATGTCGCGCGTGGTCTTACCCTCGATGCCCTCAATGATGTCACCCGCTTCGACGCCCGCCTTGTCAGCCGGGCTGCCGGGAAGCACGGAGATCACGGCCGCATAGCCGAAGCGCTTCGAGATGGTCGCGCCCGTGCCGCCCTTGCCTTCCTTGCGCTCGCGGTAGCTGCGGTACTCAGCCGGCGTGAGATAGCTGGAGTTTGCGTCCAGTGACTCGAGCAGCCCATGCAGCGCGCCGTCGGTGACGTTCGGCATGTTGGGCTCTTCCACGTACTCCTTGCTGATGCGGGTGAGCACCTCGCTGTAGACGCCCATCTGCTTGTAGGCGCCGTCGCCCGTCGAGGCCTTGACGCCCAGGCCGCCGATGACGGTGAAAGCAACAATGACGAGTGAAGTGCTGAGGATGGCGGCTTTAACCTGTTTGGACACGTAGGACCCTTCTCGAACTTCGTTCTTTCCCTGGAACCGCCCGCGGACCGGCCGCGCGCCCGGCTGGCAGTAGCTCATTATACCCGGGTTGGATGCAGCCGGGTTCCCCCGGGATCAGGGTGCTTTTAGACGCCCGCCGGCCGCTTCCGTCACAAAAAGAACGGTGTAGCCGCCGCTGCTTGCTCTGCTTCCAGGCCCCGCCTGGCGGTGATTTTCGGCCTCGCCGCCGATGCTCACCGGGCGAAGGGCGGTGTCCGGCGGGGCCCTCGGGAGACCGTGAAGGGTGTAACCTAAAGGGTGGCCTCGGGACCGCTTTTCATCTTCTGTTAACACTCCTGACCTAAGATCACCACGCCCACTCGGTCATGTCTCGCCTCACGCTCGACAGCCCGCGCTACTACCTGAACCGGGAGGCCTCCTGGCTGGCCTTCAACCGGCGCGTGCTGGAGGAGGCGGAAGACCCGCGCAACCCGCTGCTGGAACGGGTGAAGTTCCTCGCCATCTCCGCCAGCAACCTCGACGAATTCGTGGAAGTGCGCGTGGCCGGCCTGCTGCAACAGATCGAAGACGGCTACTCCGAGTCCGGTCCCGACGGCATTTCGCCTTCCGACACGGCCGCGATGATCGACCGCGACATGCACGAGCTGGTGGGCAACCAGTATCGGGTGTGGAACGACCAGCTTCGGCCCGAGCTCTCGGCCAACGGCATCCGCGTGCTGCGCCTCTCCGAGCTCGACGGCCCGGCGCAGCGCTTCGTGGACGACTACTGCGACCGCGAGATCGATCCGCTGCTCACGCCGGTCACGGTGGACCCCGCGCACCCGTTCCCGCGCGTGATCAACAAGGCGATGTGCCTGGCGCTGCTGCTTCGCCGCCGCCGCCGTTCGGCGCAGCTCTACATGGGCGTGATCACCGTGCCCCGCGCGCTGCCGCGGCTGGTGCAGCTGCCGCGTGCCGGCGACACCAGCGACTATGTGTTTCTCGCCGATCTTGTGGCGGCGCACGCCGCGCGCATGTATCGCGGGTACGACATTGTGTCCGACGCGGCCTTCCGCATCACGCGCAACAGCAACCTCTATCTCCAGGAAGAAGAGTCGCGCAACCTGCTCGACTCGGTGCGCACCGAGCTGCACAACCGCCGCAAGGGCGACGCCGTGCGCCTGGAGATCGAGTCCGATGCCAGCGACGACATGGTCGAGCGGCTGCGCAACAATTTCGAATTGCAGAGCTGGCAGGTGTTCCGCACGCCCGGCCCGGTGAACCTCTCACGCCTGCTGCACATTTACGAGCTGACCGACCGTCCCGACCTCAAGTTCCGGCCGTTCGTGGCGCGCGAGCTTTCCATGCCGGCAACGCAGAGCATCTGGGACCGGCTGCGGACACGCGACGTGATGCTGCACCATCCCTTTGACTCGTACAAATCGGTGGTGGCCTTTATTGACGCCGCCGCCGACGACCCGGCGGTGCTTTCCATCAAGCAGACGCTGTATCGCACCAACGAAGACTCGCCCATCCTGCAGGCGCTGCTGCGCGCCGCCGGCAACAAGGAAGTGGTGGTGGTGGTCGAACTCAAGGCCCGATTCGACGAGGCATCCAACATCCGCTGGGCGCGGCAACTGGAAGATGCCGGCGTGCAGGTGTTCCACGGCCTGGTGGGGCTGAAGACGCACTGTAAGCTCTCGCTGATGGTGCGCAAGGACGAAGACGGCGCCACCCGCCGCTACGCGCACCTGGGCACCGGCAACTACAACCCGGCGACGGCGAAGTTCTATACCGACCTGAGCCTGCTCACCGCCGATCCGGCGCTCACCGGCGCGGCGCACGACGTGTTCAACTTCCTCACCTCGTACGCCGAGCGCAGCCACTACGAGCCGCTGATCGTTTCGCCGCTCAACCTGGCCGAGCGCACGGTGGAGCTGATCGGCCGCGAGGCCGAGCACGCGCGCCAGGGGCGCCCGGCGCACATCATCGCCAAGATGAACGCGCTGCTCGACCAGAGCGTGATCCAGGAGCTCTATCGCGCCTCGCAGGCGGGCGTGACGGTGGACCTGATCGTGCGCGGCATGTGCGCGCTGCGTCCGGGCGTGCGGCGCGTGAGCAGCCGCATCCGCGTGCGCAGCGTCGTGGGCCGGTTCCTCGAGCACAGCCGTATCTTCTACTTCGCCAATGGCGGCGGCGAGGAGATCTACCTGAGCAGCGCCGACTGGATGCCGCGCAACCTCTACGAGCGCGTGGAGGTCATGTTCCCGTTGCAGGACCCCATCTTGCGGACGCGGGTGCGTGACGAAATCCTGGCCGCTTACCTGGCCGACAACAGCAAGGCGCGCCGGCTGCGCGCCGACGGCGAGTGGTCGCGCGCCGACGGCGCGAATGCCGGACCGCGCCGCGCCCCGGGAAAATTCAGCGCGCAGGAATTCCTCGTCGACGTGGCCGAGGGCCGCGCCACCGCCGCCGACATTCCCACGGCCGCCGCGCGCAGAAAGCCCGCCCGCTTCACCGACCGGGCTGAGAGAGTGGCTGCGCGATGATCTTGTACTTTCTCCGCCACGCCAGCGCCGGGACCCATCGCTCCAGCCAGAAAAGTGACGACAAGCGGCCGCTCGACCGCGACGGCATCGAGCAGTGCCGCGAACTCGGCCGCGCCCTGGCCGCCCTCGAGCTCGATGTGGACCTGATCATCTCCAGCCCGCTGAAGCGGGCAACGCAAACCGCGGCGCTGGTGGCGAATGAGATCGGCTACGAAGGCAAGGTGCAGCAGGATGCGGCGCTGCGCCCCGAGTCGAACTGCGACGCCTTCCGCGACCTGCTGGGCAAGTACGCCAAGGCCGAGTCCATCATGCTGGTGGGACACAATCCCACGCTGAGCGAGTTTCTCAGCCTGCTGATCAGCGATGGCGGCAACGACCGCTCGGTCGACCTAAAGAAGTGTGCCATCGCTCGCGTGGAGCGCTCCGGCTCGCGTCCGGCGACGCTGCACTGGTGTCTCACGCCCAAGCTGCTGCGCGCCGCCTACGAAGCAGCCGCCACCAGCTCCCGCCCGAAGACCTGGCGGAAGTAAGCACGCTCCTTTTCCAGCGCCCACAACTCCAGGTCGGCGCCGCCGCGTCCGGCTTTGAGCTTCAGCAGGACCCGATCCTCCACCGCGCGGGCCGAGACGCCGCGCACCGCGCCGCGGCGTCCCTGATCGAGCGACACGGCCAGCCGCAGCAGCGCTACGGCTTTCGGAATGCGCTCTCGGTCCGGCGAGCGCAGGCGGCGCAGCACGCGATCGCCGGGCTGCGGGACCGACTTGCCCAGGAAGCGCGCGAGGGTGGCGATAATGCGCCGCTGCTCGACGGTGTAACCGAAAATGTCGGAGTTGGCGATGATGTAGTACGTGTGCCGGTGCCGGCCGGTGCGGCTCAGGAAAAGTCCCACTTCGCAGAGCATGGCGGCCGCGGCGAGCCACTCGTTGTACTCCGGCGGCAGGCCGTGCACGCTCTTGAGTCCGCCAAACAGTTCGCCGGCGAGCTGGCGGACGCGAGCGGCATGCTTGTGATCGATGCCGTAGTGGCGCCCGACGGCGAGCAGCGCGTTCTCGCGCTCCGACTGCAGTTGCCGTTGCAGGCGGGCGCTGCGGCCGTAGTCGGTGGCCATCTGCGCCAGCAGGCCGTCGCGCAGTCCCAGGGGCGAATAGCGGAAGCCGCGCAGGCCGAGCCGCGTGAACAGCTCGGCGAACACGACGGCGCCGGCCACGATGATCTCGGCGCGTCGCGGCCCGATGCCCGGCATGGCGATGCGCTCGTTGAGCGTGGCGCGCGAGAGCAGGTCCGCCAGCTTCACCACCGCGGCGGTGGGCACCGAGCGCGGCGCGCGGTCCTTCTTGCGCTGGCGCGCCATCCAGGCGCGGTTCAGTGCGGCAGCGGTGCCCGAGGTGGCAATCGCCAGCTGCAGCTTGCGCGCGGCAATCCGCTTCTGCAGCGGGGCAATCTCTTCCGCAATGAACTCGCGCAGCCGCGCCAGCTCCTTGCGTTTGGGCGGATCGCGGCGCAGAAACTCCTGCGTGAGCCGCACCGCGCCGAGCGGCAGGCTGTGGAGCTGCCGGATCTGGCCGCCCATGGAGATGGTCAGCTCGCAGCTTCCACCGCCAAGGTCCACCAGCAGCACGCGCTGGGCGCCGGAGCGCGTGGCCGACATCACGCCCAGGTGGATGAGCCGGCCTTCTTCCAGGCCGGAGATGACCTCCACGTGCCAGCCGGTGGCGGCGCGCGCCCACTCGATGAACGACGCGGCGTTGCGCGCGTCGCGCAGCGCGCTGGTGGCGACCACGCGCACGCGGTCCACGCCGTGCTCCTGCACGGCGCGATGAAAGCGGCGCAGCACCTTCACCGTGTGCGCCATGGTGGTGGGTTCGAGTGTGCCGTTGCGGAAAACCGATTGGCCCAGGCGGGTGACTTCGCGGTCTTCGTGGACCACGCGCAGGCGGCTGCGCACCAGCCGCGCAATCTTCAGCCGGACCGAGTTCGCTCCGATGTCAACCGCGGCGAAGGCGGGCATGGATTCTGGCGGCGCGGTGAAGAATTACGAAACGCCGGCGACGGCGCGCAGCGGGCCCTCAACGGGCGCGGCAGGTTCAGCGCGTGGCGCTTTGCGGGCCCGTCCCTCGCGCTGCGCGAGTAGGTTGCGCTCCGCGTCGGTGGTGACGCGCACCGCTTCCAGGAACTTGGAGCGCGTGATGGCGCGCAGCGCGCTCACCAGCGGCGAACTGGAGCGCCCCAGCTTGTCTTCCGCGGTGCCGGTCAGCGTGAGCCAGTCGTGCCACTCGCCGGCGGCGTCCTGTATGCGGGTGAACTGCTCGATGGCGGCGGTGGCCGCGGGCGTCTTGCCGGCCATCTCGGCGGTGTAGCGCAGGCGCTTGCAGCGCAGGCGAAAGTCGTGCAGCGTGGTCTCGGTGAGCGCACCGCGCCCGCGCGCGAGTTCGGCGAAGCCGTCGAGCGCCTGCGCCACCGGATCGAACCCCGGGCGGGACTGGCGTGCGCTTGCGGCCGACAGCAGTTCCTCGCGTGTCCTCCTCACGTGCTTGCCGAAGTTGTGGTCGCGCGCCGACTCCAGCTCGGCCAGCAGCTTGTTCTCCTGCTTGGCGCGCGCCTTCTCCAGCGCCCGCATCACGCGTTTGCGGTCGCGGGCTGCGGCCTCCACTTTCACCTGCTTGAGGGCGGCGATCTGCACGTCGAGGTCGCGCACCTTGCCGGCGCGCTTGCGCAGCCTGGCCGCTTGTTTCAGAAGCTTGGCCGACTTGCCGCTCCTGGCCAGGCCGGCCGTATCCAGCAGCGACTCCACCCGTCGGATGGTGGTGCGCAGCTTGTGGACCGGCTCGGGGCCGGCCTGGCTGGCGATCTTCTTGGGCAGGTTCTCCAGCGTCGTCAGTAATTTAAGAGTGCGAACTTTCCCTGAGGATTCCATACTCGGCAGGAGTGCCGCACGATACCGGAGAGGGGACCCGACTGCAAGGGCTCCGTACGGCCGCAGCTTCCTTACCAGTTTAACAGTGCCTTAACACTTTGTCGTTATGCTGCAAGCCGCTGTTAAGCCCGCATAAAAGCTGGAGTTGGCCGATGCCATCGGGAAGTTTTGCACTGCAAACGCGGCCCGGCGTGCACCCGGGACAAGTGGTGATGGTGATCAGGGGTCCGCTGACCTTGGAAAACCTGTTCCGGTTTCAGGACGCCTGGCGCGGCCAAACCGCTCCCTCGCTGATCCTTGATCTTGCGGACGTGCCGTACGTTGATTCGGCGGGCATCGGATCGCTGGTGCACCTGCACGTTTCGCGCGAGAAGGCGGGCGGCTCGCTGGCCCTCGTCGCCGTGGCGCCGCGCGTGCGCGAGACGTTCAAGGTGACGCACGTGGACCAGACACTCAAGCTCTTCGCAGCCATCAGTGAAGCTGAAGCCGCGCTGGCGGCGCACGGTTAATGTGCCGCCGCGCTACTCCGGCCAGCCGTTGTGCGGCAGGCCGGGCGTGATCCTGAGCGCGTTCTTGTAGTAGAGCTTCTTCAGTACATCGTCGGGCAGGTCGAGCCCGTACAGCTTCCAGAAAGCGTGATAATCGCGGTAGTAGTCGAAGTATTCGTCCCCCGTCTCGAATACGCGCCAGTAGTACGGATACTCGTCGGGCTGGAAGCTGTCTTTTCCAAACAGAATGCGGTCCTGGTATTTCAGGAAGAACGCGCGCGCGGCGCGCGGCTGCCGGCCAAAGTCGTAGAGCACGGCGGCGACCTCCGGATACACATTCGGCAGGCGATCGAGCAGCTGGCTCAAGCGCGCCAGGTCGTTGGCGTGCCACCCGAAGTGCGCCAGGATGAACTTGGTCCGCGGATGCCGCGCGAACATGTTGTTGCGCTCCGTCACCAGCTCCTCGAACGACGGGAAGCGTGACCGGTCCTGGTAGCGCCGGTCGGGATACAGCGCCAGCTCCAGCCAGCGCTCGTTGTGGTAGTCGATGGGCTCGAAGAATTCCTGCGGGTCGGCCACGTGGATCAGCACCGGCACGTTCAGCTCGGCGCACTTTTCCCAGATCGGGTCCAGCTCGGGATCGTCCACCTTCAGCCGCGAGCCGTCGGCCTTGCGCGCGTGCAGACCGAGGTTCTTGAAAATCTTCAGCCCGACGGCGCCCGCCTTGATGTCTTCCTCCAGTTGCTTGGCGGCGCGCTCGCCGAAGCCCGGGCCCACGTCGCTGAAGTTAACGTTGGCGAACAGCACCATGCGTCCGGGATAGGGACTGTTCTTGATCACGGCCAGCCCCTGCCGCAGGCGTTCTCCCGATCCGCCGCTCAGGTTCACAATGTACCGGATGTTGAGCGCATCGAGCGCCTTCACCACCTTCTCGTACTGTTCTGGCGAGATCGGCGTCGGGTGGTGGCTGTGTATGTCAATCACCGGGAACTTGGCGCGCGGCACCAGGTGCTGCGGCGTCACCAGCGTCGAGCGCGGCTGATATTCGCGGATGCTGGGCGGCGGCCACTCCGGCTGCCGGCCCTCAGCCGGACGCGGCCGTATCAGGCCGGGCGTTTGGGGAGACTGGGCCTGCGTGACGATGGTCAGTACGCAGAGCAGAGTGAGGATGAATGCGGTTCTCTGGTTCATGGGTGAGTTTGGTCCGTGGAATGCAAAATTGCGAAATGAAAAGCACGCATTTTGCATTCGCCGCTTAGCTGCTGATTGTACTCAACGCCCCCAAACCGGTGTCTCTCCCGGATTCAGAGCATCTAATCCCTGGCGAAGCATGGTTCGTCTCTCTCACCGGGCCCTGGCGGTCCTTGCCGCTGTTTTTTTCGTTTCAACCGTCGTGCTGGGCATATCGCTGGGCGCCACGTGGGTGTATGTCGCGCGCCTGCTGCAAAAGCCCGCTCCGAAACCCGGGCCGGTGCGCGCCAGGCTGGCGCCCGTGTCGCCGCTGCTGTTGCAGTACACGCTCGATCTGCCCGGGCGCGGCGAAATCTTTCCCGCGCTGGTGGGCAGCTCGGCCGCCGAGTACTGGCCCGTGGCGGTGCTGACCGTGACCAACGCCTCGGACCGGCCCGTGCTCGTTACCATCAGCGCCGAAGTTCGTGACTGGACGCGGCCGAGCATCATCACCGCCGTCATCGGACCGCGCGAGGCGCGGCCGGTGCGGCTCAATCCCGAGCTTCTGCCGGCGGCGTACAGCAACAGCGAGGTGCGGCGCGCGACGCTTTCGGTGCGCGTCGCGGCGCCAAATGGCGAAACCCTGTTTGCCGATACGCGCCCCGTGCTGCTGCACTCCGGCGCCGAGCTGTTCTGGGGACAGAAGTTCGCCAACGCGCAATACGTGGTGCGCTGGATCACGCCGCACGATCCCGCGGTGATGCGCCTTGTTTCGCAGGCGCGCCAGTATCTTCCGCGCGGGAGGCTGGGCGGATACAACTTCCCGCCGGAGGCGACTCCAGCGGCGATGAAGCGCCAGGTGCGCCAGCAGGCCGAGGCCGTTTTCCGCGCGCTGAAGCGCAGCGGCATCAGCTACGTGAGCAGTATCTTCGTCTACGGCGAATTCATCAATCAGGCGCAGCGCATCCGGCTGCCCAGCGAAACGCTGCAACTGAGCAACGCCAACTGCATGGACGTCTCGGTGCTGTTCGCCTCCGCCATCGAGAACCTGGGCATGCGGCCGGTGGTGATCATCGTTCCCGGGCACGCGTTCGTGGGCGTGCGCTACGGCCCGGATTCGACTGAAACGCTTTACCTGGACCTGACCGTGCTGCCGCAGGGCAGCTTCGCCGCAGCGGAAAAGCGCGCCCAGGAGTGGCTACAGAAGACCGACAACGAACACCAGCTCATGGTGGATGTGGCGGCAGCCCGCGCGCTTGGTATCTATCCGCTGCCGGAGCAGAACGCGACCAGCCCGGTGGCGGGTGGTGCGGCGGCGCCGTCGCCGGGCGCCAAAGCAGCGGCCCCGGGTGCGGAGCCCGCGCCGGGCGGAGCGCGACCGGCATCAGCCCAGTTCGTCCAAACATCCGACGCGGCCGTGAATTTCTTTCTCCCTTGCGCGGGTGGAACATCCAACCCTTGTGCCGTCCGCGCCGCGAGTTCCTGACTCGCGGTTGTAACTGCTGAAATTCCTGTGAAGCCGGTCGGCCTGCGCAAGGCCAGCTGAGCTCAGGCCAGCGCTTTTTCCTTCGAACGGTCGGAAGCGGCCAGGGTCCTTAGCCGGGCGATGAGGTCGCTCTTCCAGTTCTCGCCCTTCTGGAAGCAGCCTTCGGCATCGCGGCGCAGGACGTCCATTTCCGCTCGCGTCAAGTCTTTGCCGGTGAGCACGAAGACCGGCAGCTCGCACAAATCCGGATTCTGCCGGATGCGCTGCAGCACCTGGAAGCCGTCCATGCCGGGCATGATGAGGTCCAGCAGGACGAAGTCGGGCCGGCTCTTCTCCAGCATGGCGAGGGCGGCTGCGCCATCATGGGCCGAGGAAACAGCGTAGCCTGCCGAGGTCAGCGCTTCGCCGACGAGCTGAAGGTCGGCGGGATTGTCGTCCACCACCAGCACGCGCTGCGCGGGCGTGCTGCGGGCCGTGTGCTTGCGAATGGAATTGAGCAGCACGTCACGCGGCACCGGTTTTACCAGGTAATCGCTCACGCCCAGCAGCAGCCCGCAGGTGGCCCGGTCGAGCACCGAAACGACGACGACGGGAATGTCGGCGGTGCGGGGGTCGAGCCGCAACTGGTGCAGCGTGTCCCATCCGCCGCCGTTGGGCATCATGATGTCGAGCGTCACGGCGCTGGGGCGCAGCTCGGCCGCCAGGCGAACCGCTTCCGCGCCGCATGACGCGGCAAACACTTCGTAGCCCGCCGACTCGAGGTGATGCCGAAGCAGCTCCACCGCCGCCGTGTCATCGTCGGCCACCAGGACCCGGACCGGGGTTGACGGCAGTACGCGCTCGGGCGCGCCTTCGGGCGGCGCAGGCGTTTCTGCCGCTGCCGGCGCCAGGGGAAGCGTGAAGCGGAAAGTTGTGCCCTTGCCCAACTCGCTCTCCAGCCAGATGGTCCCACCCTGCCGCTCGATGAGCCGCTTGGCAATGGCCAGCCCCAGTCCCGTCCCTTCTTTCGTTCCGCGCGTGCTCTCGCCCACCTGGCGGAATTCCTCGAAGACGACCTTCTGATCATCAGGCGCAATGCCGATGCCGGTGTCGGAGACAGAAATGGTGACGAATTCGTCGCGGCACGATGAGGCGATGGCCACGCGCCCGTGGTCGGGCGTGAACTTCACCGCGTTGCTCAGCAGGTTGTAGACCACCTGTTTCAGGCGCGTGCGGTCGGCGCGCACGGTGAGCCCCGGCTGAACTTCCCTGGTCACCGCGATGTGCTTGGACATCGCCAGCGGCTTGATGATGGAGAGGACCTCGGGCAGGGCCTCGTCGAGCAGGAAGTCTTCGATGGAGAGGGTGAGCTGCCCGGACTCGATCTTGGAGAGGTCGAGGATGTCGTTGATCAGCTGCAGCAGGTGCTTGCCGGCGGTGCGGATGTGGCCCATCCAGCGGCGCTGCTTCTCGGTGAGCTGCTGGGCGTTGTCGAGGATAAGTTCGGAAAACCCGAGGATGGCATTGAGCGGCGTCCGCAGCTCGTGGCTCATGCTGGCGAGAAACGCGCTCTTCAGCTGCGTGGCCCGCTCCGCCTCGCGGCGGCGAAGTTCCAGCTCCTGGTTCTGCTGCGCGATGTGCGCGGCCGAAGCTGCCAGCTCGCGGTTGGCGGCGGCCAATTGCGCCGTTCGGACCGCCACGCGTTCCTCGAGCTGCTCGTTCAGCAGGCGCACCTCGTTCTCGGCGCGCGTGCGCGCTTCGATGTCGGCCACGAGCTGGTCGAGCATGCCGTTGAAGGTACGCCCGAGCTGCCCGAGTTCGTCATGTCCGGGCGCGTGGATGCGGGCGGCGTAGTCCTTTTCCACCGAGATTCTCCGCGCCAGCTCCGTGAGCCTCTGGATCGGCCCGCAGATCACGCGCTGCGCGCGCGCCGAAATGCCGAGCGAAATGGCGAAGGCCGCCGCCAGCACGAGTGTGGCGGTGAGGCCGTAGCGGCGGAAGCGCGTGTACAACACCGCCAGGTCGGCCTCGACAAACAGGCCGCCCACGACCTCGCCGTCGGAGACGATCGGCCGGGTCACGATCAGCCGGTCGCCGGCAAACTCGAAGCGATCGGCAAACTCGCCGAGCCGAGGCGGTACAGCCGCATCGCTGGTCTGTGTGCGTGAATACGTGGCGAAGAGCGCGCCGTCGCGGCGGTAGATCGCGGCGGCGGAAATCTGCGGCTCGGCTCGCAGCGCCGCCAGCGTGCCCCGGGCCGCGGCGGCATCGTCGAAGAGAATGGCGGAAGTCGTATTGGAGGCGATGATCTCGCCCTGCGTCCGGACGCCGCGCACCAGGCCGTCGCGAAGGGAGAGCAAATCCACCACCAGAAAGGCGGCGCAGGCCAGCAGCAGCGCGATGCCGGTCACCAGCAGCATGCTGGCCATCAGCTTGAAGCGCACCGGGCGGTTCGCGAGGAACTCCATGCCGGTCAGCTCCGCGGCGCCTCGTTGACGATGTGGGCGAGTTTGAGCAGCTGCGAACTCAGGGTGAGGCGCGCGCGCTCGGCCGCCTGCAGGTTCACGTCGAAGCGGACCTTGTTGTCTTCCACCCGCAGCGCGATCACGCCGCCCTGCTGCGCAAAGCCGCTGGACTCTCCGACCGTGAGGACGCTCCGGCCTTCCAGTGCCTTGACCAGCTCGGCCAGGCGATGCTCGTTGCCGCCGCCGACGAAGATGATCGGACACGCGATCGCCTCGTCCACGCTGGAAACGCGGCGGACCACGACCTTGCGGCCGCGCACGGTCTTATCGGCGAGCATCTGGTCGAGCGTCTTGCCGAACGGATCGCGGCCCAGCACCGCGATGGTGAGCGGCGCATGCACGCCGCCGGCCGATTCCTCCGGCCACTCGGTGAACTTGAGGAAGTTGAAAAGGAAGGCGGCCTTCACTTCGTACTCGGCCGGCGCGGCTTGCGCCCGCAGCCGCAGCGGCGGCGCGCCCAGCAGACAGACGATCAGGAGCGCGGTTGCGTGGGAAATCCCGGCCCGGAAAAACGGGCGGAGACGGCGCCGGCTATCGGGTCCAGGTGAGCTTGGCATAAGCGCTGCGCTTGATTCCCACCAGCGGTCCCGGATCGCCGCCGTACTCGGCGTGCTCGGGCTGCAGCAGGTTCTGCCCGGCAATCGAGAGTTCGAAGTGCCGCGCTGGGCGCCAGCCAAAGCGCACGTCGGCGGTGGAATACGCGGCCACCCGCAGATCGGGCAGGGCGCTCACGTAGCGGTAGGCCAGGTCCAGCTCGAAGCGCTTTGGCATATCGAACGAGCCCTGCACGACGAGCTTGTGCCGGGGGCTGCCGCCTTCCAGTTGCGTCACGGTCGGAGCCACGCTCACGCCGCCGCCGTCGAGCCGGAGGAAGGAATACGAGCCCTTCAGCCGGACGCCGGTTTTCAGCTGCCAGACAGGAGAAACCTCGACGCCCTTGGTGATGGCGCGCACTTTGTTTCGGAAAAAAAGCGGCAAGACGAAATGCGGCGCCGGCGTGTTCTCGCGGAAGATGCTGCCCGCCTGCACGCTGAGCAGATCGTCGTGCTCGTTGTAGTAGCCGGCGACGTCGAGATAGACCGCCTGGCCCAGGAGCGTGCGGTATCCGAGTTCGTAGCCGTAAAGTTTCTCGGAAACGAACTGGCCGTCGCCGATCAGCCGCGTGAAGACGGGCAGCACGGAGTTGAGCGCGAACGAGGTGAACTGGAAGCCGTCTTCCACGCGCGACGGCGTGCGCACCGCTCGCGTCACCGCGCCCCACACCGCCTGGTGCGCGCCCGGCGTCCACAACAGGCGCCCGCTCGGCTGGAGTTCGAAGCCGCTGAAGCTGTTGTGCTCCAGCTTGGCCCCGGCGGTCAGCGCCAGACGCCCGGGAACCAGCGCCACCTCGTTCTGCGCGAAGCCGCTGAAGATGTTGTACGTGTGGTGATGCGGCGAAAAGTCCGCCGTCATGACGGTCTGCGTGTATTGGCTGGGGCTGGTGCGAACTCCCAGGCCCCACACGAGCTGCTGACGCGGCACGGCCAGATGATGGACGAAGTCCAGGTCCAGCGTCGTGCGCCGCTCGCGGAAGTTCAGCTCGTGGCGGTCGGTGCGATCCACATACGCCTGCGCCTGTATGTCCGACGCGGAACTGAACGTGCGCCGCCACCGGGCAAGCAGGTTTTGTCCGAAGAAGTATCCGTCGCCTTGCACGTTGGTCAGCGCCGCGGGGACGTAAGTGCTGATGCCCTGCATCTGTCCGGCCACGGTGCCGTAGGTATCGCCCGCGATCGTCACGCTGTCGCGCAGGCCCGTGCTCCAGTCCACGCGGAAGCCGCCCTGCCCCATCTGCCACGCGTCAAAGTCGCGGCCATCGCGGTGATATTGCGGCGAGCGTCCGAAGGCCTTGCCGTAGACGCGATAGCTGAAACGGCCCAGGTCGGCCCCCGAGCGGACGTGCAGGAAGCCACGTTCCACGTTGCCGCCGCCCACCGCCATCATGTTGCCGGCCGATTCCCGCGAGCTGCGCGTGATGATGTTGATCACGCCGTCCACCGCGTTGGCGCCCCACACCGTGCCGCCCGGCCCGCGGATCACCTCGATGCGATCAATGTCTTCCAGCAGCGTGTCCTGCACCTCCCAGTAAACGCCGGCGAACAGCGGGGTGTAGACCGAGCGGCCGTCAATCAGCACCAGCACCGCGCGCGAGAGGCGCCCCTGGAAGCCGCGGACGCCAATGGCCCACTTATCGGAATCAATTTGCGCGACTTCGACGCCGGGCGCGAGGCGCAGAACGTCGGCCACGCTGGTGGCGCCGGAACGGCGAATGTCGTCGCGCGTGATCACAAAGATCGCAGCCGGCGTGTGCCACAGCTGCTCGGGCGTCTTCGAAGCGGACGTCACGGTCAGATTGCCCAGCTGTTCGAGCGACATGGCCGTGAGCGGCGAGAGATCGGAGCCCGCGGGCGGGTCCTCGGCGCCGGCGAACAAGAAACCCAGGAGCACGAAGGAGACAGTTGCGACGACAGAAAAGAGCGGCCGGCGCCGCGCCCGCTTCGGCTTCAGCGTTGGCCAACGCAGAACCGCCCACGCGTCGCCGTCCATAGGGCCGGCAACGCCGGCAGTAAGCTGGGTGCGTGAAAGGCCGCGGCAGCGGACAAGCATGCTGGACTCGTTCGCGGCGATTCTCGTACAGGGCGCGCGCGGCCGCGCCGCGAATCAGCGAAAAGAGAAGGTTCGCCGGTTTCAAATTGGAGTGGCGACGCGACGTGCCGCTTTGGGACCAGAGGGTTTCTCGGGTTGAGACTCGGGCGCACAGGCGCTTCCCACCAGTCAGGCCGGCAGGTCGGAATTGGGCTTCTTGACGCCCCTTTCCCCCGGCACATACCATCCAACCGGCGAACAACAATGGAACTCTCAAGCGTTGATCCTGTTGCCGTCGGCCAGTCGTTGCTGCACTACAAGATCCTTCGCAAGCTGGGCTCGGGCGGCATGGGCGTGGTGTACGAGGCCCAGGACTCGCAGCTCGGCCGCCATGTCGCGCTCAAGTTCCTCCCCGCCGAAATGGCGCAGGACAGCCACTTGCTCGAGCGCTTCCAGCGTGAAGCGCGCGCGGCTTCGTCGCTGAATCATCCCAACATCTGCACCATCCACGCCATCGCCCAGCACGAGCGCCGGCATTTCATCGTGATGGAGCTGCTGGAAGGCAAGACGCTGGCCGAAGTCATGACGCGCCAGCCGATGGAGATGGAAAAGCTCCTGCCGCTCGCCATTCAGATTGCCGACGCGCTGGAATCGGCGCACGCCAAAGGCATCGTGCACCGCGACATCAAGCCGGCGAACCTGTTCGTCACCGATCGCGGGCAGGTGAAGATCCTCGACTTCGGCCTCGCCAAGGTCAGCACCAGCGACCTGCCGCAGGACCCCGCCGCCGGCGACACGATGGTTTCCAACCACAACCTCACGTCGCCAGGTTCGGCGGTCGGCACGGTCTCCTACATGTCCCCGGAGCAGGCGCGCGGGCAATTGGTGGACGCGCGCACCGACATCTTCTCGACCGGGACGGTGCTCTACCAGCTCGCCACCGGAACGCTGCCGTTTCCCGGCGAGACCTCGGCCGTCGTCTTCGACGCCATCCTGAACCGCGAACCGCGGCCCGCCGGCGAGCTGAACCCCTCCCTGCCCGAAGATTTTGTCCGCATCCTCGAAAAAGTGCTGGAAAAAGATCGCACGCTGCGCTGCCAGACGGCCACCGAACTGAAGACCGACCTCAGCCGCCTCAGGCGCGATCTGCAATCGAAACGCAAAGGGGCAAAGGACAAGCACGATTCCGATCCCGGCGCGACGAAGCACTCCGGGAAGTCGGTCGCCGTCCTTTATTTCGAAAATCTGAGCGGGGCCAAGGAAGACGAGTATCTTCGCGACGGCATCACCGAAGACGTGATCACGGAACTCTCAAAGATCCGCGGGCTCAACATCTTTTCGCGTCCCACCGTGCTCGCCTTCCGCGATAAACAGGTCACGCCGCAGCAGATCGGGCAACAGCTTGGCGCCGCGTACGCGCTCACCGGCACCCTCCGCCGCGCCGGCGCCCGCCTGCGCATCAACGCGCAGTTGGTGGACACGCGCACCGACTTCCCCCTTTGGTCGGAGCGCTTCGACCGCGAGATGAAAGACGTCTTCGAGGTGCAGGACGAAATGGCGCGCAAGATCGCCGAAGCCCTGCGCGTCACCCTGTCGCCGGAAGAACTCGAAGCGCTGGCCATCAAGCCGACCGAGAACCTGCAGGCCTACGACCTCTACCTGCGCGGCAAGCGCTACGCGCGCCGCCAGACGCGCCAGGACCTGGAGTTCGCGCTGCAGATGTTTGAGAACGCGGTGGCGATCGATCCCAGCTTCGCGCTCGCCTACGCCGCCTGCGCCAACGCCTGCGCCATGTTTTACTGCAATTACAGCCGCGACCAGCTATGGGTGGAGCGCGCGCGCGAAGCGTCCGGCAAGGCAGTGGCGCTGCGCTGGGACCTGCCGGAAGTGCAGGTCAGCCAGGCCTGGGTGCTGTACGCCGCCGAACTGCACGACGAAGCCGTGCGCATGGTGAAGAAGGCCATCGAGCGCAAGCGCGACTGCGAAGGCGCCTACTACCTGCTCTGCCGCGCGCTGTTCGCCTCCGGACGCTATCAGGAAGTGATCGACGTGGCCGAAACCGCCATCGAGGCAAGCGGCGAAGACTACAACGTCTACGTTCCCATCGTGAATTCGCTCAGCGCCCTGGGCAAGGAAGAAGCCAAGCGCAACATGACGCATCGCCAGGTGGCGGCGTTCGAAAACCACCTGAAACAGGTGCCGGAAGACGCGCGGGCGCGCATCCTGCTGGCCGGCATCTACGCCTTCTCCGAACGGGCCGACGATGCGCTCCGCGAGCTCAACCTGGCCATGACCTTGCGCGCCAACGAAGCTTCCATTCTCTACAACGCAGCCTGCGTGTACTGCTATTTGAAAAAGAAAACGGAAGCAATGGAAACTCTGCGCAAGGCGTGGGAAGCCGGCTTTCGAGATTCCGCGTGGGCCCGCCGCGATCCCGACCTGAACCTTCTGCATGGCGAACCGGAATTTGACCGCCTCTATCCGGACAAGCCCGAGTCCGCGCCGGCCGGATAGCTCGCCGCGGCGAGATGGCAGCGGCTGCCGCCGCCGGCGCTTCCAGCCGCAATGCGTTCCTGGCGTCCGGTTGCGTGTTCATCGGCCCGCTCCTTGCGCGGCGTTCGCATGGTTCGTCATCACTGCCACCAACAGGCCGGCGATGTTGGGCGTGCGCGCCTCGCCCAAGACCGCGAGTCGTTGCCGGTCCATTCAACTGGCGAAGAATTTAGAACGCTGGTGGCGGGGGTTGGACTCGAACCAACGACCTAGGGATTATGAGACCCTCGCTCTAACCACCTGAGCTACCCCGCCATTTCACTTGAAGGCCTGCAGGAGGGAGGCCGCCCGAAGCGGCCGCGTCAGAACAGAAGCTGACGAGCGCAATCTGCGCGCCCAGCCTGATTCTAGAGTCCGCAATTCGCGAGTGTCAAACCGCGATGGCGGTCCGCTCACCGCTCTCCGCTGCTCCGTCGCCGGCAAATGCAACCGCTATAATCGTCCTCTTATGGCCACCATCTCGGCCGACATGCACGCCGCCGCGGCCAAGTACGAGCCGGTCATCGGCCTGGAGGTCCACGTCCAGCTGCTGACGGCGACCAAGATATTCTGCGCCTGCTCCACCCGTTTTGGCGCGCCGCCCAACACCAGCGTCTGCCCCGTCTGCCTGGGTCTGCCCGGCGCGCTGCCCGTCCTGAACCAGAAGGCGGTCGAATTTGCCGTGCTCGCGGCCATGGCGCTGAACTGCCGCGTCAACGAGAACTCGATCTTCGCGCGCAAGAACTACTTTTATCCCGACCTGCCCAAGGGCTACCAGATCTCGCAGTACGACAAGCCGCTCGCCGAGTTCGGCCACATTGATATTCCCGCCGCCGGCGGCGGAAACAAACGCATCGGCATCACCCGCCTTCACCTGGAAGAAGACGCCGGCAAGAGCATGCACGAGGGCTTCCCCGATTCGTGGGACCACAGCTACATCGACCTGAACCGCAGCGGGGTGCCGCTCATCGAGATCGTGAGCGAGCCCGACCTCTCCTCGCCCGACGAAGCCTACGAATACCTCACGCGCCTGAAAGAAATCATCCTTTATACGGGCGTGAGCGACGTGAACATGGAAGAGGGCTCGCTGCGCTGCGACGCCAACGTCAGCGTGCGCCCGCGCGGCCAGAAGGAATTCGGCGCCAAGACGGAAGTGAAGAACGTGAACTCGTTCCGCTTCATCCGCCAGGCGCTGGAGTACGAGATCGAGCGCCACGTCGAGGTGCTCGAATCCGGCGGGCGCGTCCAGCAGGAGACGCGCCTGTTCAACTCCGCTGAAGGCAAGACCTATGGCATGCGCTCCAAGGAACAGGCGCACGACTACCGCTATTTCCCCGAACCCGACCTGCTCCCGCTGGTCGTGGATTCGGCGTGGATCGTGCAGATCAAAGAAGCTCTGCCTGAGCTCCCCGAGGCGCGCCGCAAGCGCATGGTCAGCGAGTACGGCATCACCGAGCAGGACGCCGCCGTGCTCACCATGAGCAAAACGCTCGCCGACCAGTTCGAGTCGGCCGCCCGCGCCGCGAAAAATCCCAAGCGCGTCGCCAATCTCGTGCAGAGCGAACTTCAGGGACGTTTGAAAGCGCGTAACCTCACGATCGAGCAGTCGCCCATCAGCATGGCCGGCGTGGCCGCCTCGGCTGACCTGGTCGAGGCCGGCGCCATCTCCGGCAAGATGCTCAAAGACCTCTACGACCTGGCCTTCGAGCGCGGCAGGGATTTCCCCGCCGTGTACGACGAAGAGGGCCGCCCGCGGCAGTCCAGCGACACCTCCGCCTTGGAAAAGATCATTGACGACGTGCTCGCCTCCAATCCCAAGCAGCTCGAGCAGTACCGCGCCGGCAAGACGACCGTGAAAGCCTTCTTCGTCGGCCAGGTCATGAAAGCGTCCAAGGGCCAGGCGAATCCTGCGCTGGTCAATGAGCTGCTGGGGAAGAAGCTCTCTTCCTAAGATCCCGGGCGCGGTGAGGGATCTCTGGCTGCTCGGGCGAGTTCAGCGTTCAGACGCTTCCATGCCGTATCACATCTCGACGCGAGCACCCTGCTTTGGGCCATTACGCACAGCTGGCGAAGCCAGCGGCAATTGAGTAGCCCACAGCGTAAGCTGTGGGTAATCGGGCGAGATGAAGCCAAGCTCGCGAAGCGAGCGGCACAAACGCTATTGCCAGATGTAACGCTCATCGTACTCAATCCCGTTCTTCTTCAGGAACGAAATCAACTCATGCTGGAACGTCATCTTCTGGTGGTGTTCTTCCTGTTCGGCGATGTATTTCGCCACCGCCGCCACATTCGACTTGCTCACGCTGAACGCCGAGAACCCAAGCTGCCATGCAAACCGGGGCTGACCTAATTCCTCATGCGCCCACTTGGACGAATTCGATTTCAAGACGCGAACTGCCTCCGACGCGGACACGTCCGGCCGCAGGCTGATCAGCAAATGAACATGATCGGGCATGCCGTTGATCGCGACGGGAACGCCGGCCGTTTTCGTGGCGATGCCCCAGAGGTACGCGTGCAGGTCGCGCTTCATCTCCGCCCGAATCTGCGGGAGCCGGTTCTTTGTGCTGAAGATAATGTGTGTGAGAAGGTTGGTGTAGGTGCGCGGCATGCCGTGTCGCTCGCTTCGCGAGCTTCGCCCCATCTTGCCTCGGGGTCCCACAGCTTACGCTGTGGGCTACTAGGCTGCCGCTGGCTTCGCCAGCTGTGCCGAATTTGGCAGGAGGTTGTTGCGTCGCGCCAGGGTGCGTCACCAAATGCAGTTTAAGGTGACGGCTCTTGAACTGCCGCTGGCTTCGCCGGCTGGGGCAGCTTGGCGCCCGCTCTGCCGCAGGCGCCACCGTTGTGTCTTACTTCGGATCAGGCATCGTCGTCTCAGTTGTGAGCTGGCGAAGCCAGCGGCAGTTTCGTAGCCCACAGCGTAAGCTGGGGTTTAGCGAGTGAAGTGGAACAAGCTCGCGAAGCGAGCGGCACGGCCGGCTGGCGGCAACATACAGCCCCGCCGCGAAATTCTCTGAGCCGCCGTGCCTTCCTGCTCGTCCAATTCCGCAGCTCACACCAGGAGGTCACCATGACCCTGCGCCGCCTTGCCGTCCTGCTCATCTGTTGTTCTTCGGCCGCATTCGCCGCCGACGCGCCGCTCACCGCCCTCGACGTCCAGCACATCCGGCAGCTGCACCAGAAGTACCGCGACGCTTGGCTCGCCGGTGACGCCGACGGCGTTCGCTCCGTGTTCGTCGCCGATCAGGTCCTGCTGCCTCATCACGGCGACGCGCCGCGGGTTGGCCGCAAGCATGTGGACAACTTCTGGTTTCCAGCCGGTGCGCCGCCGACCAAAGTCACCAGCATGGAAGTCACCTGCGAGGAAGTCGGCGGATCAGGCTCGACCGCCTACGTATGGGGGCACGACAACGTTTCGTGGGAACTGACCCGCGAAGGCAAGACCGTTACCGTGACCAACAAGGGCGCCTATCTCAACGTAGTCCGCAAGCAGCCCAACGGCGAGTGGAAGATTTTCCACCACATGCGGGACGACCCCGCGCCGCAACAGCGCTGGAAGAAGCAGCCGCTCTGAGTGGAGGGAATGAAGCATGCTATCCTGCTCTTCTCCGCGACAGAAACTCCCGTGATGCAGTCGCTCTATTCCGATCTCCCTGAAGTGCAGGTGGGCGGGCGGAAATTCGTCGGTCGCTTCGTCTTCGGATTGCTGGTGCTCGCCGCCGCCGCCGTCGGCGCCTTCACCGGGCTGCTGCTGGTTTACTCCACCGAACTGCCGCAGGTGAATGAGCTGGAGCGTTACCGCCCCAGCGCCGTCACCGAGGTCTACGACGACCAGGGACGCGTGGTCGGCTCGTTCGCCCTCCAGCGCCGCGTGATCGCCGGCTACAACGATTTTCCCAAGGTGCTGCGCGACGCCCTCATCTCCATCGAAGACAAGGAATTCGAGACCCACTGGGGCGTGGACTTCTGGCGCATCGTGGGCGCCGCTTATCGCGACATCGCCTCGGGCAGCCGCGCGCAGGGCGCCAGCACGCTCACCATGCAGCTTTCGCGCAACCTGTTTCTCTCGCCCGACCGCAACTTCCGCCGCAAGATTCAGGAAGCCATGCTGGCGCTGCAAATCGAACGCCGCTTCACCAAGGAACAGATCTTCACCCTCTACGCCAACCAGATCTTCCTCGGACACGGCGTCTACGGCTTCGAGGCCGGCGCCGAGTTCTACTTCGGCAAGAAGGCCAAAGATCTCACGCTGGAAGAAGCGGCCACGCTGGCCGCGCTGCCCAAGGCGCCGAATTTCTATTCGCCCATCAACAATCCCGAGCGCGCCCTGCGCCGCCGGAACCTGGTGATCAACAACATGCTGGAAGACGGCAAGATCACCGCCGAGGAAGCGCGCCGCGCCAAGGCGGCGCCGCTCAAGCTCAATCCGCAGCCGTCAACCGCGGGCCCGGCGCCGTATTTCGTGGAGGAAGTGCGCCGCATCCTGGAGAAGAAATACGGAGCCGAGGAAGTTCACACCGGCGGCCTGCGCGTCTACACGTCGCTGAACCTCGACCTGCAGAAGGCGGCGAACCAGGCGCTGCTCGATGGCCTCGCCGCCTACGAGCGCCGCCACGGATGGAAAGGCCGCCTGCGCAATGTGCTCACAGCGCCCGATCCGAACTCGACGTCGGGCGCGCCACCCACGCTGGAGAGCTACCACGATCCCGACTGGGACATGATCCTCGAGCCTGGCGCCTACACCAACGCGCTCGTGCTCGAAGCGACCAACTCGCAGGCCACGCTGCGCATCGGGCGCTGGCGCGCCATGCTCTCGCGCGACGACATCAAGTGGACCGGCCACACCTCCCCCTCGGAAATCCTCACGCCCGGCGACCTCGCCTACGTGAAAGTCCAGCAGGTCGCGCCCGACGGCACCCTCCACGCCTCGCTCGAGCAGGACTCCGGCGTGCAGGGCGCGCTGCTCGCCATGGACAACTCCACCGGCGACGTCAAGGCCATGGTCGGCGGCCGCAGTTTCCAGGACTCGAAATTCAACCGCGCCACGCAGGCCCTGCGCCAGGTCGGCTCCTCGTTTAAGCCCTATGTGTACACCACCGCCATTGACGACGGCGCCACGCCGGATGACGTTGTCCTCGACGCCCCCATCACCTTCATGACCGCGTCTGGCGCCTACACGCCGCACAACTACGACGGCAAGTACGAAGGCCGCATCACCTACCGCCGCGCGCTGGCGCAGTCGCGCAACATTCCAGCGCTGAAGATCGCCGAGAGCGTCTCGGTGAAGAAGGTCATCGAGATGGCGCGCAGGTTCGGCATCACGTCGAACATCCCGCAGTATTTGCCGATCGTGCTGGGCGCGGCCGAGATCACGCTCATCGAGCAGACCGCCGCGTTCAGCACCTTTCCCAACGACGGCGTGCGCGTCTCGCCGCGCTACATCCGCAAGGTCACCGACTACGAAGGCCACGTGCTGGAAGAGGACTACCCCGAAGTGCGCGACGTCATCAGCGCACGCACCGCGCGCGTCATGACCAGCATGCTGCAGGAGGTGGTGCAGCACGGCACCGCGTTCAGCGCGTCGAAGCTCCAGCATCCGCTCGGCGGCAAGACCGGCACTACCAACGACTTCACCGACGCGTGGTTCGTCGGCTTCTCGCCCTCGATCACCTGCGGCGTGTGGGTGGGTTTCGACGAGAAGAAGACGCTCGGCAACAAAGAAACCGGCGCGCTGGCCGCGCTGCCCATCTGGATCCAGTTCATGAAAGCGGCCCTCACCGGGCGCGACCACGAAGATTTTATGGCGCCGCCGCCGCCCAACGCCCTCGCCCAAAAGGTCGACACGCCCGATCACAATCCGGGCGACGGGAAGAGCCACTGAATTGCCGGACTGCCGAGCTGCGGAATTGCCGGCAAACCCACGCTTCGCCGTATTACCTTAGTGCCATACCCCTCCTAAAACCCGCTCAGAACCCGACATCTCTCTGCTATAGTTCCCCGTCTCCGCCCGATTTCCTGCGTTTTTCCCGCTCGCGGGCGGTAAACGCCACGCATGAGCGTTGCCACCACAACCTCGCCGGCCGCCTCGCAGCACCAGCCGCGCGTCCTTTATTTTGAGCACGATGACGCCGGCAAGAACGCGCTGGCGGGCGTGAATCGCTACCGCCGGATGAAGTTTGTGCCCGATGAGCACGACCTGCGCGAGGGCGAGTGGGTGGTGGTCACGTCGTCGGAAAAACTGCTGGCGGAACACTATGAGCGTGTTCGCATGCCGAACGTCCGCGTGCTGGCGCTCTCCGACGAGCGCTTCCGCGATCCGCGTCTCGACGGCGCCGTTTACGCCTACGCGCCGCGGCGCACGCCGCCTGCGCTGCTGGAGCGCCTGGTGGACAACGCGCTCGACCACATCAACCTGCTGCACACGCGCTTTGAAGCCAGCGAACGGCTGGCCGGCGCCACCCGCGAGATCAACGAACTCAACCGTATCGGCGCGGCGCTCTCGGCCGAGCACGACACCGCCACGCTGCTCGAACTGATCCTCACCAAGTCGCGCGAGATCACCTCCAGCGACGCCGGTTCGCTGTACCTGGTGGAAGACATCCCCGAAGCCGGGCCGAAGAACAAGGCCTTGCCCGTCGTGGACGGCCATCCCGACGTCGCGGAAGAGCCGAAGAAGCAGTTGCGCTTCAAGCTGGCGCAGAACGACTCGGTCGCGCTCCCATTCCGCGAGCGCACCATGGAGATCAGCCAGGAGTCCATCGCCGGCTACGTCGCGCTGAGCGGCGACGCCGTCAACGTGGAAGATGCGTACGAGATGCCTCCGGCGGCGCCCTACACCATCAATCGCAAGTTCGACGAAGACTCCGGCTACCGCACCAAGAGCATTCTTGCCGTGCCCATGCGCAATCAGCACGGCGAAATGCTGGGCGTGATTCAGCTCATCAACGCCAAGCGCGATCCCGCCTCTCGCCTCACCTCGGCCGACGCCGTCGAAGCCGCTGTCGTCCCGTACACCTTGCATCAGCAGGAAGTGGTGGCATCGCTGGCCAGCCAGGCCGCGGTCGCGCTGGAGAACAGCCGCCTCTACGAAGAGATCCAGGCCATGTTGGAAGGCTTTGTGCGCGCCTCGGTCATCGCCATCGAAGCGCGCGACCCCACCACCAGCGGCCACTCGTTCCGCGTCTCCAACCTCACGGTCGCGCTGGCCGAAGCCGTAGACCGCGCCACCAGCGGGCCCTACGCCGGCCTGAGGTTCTCGCGCAGCCAGATGCGCGAAATCCGCTACGCCGCCCTGCTGCACGATTTCGGCAAGGTCGGCGTGCGCGAAGAAGTGCTGGTGAAGGCGAAGAAGCTGTATCCGTCTCAGTACGAGCTCATCCAGCAGCGCTTCCAGCTGGTCAAGCGCACCATCGAAGCCGGCATGCTGCGCAATCGGCTCGACTACGTTCTGGAGAAGGGCCTCGACCAGTACGCCGCCAGGACCGCCGAATTCGACAAGGAGACCGCCGAGCACATCCGGCAGATCGACGACTTCCTGAAGATCATCGCCTCATCCAACGAGCCCACCGTGCTCGCCGAAGGGCACTTCGAGGCGCTGCTCGACATCGCCGCGCACCACTATTCCGACTTTGAGGGCAACGAGCGCCCGCTGCTCACCATGGACGAAGTGCGCCTGCTCTCCATCCGCAAGGGCTCCCTCGACGACTCCGAGCGCCGCCAGATCGAGTCGCACGTGGTCCACACCTTCAATTTCCTCATCCAGATTCCCTGGACGAAGGAGATCAGGAACGTGCCCATGATCGCGCGCGGACATCACGAAAAGCTCAACGGCAGCGGCTACCCCTACAAGCTGTCGGCCCCGGAGATTCCCGTGCAGACGCGCATGATGACTATCTCCGACATCTTCGACGCGCTCGCTGCCAGCGACCGTCCGTACAAGAAAGCGGTCTCCACCGAGCGCGCCCTGGAAATCCTCGGCTATTCGGTCAAGGACGGCGAACTCGACCCCGAACTCTTCAAGGTCTTCCTCGATGCCAAAGTTTTTGAAAAGTGGAAGATCGAGCCGTATCCGTACTAGTTCCTCTCGCTCCTCCCGCTTTTCGGAAGGCGTCACCCCGGGAGCGCGCGCTCTTGGCGCGCGACGGCGCCGACGGCGTGCTCAGCATGAAGCCGGCCCGGCGGCCCCCCGCCTTCGTCGGCGAGCAGCCGGCCGCCCTCAAGCAGCCGTGCGTGGAAGACGCCGTCCGGGGCCGCTTGCTTTGCATTGCAAAGTACTTGACAGGCACCCAACTCTGCGTCATAGTAGGCGCCGATGGCTGACCAGCCCAGCGGCGGACACCGCATTCGCCGGCGCCTCGTCGCCGACCCTCCGGAAAACGCTCCGGCCGTGGACTTGGCGGCGCCAGGGGCCTCCGCGCCCCGTGCCGGGGCCCCGCCCTCCCGCGGTTCTCTGATCGAAGATCTGCGTTACATCCGCCAGACCATGGAGCGCGCCGGGGCCTTCACCGCCGTCCCCGGATGGGGCATCGTGGCTCTCGGCGTCAGCGCCCTGGCGGCGGCGCTGCTGGCCCAGCGGCACGCGACCGCACTCCAAATTGACGACCGCTGGCTGGAAATCTGGCTGGCCGAGGCGCTGCTGGCGCTGGTCATCGCCATCATTTCTCTGCGCGAAAAGGCGCGCCGCGCCAAGGTGCCGCTCTTCTCCGAGCCGGGACGCCAGTTCGCGCTCAGCTTCGCGCCGCCGCTGGCCGTCGGCGCCCTGCTCACCGCCGTGCTGCACACCCACGGCATGCGCCACCTGCTGCCCGGCAACTGGATGCTGCTCTACGGCGCCGGTGTCGTCACCGCGGGAGCATTTTCGGTGCGCGTGGTGCCGGTCATGGGACTTTGCTTCATGGCTGTGGGCGCGCTGGCGCTGTTCACCACCCCGCCCGCCTCGAATTTGCTGATGGCGGCCGGCTTCGGCGGCCTGCACATCGTTTTTGGCTGGATCATTGCCCGGCGCTACGGCGGCTAGCGCCGGCGAACGCTTCTTCCACCGGCGGCGCTCCGGCGGAAAGCGGAAAAAGGGAAAGCGCCTTGAGGGAGTTTGTTATGAAGCGTCTCAATCGTCGCGAAACATCGCCCCTTCGGACGCGGAGCGCCGAAGCTGGCCGCCCGCGTCCTGCGCGCGAGACCTCGCCCGCGCCGCGTCCCGAAATGCCCGCGGCCGCCGGCGAACTCGACCGCCTCATCCACGAGCGCATCCGCCTCGGCATGGTCAGCGCCCTGGCGGTCAACAAGGCGCTCACCTTCAACGACCTCAAGCAGCTGCTCAACACCACCGACGGCAACCTGAGCGTGCACGCCCGCAAGCTGGAGGAAGCCGAGTACGTGCAGTGCATCAAAGGTTTCGACGGGCGCGTGCCGCGCACCGAGTACCGCCTCACCGCCCAGGGCCGCAAAGCGCTGGAGCGTTACCTCGACGAGATGGAGGCGCTGATCCGTGTGGCGCGTGGATAAATCGCTGCTGGCTGCTCGCTGCTGGCTGCCAGCCAACACCACTGGACCATCTCCCCGGGCTGCTTCTTCGGTCGTGGCCCGCAGCGCCGTACCGGAAACGCAAATTTTTTTGCCTCGGCACTTTACTCTACAAAGGACTCTTTCATGATCCACGTGGGCATCATCATGGACGGCAACGGCCGCTGGGCGCAGTCGCAGGGGCTGCCCCGCGTGGCGGGACACCGCGCCGGCGCGCGCTCGGTGCGGCGCGTGGTCGAGGCCGCTCCCGATCTGGGCATCTCGACCCTCACTCTTTACGCCTTCTCCAGTGACAACTGGAAGCGCCCGCGCGCTGAAGTGGTCGCGCTCATGCGTCTGTTCCAGTCGTACTTGCGCTCCGAGGTCGCCGAGCTGCGCGCCAACGGCGTCAAGCTCTCCATCATCGGACGCCGCGACCGCCTGCCGCAGTCGGTGCTGCGCGAGATGCGCCGCGCCGAATCGCAGCTGGCGAACGGCACAAAGCTCCACCTCCGCGTGGCGGTGGACTACAGCGCCCGCGGCACGCTGCTGGCCGCTGCGCGCGCCATGCATACTCCCGAGGCGGCCACGCCCGCCGGCTTTGCCCGCGTGCTCGGCGCCGCCATGAACCTCGACGGTCCCAGCCCGGACGTCGACCTGATTGTCCGCACCGGCGGCGAGCAGCGGCTCTCCGACTTCCTGCTGTGGGAGGCCGCCTACGCTGAACTGGTTTTTTCGCCGCGCTGGTGGCCCGACTTCGACGCCGACGATTTGGCCGCCGCCGTCGCCGAATTTCATCGCCGGCAGCGCCGCTTCGGCGCGGTGCCGGATGCTCTCGAGGAGCGGATCAACCATTTGCCCGTTCCTGCACTCAGCACTTAGCAATTGGCATTTGGCCGTCAGGTCCGTCCCGGCCAGCAAGGACGAAGCGGAGGATTTTGCCGTTGGTTTTTCATTCCATTTCGGAGGTTCAGGGGCCAAATGCTAATTGCTAACTGCTAACTGCTAAGTGCCGCTCGCGGAGAGCGGGGAACGAGCAGCGGTTTCGATTTTCATGTTTCGAGTTTCCAGTTCGTGAAGCGGCGCCCCCTCGGCGGCAGCCATCGCAAGCCTGCCGCCCCTCCTGTCGCCGGCTGCAGCGACGTGAAACTCGAAACTTGAAACTCGAAAACCGCGGTTCACGATGTAGCGACCGGCGCCGTCGCCCGTCGGCACGCCAGCACACTGCGCCGGCCTGACCTCCGCCGCCCGCACAATTGCGCGAAACGCGAAACGGGAAACGCGAAACGAGCTTTTCGCGTCCTACCACCCATGGACGCGGGAACAGCTATCTCTCTGATCGGCAATTTCGTCGTGATCGTCGGCCTGGTGACCTACGGCTTCTCGCTCTTCGCCGAGTACCACGCCCGCGGGCGCTGGGCCAAGAACGTCACCGGCCTGCTCGCCGGCCTGGGCATGTGGGTGCTCGCCGTGGCCCTGCTGGTCACGCCGGCGAATGCCGAGGTGATCGCCATCATCGCGCGCACCGGCGCCAGCAAGTTCTTCCTCGGCATCAGCAGCGGGTTCCTGCTGGCCGCGATCACCGCCTTCGGGATCATCACGTACAGCCGCCCGCTGCGTTTGTGGCACGAGCGCCGCATCGAGCGAGACCTTCAGAGTGAACTCCCCAGGATCCCCTAAAGGGCAGGCGAAGCCGCCCTCGAACGTGGTGCGCTTCCCCCAGGCGCAGCCGCCGCCCGGTACGGGGCGCGAAATCCTGGCCTCGCTGCGCCGCATTGGGCCCGGCCTGGTGACCGGCGCGGCCGACCTCGATCCCTCGGCCGTCGTGACGGCGACGGTGGCGGGCGCGGCCTTCGGCGGCTCGGTGCTCTGGGTGGTGATCCTGTGCGTGCCGTTCCTGCTCACCATCTTCGAGGTTGCCGCGCGCATCGGCACGGAAACGCGGCAGGGGCTGCTCGACATCGTGCGCGACAACTACGGGCGCAGCTGGGCGCTCATCGGCGCCGGCGTGACCATCATCACCAACCTGGTCGTCATCATTGCTGACACCATGGCCGTCTCCGAGGGCTTCGCCATCATCCTGCGCCAGCCGCGCATGTACTTCGTCGCCGGCACCGCGTTCTCGGTGTGGTACATCCTCATCTTCCACGATTACCGGCGCATCACGCGCGCGCTGGTGCTCATCTCGGCGCCGCTCTACCTCTATATGGTCGCCGCGTTTCTCGTCATGCCGGCGCCGGCGAAGCTGCTGCACGACATCCTGGTGCCGCACGTGCGCACCATGCCCGATTACGTGGAAGCCATCGTCGCCCTGTTCGGCTCGCTGCTCACGCCCTACATCCTGCTCTGGCAGGTGAGCTCGCGCAGCGACCCCGGGCACGAGCCCTCGCGCGCCGACGCGCACCTGGCCACCCTCGTCAGCACGCTGCTTGCGTTCAGCATCATCGTCGCCGCGGGCGCGGTGCTGCGCCTGCCGCATCCCGCCGACATGACCACGCGCCAGGCTGCCGAGGCGCTGCGTCCCGCCGTGGGCGACTGGGGCACGCTGGTCTTCGCCATCGGCATCATCGGATCGGGCCTGGTGGCCCTGCCCGTGCTCGTCTCCTCGATGTGCTACGACCTGGCGCAGGCGGTCGGCTGGAAGTACGGCCTCAGCGAAAATCCCTGGGAGGCGAAGGGCTTCTACGCGCTGATCTCGGGGAGCATGTTCGTCGCCGGCGCCGCGGCCTTTCTGCCCATCAACCCGGTGCACGCGCTCTACTGGGCCATGATCCTGGCCGGCCTCTGCCTCATTCCCACGCTCGCCTTCCTCGTGCTCATCGGTAACGACCGCCGCATCATGAAGACGACCAACACCGTCGCCCAGAATTTCTGGATCGGCGCCGCCGCCGGCGGCCTGTTGGCGGCGTCGGTCGCGTATCTGTGGTGGAAGATCTGAACGCGGCGAATAGTGGAGAGTGAAAAGCGGATAGCCATGGCACAATCGGCGCTTCGCTCTGCAATCGCTGCGCAACGCGCAAGGCGGAAAGCGCAAGGCCGGGAGCCGGCGGCGGACAGCCCGGAAGCGGTAAGCCCTTTGCTGTCCACTGTCCACTAGCCACTGATTTACAATCCCCCGCCATGCGGGGATTCGCCGTTGTTCTCTTCTTGCTGGGCGCCATCGCCGTGGCGCAGACGCCGGCCACGCCGGTTCCGGTCGAAGCCGAGCCGCACCACCAGCTGACCTTCGAGAACGCGCGCATCCGCGCCTTCATCGCCGAGGTCCCGCCGCACCAGCAGACCGGGCTCCATCGTCACGAGCGCGAGTATGTCGCCGTCGAGCTGGTCGACGGACAAACCACCGCCACGCGCCTCGGCGAAGCGCCCATTACCCGAAAATTCAAGGTTGCCGACACGCGCCTGGTCACCGGCGCGCCGTTTGCGCACGTGGTCCACAACGACGCCAACACTGCCTTCCGCGCCGCCGACGTCGAGATGAAGGAGCCGCAGGGTGAGGCCAAGCCCGCCAGGCAGCCGACCTCCCGCTACTGCAATCCCGGCAGCAAGACCGCATGCGTCACCGAGGGCTATTTGTTCTGCACCCAGCGCTTCTGCGCCTCCGACGTCACCATGGGCCCGGGCGCCATCACCTCGCACCACACTCACGCCACCGACCACATGCTGGTCGCCGTCAGCGACTACCAGCTCTCCGACAAGGTGGACGGCAAGGGCGCCGTCCTGCGCAAAGTCGCCAGCGGACACGTCGAGTACATCCCCGCCGGCATCGCCCATCAGCTCACCAACGTGAGTGACAAGTCGGCGCGTTTCATCGTGATCGTGTTCCAGTAAACGGCGAAGGGGCCCAGCCGTCCACGGCCGGGCTGTCGCGCCTGTGGTCACTCGCTTCTGTACAATCCCGACATGTCACAGCGTTCGATCGCAGCCCTGATCCTTGCTGCGCTCCTGGTCTCCACCGGCTGCGCTTTCTACTCCGCCATCGACCAGGGCGACAAATCGAAGAGGGAGCAAGCCACTCCCGTTCCGCTCACCGCCGAGCCCTCACATCACCTCGCGCTCGAAAACGAATACGTGCGCGTGTTCAAGGTTGAGGTCGCGCCGCACGCCACCACGCTCATGCATCAGCACGACCGCGATTACTTCTGGGTGGCCATCGGCGCCGCCGACGTCACCAACGCCCCCGCCGGCAGGCCCGAGCAGCGCCTGCACTTGGCCGACGGCGAAGCGCATTTCTCTCCGGGCCGCTTCGCCCATCGCGCCATCAACAACGCCTCGACGCCCTTTCGCAACGTGACCGTCGAGGTGCTCAAGCCGCAGCGTGAGAGCGCCGCCGCGCAGGGCGCAAAGGACAAGCCCGCCGCGGCAAAGAAGGAAGACGCGCGCGGCCTCGAAGTCGGACGCGGCGCCATGACCGAGGTCCTCATGGTCAGCGACGGCGTGAAGGCCAGCGAAGTTACAATCAATCCCGGCGCCATGCTGCCGCACCACACGCACAAGCTGCCGCACCTGGTCATCGCCGTAAGCGCGCTGCATCTCAAAAACGAACCGCACGGTGGGCCGGTAACCGAAGTCCACATGCGGCCCGGTGACATCAGGTGGGTGCCCGCCGGCGTCTCGCACATGGTGACCAACATCGGCAACGCGCCGGCACGCTTCGTGACCTTGGAATTTCCCTAAGGACCTGCCGCGGATCAACGCGGATACCCGCGGATCAGAAACAAGGAATTCACAAGTCCGCGCTGGTCCGCGTGAATCCGCGGTAAGTCTTGTTTCCTCTGTGCCTCGGCGGGGAACCGCCCTTGCGCGGTCGACACCGGCGTGGTATAAAAGAACTCGACATTTGGGCTGTGGCCACAGGTAACGCGAGCTGTTTTCCGAGCGGTATCGAAGCGGTAGCCACCCTGAAAATCTGGCGGCTTATCAGCGGGATTTTGAATCCCTGCGCCCTTTCGGGCATCTGATAATGACCACCTGAAATTGACCCCAGGCGCGTCCCGCGGGTCAGCATTCGAAAGCGCTTTCTCAGGGAAGCTGGGCTTTCGAAGGGTTCGAGCGGTAATTCGCAAGACCTCCAGCGATCTTTTGAGAGACTTCCAAGTGCCTTCCGGCGCCGTGCGCCTGCAGTCAGCAGGGCCGCCGCCCGGTCGAGGCCGTATCGCGATGCCCTTATTCAGCGATGAGCGGGGGTATCTGGTTTTCCACTGCTGGCCGTGGTTTTCCACGCTTCGGCGCGTTGACAGCCAGCAGCAATTCGCGGTACTTTTGTAGGGTTTGCCACCACATACGGCTGGTCCCAGCTGTGTCGCTGATGGCAAGTTTCGAGGATGCGGTCCGGCGTCAGCCGCGATCGCGCTCGGACTGAAGCGCCCCGCTCAGGCGTAAGGCGAGTCGGTCTTTGACAACAGGTTGAACGTGCCAGTCGTGAGATGCCCCGCGCCGCAAGGCCGGGGTGGAAGGCTCGGTTCGCACCGAGCGATCTCACAAATATGTAAACTGCGCGGAATTCCGCTCCGGCTTCGGCCGGGGTTTTGTCCGCGTGGTATGTCTCTCAGACTTCCCGTCGGGGAGACGAACAGGTTACAAACGAGAGTTTGATCCTGGCTCAGAATCAACGCTGGCGGCGTGCCTAACACATGCAAGTCGAACGAGAAAGGGGAGCAATCCCTGAGTACAGTGGCGAACGGGTGAGTAACACGTGACTAACCTACCCTCGAGTGGGGGATAACCTCGGGAAACCGGGGCTAAGACCGCATAACGTCCGCGGGTGAAATTCCTGCGGACCAAAGGGGTAAGACGCTCGAGGAGGGGGTCGCGGCCGATTAGCTGGTTGGCGGGGTAACGGCCCACCAAGGCGATGATCGGTAGCCGGCCTGAGAGGGCGCACGGCCACACTGGAACTGAAACACGGTCCAGACTCCTACGGGAGGCAGCAGTGGGGAATTTTGCGCAATGGGGGAAACCCTGACG